>CAZBQH010000416.1:0-2010 GCA_964493915.1 uncultured Nitrospiraceae bacterium
CTCCGGCAACGCGAGCAGATCGGGCTGCATCTCTTCGAGTTGCATCAACACCTCGGCCTCGTCCACCGGCGTCTGCGCGTGATAACGCAGCAGCAGCAACGCGATGCCTACCGGCAACGCGACCGCGACCCCCCAGCCCACAAAATACACGAATCGAGCACCTCTACCGATGGGGATGGCTGATGGACGTGAAGTGGTCGGCAATGCCGCGTCGATGTTGATGGCCTTGCTCCGATCCAACTCCCGCTGTCCGACCTACATCTTCTCCTATGCAACGTCCGCGTTCAGGCGCGCTGTCAAGCGTCGCCTGGAACGCTTGGTTCGGCATCCTCTTCATTCTTCACTACGGGGAATTCGGCAATACGGAGATTCGTGCAGCCGTAAGGAATCAGCAACAGCTTTTCCGACGGCTCGGCGGATTTGACAGGGCTTTGAGGAGTTGCCTCCGCAGAACCATCCTTTTCAGTCCACTCCGGCACACGCCGTCCCGTGACGGTGGCGATAACGGGAGGACTGCCGGGAGAGAAGACGGGTGTCTCAATCTTGTGCTCCTCAAAGCGGATATCTGCCGCGAAGTCGCTGTCATTGAGTTCAAGGGCGTAATTCCAGGGAGTCGTGGGCAACACCTCCGAGTCCGAATGAGGCGGGTCGCCGTATGGTCTGTCTTCGTTGACCGGTCGCCATTGCTCACCAATTGCAAGAGCGTATACGAGTGGCCCACGACGGATCGAGATGGCGCCATTGGGACGCGGGAGGCGCTGCGGTGTCATCGGCAGCGAGAGGAGGATGGACGATTCGCCCTGCCAGTTGCGCTCGATGGTGAAAAAAGAACCCGTCTTCCGGATCTCCTCGGTTTCGTCGCCGATCTCTACAATCGCCCCTTCTGCCCATGCGGGAATGCGCAGGAGAAGAGGAAACCGGACCGGTTGTTCTACGTTGACGGTGAAGTGCAGATCACGCCTGAATGGGTATTCCGTCTGCAGCTGCACAGAGACTGGGATTCCATCGATTTCGGTGTTGAGCTGTGAGGGGGCATAGGCCACCGCGGCGATGCCTCCGGAAACGCTCTTCATCCACAGGTGTGCTGTGAACTTTGGCCAGCCCTGGCTCAGGTTCGCCGTACAACACCCGTAGTTCGGTTCGAGACCATAGATGTTCGCATCTGGACCGTTTGTGTTCCACGAGCGGTTGTCGCGAATGCTGCACTCAACCTGGTTCACCTGCTGATCATACTGGTGCGCCCACATGTCCGGCGAGAATGTGGCCGGCAAAGCATTGAAAACGATACTCTCCAATCGGTCGGCAAACGCAGGATCGCCAAGGATACCAACCAACCACTCCTGGGAGTACATCAATTCGACGACCGCGCACAGTTCGGTTCCTTGGATCGCACTGGTTCCCGCGAGGCATTCATCGCCGCTAAAGACGCCCGTGGGCATACCATGGCACCGATCAAGTGCCTCCATCATTGCATAGGGTGCTTCTCTGTCTGCGTCCGTACCGGTAATCCTCCACCACAAAGCACCTTCCTTAAGGGCCATGGCGTTGTTCACGACGTGGCCGGCGTAGTTCCAGCGCTTTTTCTCCGTAGGTTCCGTCAACGGCCAACGCCGGAAGAAAGCCTGCCAGCTAAACCCTTGGGCGTGGAGCTTGACCGCGAGGTCAAGCAGCCAAGACTCACCGATCCTCTCGTAGAGCCAGTAGATTGAAATGAGGAACTCGAACCATCGGAATTGGCCCCACTTGGACAAGGGTTGCCTGTCAATATGCCGATCCAGCCTCTGCAATGCCTTCCCGACGCAAGCGGGAACACGATCATCACCCGTCGCATCGTGATAGACGACCAGCATTTTGAGGGCCAGGGCCTGCGACCACAGGTCTGCCGCCTCTTTCTTCTCGGCGACACGAGGGCCGAGCCAGCCATCCTCATGTTGATGTTCAAGTATGTAGTCCAGATACCCGATGATTCTCTGCTTGAGCGGCTGGTTGTCGATGAGCCACGCAAGAGGA
>CAZBQH010000417.1:0-5018 GCA_964493915.1 uncultured Nitrospiraceae bacterium
GACCCTCAGGCTCGCGCCATAGAGCACTTTCTCTCGCCGATAGAGCTTAAGCGCCGCGTCAAATGCGCTGGAGAACCGGGCCGCGTAGTAGTTGCGCCATAGGGGCTTGCCAGACGATTGCGGTATAGCCGCCTCGCCGCTCGGGGGCGGAGACGGGTGCCAGTACTTCTCAAAGACAGGGAAATACCACGCAAAGTAGAAAGCAATCGTCTTTGTCTGGCCCGGTTGAAGCCGCATCCGCACGCCAAGGGCGCCGGCGTCGGTTTGGCCGTCCGGTGACGGGCCGAGGTCGTGGTTCTCGAAGACGCCCTTAGCCGAGAACGTATCCCAAAAGTAATGCATCGGCGTGAACCAGGTCTCGCGCGGCCAGTACTGGAGCACCGTCACGCTTCGCTCAGGCGTGACCAGGGCCATGTTGCCGAATCGTGGGTGACCTTCGGGCCATTTGATCGAGCTGAAGAGAAGCCCGCGGAGGCCTTGGCGATCGACAAACGTATTCACGTTCTTTCCGTAACCGTGCTCGACGGCTTTCCCTAAGACGGGGTCGTTGCCCGCAACACCGATCGACCCGATCATATTGAGCATGCTCCAGGCGACGGTGGCTTCGACACGTTTGCTGCTTTCATTCTTGACGATGTAGCGCAGCACCGCAACGGGGAACCCGCTGTCGTCGGGATTGCTTGGGATGAACGGGTTGTAGGCCTCCAAGCGCACCGAGACCGGCAGCCGCTTGCTCGCGAAATCGATCCAGGCGAACGGGTATTCGCCGCGAAAGACCGCGCCGTCCATATGAGGCATGCCTTCGCCGTTCACGCAGGGATCACCGCCGCCGCTCCCTTGATAGGGCGGGCTGGGCGGCGCCTCGAGAATACGGCACACGGGCTCTTCGCCCTGCGCTTTCGCCCAAATCAGGGGAAACGTTCGGGGGAAGGTCCCGCCGACGTTGGGCCGGTTGAAGATTTCCCAATCCTTCAGGCCGCCGTGTCCCGTAAGACCCACGGATCCTGTGCCGATCCCGCCGAGCGGAAAGGAGATTCTATCCAATGTCCGGCCGGTGTACGTGCGCGGCCTGCCCGGCGCCAACAAAGCGTCTTTCGCATATCCTCTTGCCATTGCGTCCTCTGACTGTCTTTGGGAGCCCTTAGCCTTTCATCAGGTGTTTTCGAGCCCAGGAGATCATCGTCTCGATGTTGAGCCCGGCCTCGTGCCCGTTGTAGGGATAGACGTCAATGCGCTTTTCGTCCACAGGAATCCGGTTGTAGGCCGTGAAGATTGTCGAGGGGGGACACAACTCATCGAGCAGGCCCGCGCTGACCAGCGTGGGACATTGAACGCGGTCCGTAAGGTTGTTGAGCTCGACGTAGCTGAGTGTGTTCATCGCCGTATCGATATCCCAGGGCCGACGTTGGAAGTACGTAGTTAGGTCCGTCCAAGGCGCGGCACGCGTGAGTTGCAGCGTGCGCGCAAAGTGGCCAAAGCCGGGCACTTCCGCCATGCAAAGCGCAGGCCGGGGATCGAGCGAGGCGCAGGCCAACGACAGCCCCCCGCCCTGGCTCGCACCGGTTACGCCTATCCGCTTTGCGTCGACCTCTTCACGGGTGCAGGCGAAATCTAAGGCGCGTATCGTGTCGATATACGCTCTTGCGAAATAGTATTTCTCGGGCTCGAGGATGCCGCTTGTCATCCAACCGGCAAAGCGTCCGCTTGGATAGTCTGCGAAGTCCGTACTTTCGCCCAGTTGGCCTCGCACATCCCACGCCAGACAGGTATATCCCTGCAACGCCCACAGAAGGTAGTTGGCCACAGGCCCCTTGTTGCCGCTGTAGCCGTGGAAGAACGTCAAGGTAGGCCGCGGCCGACGGTCCGCAAGCGTCACCAACCAACCCACGATCCGACCGCCATCGAATGCCTCGTACGACACCTTTTCGACAACAACCTCAGGCACGTTGTAGGGAACCTTTTCTCCGGCAGGATGCAGCGGCTGGGCCTTGCTTCGGGCACGCATACCGTCCCAGAACGCAGGGAAGTCGGAGGCCTTGGTCTGGGGTAGCGTGTAGGTGCGCAACTCCTCGAGTGGCAGATCATACAGGAACATAATACCCTCCAGTGGACCCCGCACTATTGTGGAGCGTGCGAAGGCGGTTTTCAAGAATCGCATAAAAACCCACCGCTGGCGGGCCTCTCTTACGTTTTCCTTGCACTTGACCGCATGGACATAGCAGATGGATGTCGGCGTTGCCAACGAAAACAGCGTGGGCAGCGACGGCGTGAGGCGCTTGCTTGTCCCGTGCGACTAGAAGACAGGGCATTCGCTCCGGCAAGCGCGTGTCCGCGGCCCTATTTGCGGGCCTCTTGCCGTTTGCTCACCCGTTCCTCGATCTCCGGCAGCATCTCTTTCGCTTTCGGCACAACGGGGCTGTCCGGCATGACGCCCACAACGGTTCTGAGAAGCACCTTGGCGGTATACGGGCGTCCCAAGGCGTTGTGCAGTGCTGCCAGGCGCAGTGCCACTTCATCCAACAGCGGGAACTCGGCGCCGTGCGAGAGCACCGTCTCAAGAAGGTCGCGCTGGTATTCGAAAGACGAACGCCCGTGCAGTTCGCCTTCAAAGGGAACCACGCTGCCAAGAGCGATGAAGAAGCGGACATGCTCCGTATAGATGCTGCCAGGATGGTCGTGCAACAACGTCAGGATGCTGGGATCCCTGCGCAGTATGAGCAACGGCACGGTGTAGTCATTGCGGCGCATCCCCTCGCGCCATACGTCGAACGCGTCGGCCTCTCTCCCTTGCGGCGCATGAGCCGAGATCCGGATGGCGTTGCTCAATACATCAACCATTTCGCCGGCCGCCAGGCCCCTGCGGTTGGCTGATTCCTCTCCCATAGGCAGCGACAATTCCACCCTGAATCCGTAGACTCCTGGTGCATCGAACACAAACAAGTTGTCGGGGTCTGGGTTTGCACGATCCGTCTCGCTCGCAAAAAGATACCCTCTTACATTCCTGGCCTCACGCGGCGCAAGGGTGTCCCAGCGGACCAGAAACGGAGGCCGATTCCGCCTGCACTCGCGCCACTCCGTCTGGCCGGGGCGAAGAACAAGCACTTTAAGCGGGGGAAACCCTACTTCGAAGAGTTCCCGGAGCTTGACAGGCGCCTCCCCTTTGTTGGCCACCGTCACAATCGGGATGAACGGCTCGCCAACCAGCCAGTCCATCTTCGCCGCCGTCAAGGTGCAGGCGACCTGCGTCGGCTGAGCGGCGGCGCAGAGCATCCCTGCTAAGGCCGGAACAACCAGCAGCAACTTCCCCATGCCACGCAAAACGTCGATGCGGAAGTCGTCCATGGCCAGAAGCATCTCCTGTCAGTCAACGGATGCCGTTCACGTGCGCGAGCAGAGGCGCTAAGCAACACCAAGTCCCCAGATGTGCCCGGAGATCGACCCTATCGAACTTCTCCTACGAGCGATCGTCGGCCCTGCACAGCGCGCGACAAACCCCAGACCGCCGTCGTACGGGACGCAACTGCCCACAAGGGGGTCTCCCTTTCCCAACAGCTCGCTCGTCGTATAGCTGCTATTCCCCGGTCTGCGCCTCTTCCGCAGCGCGCTCCTCGAGCCCAGCGAGCCTCTCCTCGGCTTTGTCTGCAAACATGCTGTCCGGCATTTCAGCAATGAGCTGCTCAAGTTGGTTGACGGCATCGCTGTAGCGGTTCTGTACGGCGTAGAGCTCCGCCAGACGAAGCATGGCCGCATCCCGCAGCGGGAATCGCGAACCATGGGAGAGCACCTTTTCGAGCAGCGATGCTTGGTATTCGGTTCCGGTCTGCCCCTGAAGCTCCTCATCAAACATGATGCGCGGCTCCTTGGCCAGGGCATACTGCACATAGGCCGCGTAGATGCTGTCTGGACGCTCGTGGAGGACAGGCATCTGGCTGGCCCTGCCGGACGCGAGGCATACCTCAAGCGAAAACGCGGAGTCTTTCAGGCTCTTGGCCCACGACTCTAGAGTTTTCGCTTCATCGCCCTCAGGATCCTTTACAGTGATGTCGATTTCATTGCTATGGACCACCGAGGTCTCCTCGGGGCGCGACAGGGGTTTCCTCGGATTGACCCATAGCAAGACTCGAAAACGGTACGTTCCGGGCATTGACAACAGCCACGGCGGCACTGTCGACCCGCGGTCTGCCTGCGCACAGGACAGCAGTTGACCTCTTATCTCCAGGATCTGCCCAGGCGCCAAGGTTGCAAAACGGGGCTGCATGCTCTTATGAAAAGACGGCGAGTATTTGCTCCAACCAGAAGCGCTAGTGCTTTCCTGCCCGTAGACAATCTCTTGTGGGACGGGGGTTTGAGAGGACTGACCGCACCCCAAAGTACCTGGCGGCAACACCTCAAGAGAGCTAGGGGCAGCTCCGACGCTTTCTGGACGGATGAACGTGACGTCTGAAACACCTTCGTTCTTGAGGGCGAGCCTGAGCTCGAGGGGTTCTCCGACAAGATACTCGCTCTTTGGCGTGCTCAGCGTACACGAAATAGAAGGTTCGGCTGCGTAACCGTAGCCGCTGTAAAGGCAAGTGGCCAGAGAAAGTAGTGCACCCAGCATAATGGTCGCACTCAAACACCTTCGCATTGCCTGAACTCCTCTGAGCTCCTTGTCTCCAGTTTGGATCTACAGGATGAGCGTCCGCCGTGAGTCGTCAGGGCGCCGTAACAGCTCCGATAGCCAGTTTTTCCCCCTCGCCAAAGCCCGTAACCTTGCCATGTGCTGCGTTTCTACTCCGGGTCCCCTTACTCGTTTGGGATGCGACCAGACGCAACCGAGGCGTGCTTGATGGGCGACTCGAGCACCTTCTTTCCCAGGGCCAGGGCCCAGTCCGGGCGACCATCCTGCTTATTGTAATACTCATTCCAGTACAAGCGAAAGATCAGCGCCTGCGTGTACGGGGAATCAGGGTAACGCTTTACAAAGTCCGAGCAGAGGTCCATGTAGCTGTCTGACGACAGGCCGTAGCTCATGAGTA
>CAZBQH010000418.1:0-3154 GCA_964493915.1 uncultured Nitrospiraceae bacterium
CAGCACGCCGGATGGAAGCGGCTTGACCGTCGACAAGGCTGTAGCTCAATTCCTTCAGCAGCTCATGAATGAACTCGATATAGGTCTGCCGGCGCTCCGGTTCTGATCCGTTTTCCGCCGTGCTTTGGATGTCGCGTGCCGAGGCACCGGAGACTATGGTACACTCGCCTCTCATTGCCCACGCAGGTCCAGGAGATGACCCAGGAAGAACCCATGAAAAGATATGCCGCCGTCGTATGCCTTGCCTTGATGCTGTGCACAGCGGCTCGGGCGCTCGATGCGGGGGCCGCCAAAGTCGAGATTACGCCGCCCCTTGGCACGCCTCTGGCAGGTTACTCGGACCGCATGGGCCGCGGCGCAGTTGCCGTGCACGACCCCGTATGGGCTCGTGCGGCCCCTCTTGACGACGGAGAGACGGCCCTCTTTCTGGTGAGTCTGGACCTGTGCATTGTCAATCGCGAACTGCGCGACCGCGTTCTCGAGTTAGCCCCGGCTGCCGTTCCCCGCGATCACATTATCTTGAGCGCCACCCATACCCATAGCGCGCAAGGCGGCATGGTCGAAAACCTTGTGTTCCGCGCCGTCACAGGGCCGTTTAAGCCTGAGCTGCTGAATCAAACCGCGAAGAAGATAGCCGAGTGTATGCAGGCAGCTTTTGACAAGCGTAAACGGGCCACGATTGGCTATGGCGCCGCCGAACAGGAGGTGCTGTCCCAGAACCGGCGCGTTCCCAAAGGCCCGATCGATAGGCAGATCGGCGTCATCCGCGTTGATGACTCGGATGGGAATGCCATTGCCATGATTGGCAACTTCGCTGCGCATCCCACATCGGTTCCTGAGAAGGATCACTACGCCGTGTCTGCCGATTTCTTGGGCTTCTACTACGCCAAGCTCGAGGAACTGAGCGGCTCAGGTTGCGTGGCCATGTTCCTCAACGGAGCTGAGGGAGATCAGACCTGCGCGAACCCCGAAGGCAAGCAGGGGTGGGATAGGACCGAGTCCATCGGAAGGTTGCTGGCCATTCGTGTTAAAGAGGTGGCCAACCGCGTGCCGTGCGGCGAGGCAACACTGAGAATCGCCGCCGCTGCTCCTACGCTGCCCCATACGATTGGAGCCGGTTTCATGCCTGATGCGACGACCCTAAAGGTTCTCGAGGTTAACGGAGAGCTCCTGGTGAGTTTCTTGCCCGGGGAACCCTGTGTAGAACTGGGCCTCGAGCTCCGTCGGCGCGCCCTGGCCCAAGGCTACAAATACCAGTTTACGGTCGGGCTCAGCAATGACCATCTTCTCTATTTTGTGCCCCCGGACTATTACGACAAGCCTTATTACGAGACAGGCATGAATTTCTACGGCCCGTTCATCTCGAACTGGCTGTACCGCGAGTTTTCAAAGCTTACGGCGCGCGGCGTTCCTGAACCCGGCCTTCCCGAACCACCTGCGCCACTCGTGCGCCAGATCCCCGGCGGCAAAGCCCTTTCATTGAGCGGCGACGCCTTCGCCGTCGGTTACGAACGCGGCATCGCCTTTTCCGATACCCTTCATGAGGCGTACAAGCGGGATGTTCTTGAGCCTATCGAATCGGGAGCGTACATCCCATCCACGGGGCTCTGGGCCAATGCCCCGCCGTTCCTTGATCTGAAGCCGATCGCGCTCCCTGCTCTGGCCATTTCCGCGCGGCCGATGCTGGCGGGTCTTTCCCAGAGTCTTTGGCGCGAAATAGACGGCATGGCCTTCGCCGCCGGACTCCCCTTCGACGCGGTGTGGCTGATTCATTGCTCCCGTGCTATTGCCATGCGGAGCAAGAGAGACAATCAATACCGGACGCCGTTCTGCACGATGTTCGCTGTTGTGGGCGACCGAGCCGGGGCCGACGACGTGCTGGTGGGGCGCAACTTCGACTGGCCCGACAACGACGAATCGCTTCTCTTCGACGTTACGCCGGATGCCGGCCATCGATTTGCCGCGATCGGCTTTCCGTGGACAGCCGGCGCATTCAGTGGCATGAACGACGCCGGTTTGGTTTTGTGCGTCGAGCGCATCGAGGAACTGGGGCCGGTCTCTTACGATGCGGCACCTATCGAACTGGTCGTGCGCGATATTCTGCAGAACGCGGATTCGGCCGCGGCGGCGCTTGCCAGGTTTGGTGAGGCGCTGGCGCTTCGCGGGTATAGTGTCCTGTTGGCCGATCCGGATGCTGAAAAGGCGAGGGTCGTTGCGTTTGGGTCAGACATACGGGTTCGCGAGCCCGGCGATGACGGGGTCCTGCTGGGGGCCGATCCCACTTCCGATCGCACGAACGCCCATAGTGCTGTCCGCTACGGGCGGTTGGCCGCCCTCATCGAGCGCGAGGCGATCGTTGCACCCGGCGAGATCCAAGGCATGCTGCAGGACAGCGATTCCGGGCAACCCGATCCCGCGCGTATCTGCAACAGCAGGACGCGGCACAGCGTAGTCTTTGAGCCTAAGGCGCGCCGTATGCACGTCGCTTTTGGCGACGGCGCCGGCCGAATAGGTCCATACACCACCCTATCCCTTCAGGATTCCGGCTATGACTGATACCGTGCGCAGCTACACGCGGGTAACTGCGGCCGCATCGCACAAACGCAGGCGCGGCGCCTTGCGCCGCCGGCGCTGGGGACGGGGGTCGCTGATCCTGCTTCTGTTCCTAGTACTTTTTTGCGTCTACGTGCTTTTTGCAACGCGGGACAGCGTCGAGCCGGGGAGTTTGGTTGCCGGCGATCATCGGTATCACATCGTCCTGCGCGACCTGGTTCAGAATCGCGGGGAGATTGCCGCATCTCAGGCTTGGCAGGCCCTGCCTGAATCCTTGCGTCGTAGTACGCTCGCGATCGCCTTCGAAAGCGATTTGGGGTTGCCTGATTGGGTCCAGAATCATCTTATTACGCGTGATTGTTTTGTGAGCGGCGACGACTTTCGGGCCTTCAGCGATCCCGTGCTTGTCACGAAGATGACGCGGCTGGGCGCTTTCTTGACCCGCGCTCATATGTTTCTTCCTGCAATCAAAACAGACCCCGCGGGAGGGCTTGGCCTCTATCACGTCGATGATCCTAACCTGTATTACGCGGTCCGGGGACGCGTGTTGGCAGTAAGTCCATCTCGCAAGGCCTTGATCCGTGCGCTGACGCTTCAATCA
>CAZBQH010000419.1:0-11926 GCA_964493915.1 uncultured Nitrospiraceae bacterium
CTCTGGTTGGCGGGGGAGGTGGGGCCGCATGGCTGGGAAAAAAAAAAGAGGACGGGGAAGAGCCCTCGACGCGCTGATATCGGCGCGCGCGGAAGCTCCTGCACATGAGCAGGATGCGGCGGCGGAGACTCAGTCGGACGGCATGCGGGTCATCGAGCTCGATCCGCGCATCATCGAGCGCAATCCGAGGCAGCCCCGCATCTCATTCAATGAAGAAGCCCTTGAAGAACTGGCCCAGTCCATACGGCGGGATGGTGTTCAAGAACCGGTAATCGTCCGCAAACAAGGCGGCGTCTTCCAGCTTGTCACGGGCGAGCGGCGGGGGCGTGCAAGCATCCTGGCCGGACTCAAGACCATCCCGGCGATCAGGCGCGAGGTGCCCGACGAAGACATGCTCAAGCTCGGGCTCATCGAGAACATCCAACGCGAGAACCTGAACGCCATCGAGCTGGCCCATGCCTATCAACGATTAATCGAGGAAACCGGCTGGACCCAGGAGGAACTAGCAGACCAGGTGGGCAAAAAGCGTGCCACTGTGACCAACACCTTACGGCTGCTCAATCTGCCTAAATCCGTCCAGGAATACGTTGCGGACGGAAGCATCAGCATGGGTCACGCCCGCGCGCTCCTTTCGCTTCAATCGCCCGAAACTCAGACTGCGGCCTGCCGGAAGATCATCGAGAAGGGGCTGTCCGTGCGCCAAGCAGAAAAGCTGGCAGAGCCTGCTTCCAAAGCGGCGCGCCCTTTCAAGCCCAAGGATCCCAACGTCGCGTCGATTGAGGATGAGTTGCGCAGACGCCTGGGAACACGGGTCACGGTCCACAACTCCGGCCAGAACCGGGGCAGAATCGAGATCGAGTACTACAATCTGGACGATCTCGAACGTATTCTCGAGCTGTTGCGACGCTAGACGCGGAGATACCGGCGTGCTCTGTTGGACATCAGAATACCGGAGACCATGATCTGTAGACTAGGTCTTGGCTCTATAGAAATGAGAACGGAAGGAATGCCCTGGCCCAACATGAAAAGACGGGGGAAACGATAGGCGAGCCGCGCTTCTGCGCGACCGCTCCATGCGAGCCCAAGGGAAACCACCCATGATCGATGTCAAGTTGCTCCGCGAAAACCCGGAGCTCGTGCGAACATGTTACGACAACAGAAACAGTCCGGTTGATCTTGACGCCATCCGCAACCTTGATCAACAGCGGCGCGAGATACTTCACGAACTCGAGAAGATGCGGGCCGAACAGAATCGTGCCGGGCAGCAAATCGCGGAGCAAAAGAAGGCGCGGGCTGACGCATCGGCCGCCATCGCGGCCATGAAAACCGTAAGCGCCAAGGTTAAACAGGGCGAGGAAGAAGTACGCAAAATCGAGGATGCCTTGAATACCGCCCTGTTGGAGCTGCCGAACATTCTCGATGCGTCGGTCCCCGTCGGGCCCGATGAAAACGCCAATCGCATCGAGCGGACATGGGGCGAGCCGCCTCACTTCAACTTCGCACCCAAGGATCACGTGGATATCGGCGAGTCGTTGGGGATTCTCGATTTCCAGGCTGCTGCGAAACTGTCAGGGGCCCGTTTCGTTCTTCTGCGCGGAGCGGGCTCGCAACTGGCGCGAGGGCTCACCCAGTTCATGCTCGACACGCACACCCGCGTGCACGGTTACACGGAGATCCTCCCCCCCTTCCTTGTAAGCGCCGAGACCATGCGAGGCTCCGGCCAACTGCCGAAATTTGCGGAGGAAGCCTTTGCGGTCAAAGAGCGCGACCTGTGGCTCGTGCCGACCGCTGAAGTGCCTCTCACCAACATGCATCGCGACGAGATTCTCCCGGCGGAAGACCTGCCCCTCAAATACACCGCGTACACGCCATGCTTCCGAAGCGAGGCGGGATCTTACGGGAAAGACACGCGGGGCATGCTCCGCCAGCATCAGTTTGACAAAGTGGAGCTGTACAAGTTCACTACGGCCGACACGTCGTGGGATGAGCTCGAATCGCTCACGCGCGATGCCGCCGCCATCCTCGAGAAACTCGAACTGCCCTACCGGGTCGTTACTCTATCGACCGGAGACACGGGCTTTTCCGCCGCCAAAACGTACGACCTCGAGGTATGGCTGCCGGGGCAGGGGACGTACCGGGAGATCAGTTCGTGCTCGAACTGCACGGACTTCCAGGCACGGCGCGCAAACATACGGGTCCGCACCAATAAGAAGCCCGAATTCGTGCACACATTGAATGGGTCGGGTCTCGCTGTAGGCCGCACCTTGATTGCGCTCCTCGAGAATTACCAACAAGCCGACGGCAGCGTCGTGATTCCCGAAGTATTGCGGCCTTATATGGCCGGCTGCGAGGTCCTCGAACCGCGTTCGTAGGGCGTGCCCTCAGGGCGTCCAGAAAGAAACGCCTTACGGCGTCCCTACGAACAAAGACCGCGTTGGTCATGCACCCCTCACGGCGTTAGCAAGAAGCGCCTTACGGCGTCCCTACGAACGAAGACTGCGTTGGTCATGCGCCCGTCACGGCGTTAGCAAGAAGCGCCTAACGGCGCTACTACGAATGAAGGCACCATCGAGAGCGCGCCTGTCGCGGGCTGTTCCGCTTCAGATGGAGCGGGTTCAGACGTGCCCGGTTCAGACTCCGGGATAGGACCTTCGTCTTCAGTCTCGACCCGTGGTGCGGCATCGCTGTTGACTTTATCCTCAAAGAGACCTTCCGGGCGCCTCAGCATTTCTTGGAAAGCAGTTTGCAGCTCGGGGTGCCTCCTCATTAACTCGGACAACTCCCTGAGACTGCGGTCGGGATTCTCTTCCACATAGTCGAGGAGTTCATTGGCGAGTTTTGTCTTCCCTTCATCCATACCGCTTCCGTCGGCAAAGCTATAATAATAGAAAGCGTGGATGGCCATAACGACATAGACAGAGGCATCCTGCCGCTGGCTAACCTCTTCCAACTGATCTAAGGTAGGTCTATGCTCCTCAGGGACCTCTCCTCGCGCTTTGAGCTCTTTGTAGAACTGCTTGACATTGGCCTGCATCTCCGGCTTTGCCGCTTCCAGGCG
The DNA here is from genome assembly GCA_964493915.1 of uncultured Nitrospiraceae bacterium. Lineage (GTDB taxonomy): Bacteria > Hydrogenedentota > Hydrogenedentia > Hydrogenedentales > SLHB01 > CAZBQH01. The sequence continues at coordinate 3,059 of CAZBQH010000419.1, forward strand.
TTGTCGGAGTCCAAACCAGAGGAGAACGGCTCCAGCAATAAGAAGGATAAGCACGACCAGACACCCGGCTCCACAGCCCCAAACCCATCGGGATAAGCCTCCACCCCGTCCTTCCGCCATTGCGTCCACCTCCTTTTTTGCGGCCCTTGCAGCGCCCCAAAACAACCGATTCACACCCGGCTGACAAGGCTCAACAGGCCACCTCGAAGCACGCGAAAAGCTTACAGAAAAACCAGATTTGCAAAGGAAACGATGCCACCTGCCGGGTCCTGTGCGTAGCCGTAGTGTAACAGATCGCCCGGCGCGGCAAAACCCTCGATGCACTTGAGCGTCGAGTAAATGCAGTTCAACCCGCAGACGCGGCGCTTATTGAAATCACGCATCACGGAATCGTACCAGGCGTCTGGTTGAACGGCGCGTACATGAGCAAGGTCTTCGCGATCGCGCGCCGCCACCTTCTCGATCATCTCATCGTCGATATCGAAAGTGTCCCCAAAACGGCGGCCGACGTGAGCCAGGTCAGCTCCGGCAATCACAGCAGCCGCACCGTCCCGTTCAGCAAGAATCCCCTTGCATGTCTCCAGAAAGACGGCCACTTCCTCGCGCTGAGAAGGATGGATTGGTTGCAGAGCGGGAGAAAACGCCCCGCATAGAATCGGCACAATCCGAACGCCTTCGCCGTAGAGGTAAGCAAGCATCAGCGCCTGAAACTCGATCGAATGCTCTGTCCGATGCACCGATTCAAACTCGTAGGGGTCCCAAGCACAGGCCTGCTCGAGCTGCTCGACGGCGTCAGTATCCACCTGAAGCGCGCCCAGCGGCGTAACAAAGTCCTTCTTGCAGAGGATGAAAGGTACAGGCGGGGCGGCATGTGCGACGCCAAAGACAAACACCGTCTTCGGGCGGCCGCCCGCATGCATCCGCAGATAGCCGTGGGCATAGGAATGCCCCCCTCTTTCTAGATCGATGTGCGGCGCAATCAGGCATTTTACCGGCGGCGCCTTGGATTCCTCGCCGGGCAATCGCCCCGGACCGTCGTGGTGCAGGAAAAACCGGCTCATCCACTCCCGAAGAGCGCCAGGCTCCCGTGGGTAGGATCTGCCGGCGAGATAGGGCTGTCTCTGACTGGAGCCGGCGAACGCCGCGTCGATGCGGCTCCTCATCGCCTCGAACTTCTCGGACAGCAGGAAGCCGGAATCGTCCAGTTTCTGAATAAGGGCCGTAATCTCTTCCCTTCCAATATGGTTACGGCCTATTTGTTCTGCTACAGCAGATTCAACCGTCGCGATATCCGTTCTGCCGTCAAGCAGTGTCGCAATGTAAAAGGCAAGCGGCGACAGCAAAACCTGGTCTTCCACATAACCTTCCGGGTCATGCAGGGCGACAAGCGTCTGCCCATCGTACTCGACGGGGGAAGCATCGACATATCGCAGCTCAGGCAATCTCATGGAGACAGCAATATACAATGAACGCGAGGACGATGCAAAACCGCTCAGATGAATAGAACGCTTCGTTTTGCGTCACGTTTTATGGATCGGTGAAGTGTGGTAACATTCCATGAGAAATGAGATGCGTCATTTCGAATCGGAGAAATGAAACATGAAAGCGACTGCTTTGCGCATAGGCCTAAGCGCCGCTGTGATGCTGTCTTTCATGGCGGGCTGTGCAACAACCGCGGTTGAGAACGGTATGATACAAGGCGGCCTGATCGGCGCGGGGCTCGGCGCGATCGCAGGCCATCAAAGTGGACAACAAGGGGAAGGGGCCTTGATTGGCGCGGCCGCGGGCGCAATCACAGGCGGCTTAATCGGCGAAAGGGTTGGACAGGACAGGCAAGGCGCTCAAGTGAGCGGCCGAGCCTATGCCCCTTCGGTACAAGCGCCTGCTCCCGTTGCAGCGGCTCCGCCTGCGGACGGCCACTACGAAAGCCGCATCGTTGTTAGCGAATCTGGCGAAAAGTACGAAGAACGCTTCTGGGTCCCCAACCGGTAGCAAAAGCCGCCGCATCGGAGTTCAAGCGATGTGGCGGATAGTCGGCGTTCTCGCCCTTGTCGCAGCGGGTCTTATGACCGGACTCGGCGTAGGTTGGGAACGACTGAAGGGGGATATCGTGGTTTTCCTCGGTTACTGGGGACTGGTTCTGCTTCTAGTCGGAGCATCCTTCTTCATCGCGGTCCTCGATATGCGTTACATACGTCTGCAGTACGCTATAGCCAAACAAAAGGCCTTTCGCGAAACTTTGGGCAATGTGCACTTACATGCCAAAGGGCGCGGAGCACAAACGGAGTCCCGTTCCGAAGACCGTGCAAACTAGGCCTGCGTTTTTCCTTGGTAATCCTCCGCGAGATGAAATACCTTCCTTCCGGCTGATAAGATATGTCAACTGTCAGCCGCGTGCCGGGCATCGGTCTGATAGGCGAAAAGAACCGGCGATCGAAATGGGAAGGTCTTACGATGAGAAGATACGTGTTGTGCGCTCTCACAATCCTACTATGTGTCACCTGCAAACCGGACGCCCCCACCAGCGACGTCGCTGAACTGACGGGAAGCAAACCATCCACCACAGTCAACAGCCTCGGCGTGGTCGAAGAGAAGAAACCTTTGACGCGCGGCGACGTGGAACAGCAGGTCTGGATTGCCGCGAAACTCGTCGAGGAGAACCTGCCCGCCAACGTCGCTCAGGAAGTTATGCAAGACGCACGGGAACGCCTCAATATGGCAACCGCTGAAGTCAGACCGCCCTATCCGGCGAAACTGCTTGTCAATGTGACTGTAACGTCGAAGGAAAACTACAACGAACAGCCGGTCGCTGTGAGAGGCGTGGTCTACCTCGAAGACCAGGAAGTCGGTTCGTTTCATGGAGTCGTCGGGGCCAATGCGATGGATCAGCCTTTTGGGACGGAGGTCAACGTATTGGATTTCGTTGAGGCGAAACCCCAAAGCCTCCTTCTGATAGCCAAGGCGGAAGCCCATCTGCTGCCCCCGGAGACAGACCAATCAACCGTAGACCCGCTTACCGCCAAGGCTGCCAACGAGGAAGACGTCGCCCTTCTGCTTAGCAATCCCCTTCGCATCAATTTCCTTAATGAAGAGACAAGTCCATGAACATCGTCTGTGTCGGCGCGCATCCCGATGATTGCGAAGTCTACGCAGGCGGCACGGCGGTCAAGTGGGCCCGGCAGGGCCATCGCGTGCTTTTCGTCTCGATAACTAATGGCGACGCGGGCCACTATGCGATGGGCGGCGGCCCTTTGGCGCTGCGTCGCGCCCGCGAGGCAAAGCTGTCGGCCGCGCGCGGCGGGGTCGAGCAGCTAGTGCTGAACCATCATGACGGGGAATTCGAGCCGACTCTCGAGGCCCGCCGCGAGGTGGTGGGTATCCTGCGTCGATACGGGGCCGATCTCGTGCTTACTCATCGGCCTAACGACTATCACCCCGACCACCGCTACACCTCGATCGTCGTCCAGGACGCCGCTTTTATGGTCCTCGTACCCAATTTCTGCCCCGAGGTCGCGCCGCTCAAGCAGAACCCTGTATTTGCCTATCTCATTGACGCCTTCCGCAAACGCAAACCCTTTGTCCCAGACGTAGCCATAGACGTCGACGAGGCGATGGACGTCAAATGGTCCATGCTCGATGCCATGGAATCGCAATTTTACGAATGGTTGCCTTGGCTCGACGGCGTTCTTGACACGGTCCCTGCACAGCCCGCGGCGCGGCGCTCATGGCTCGAGAAAACGTGGCGCCCTTTTCTCAAGCAATATCAAGACATCGCGCGACCGACCCTCGAGCGGTGGTATGGCGCCCAGCGCGCTGCGTCGGTTGTTTATTCGGAGCTCTTCGAGATCTGCGAGTTCGGCCGCCAACCCACAGACGAGCAGGTGAAGGCGCTTTTCCCTTTTTAGGCGCATCGTACAAGCAAGGGGCAGCAAGAGAGCGAGAACAACGCACTAACAGCACCCCAAAACGGAATCGCTTCAGGCGGAATACCGCCGTCCCTTCCCGGGTCTTCAGTGCATCTCAACCTCGCAGGCGCCGAGGCCGTGGCGGTAGAAGTTAAACTGCACACTCGGGTGGTCGGCCAACAAGCTCATAGGGACGGCCGAATCTGTTACGCGTTTCCCAATCATCAGGGTGGTCAGGCGCATCCCAAAGGGGTTGTCGTGGGTCCCTGCCTGCCAGATGGATACCTTGTCCGCCTTCCACGTCTCGACAGGCCCGACGGTCATGGCCTGCGTGGGAACAGCTGACACTTGTCCGCCGCCGGAGGTACGCGCATTCTGCATGATTGTCACAGGATGCAAGTCGACGCGGCGTGTTGCGAGCCGCCGGTACTCCCCGGGCGTGGGCGGGGCATCCGCATACTTTCCTTTCCGCTTGACCGGGTCGTTGAAAGCCCAATGCTTCACGTCGCCCTGGCCGCCCTGCATCACCGCGCAACGCACCGCGTCATACGACGCGGAATAGGTGGCCACGTCGCCTACAGGAAAGTGGATATGGTCGTCGGGCATACGCAGCTCCGGCCGGATCCGGCTAAAACACAGTTCCTTTTCAGCCCTTTTGAAGGAAAGCGGGTGGTCCTCGCCCACGGCCTGTCCGTCCAGCACCCACTCGTCCATAGCCCAGAAGTGGGCGCCGCAACGCGCCAGGTTCAGATCAAGCGCGTTAACCAAACGCGCGACCAATGGGAGCTGTTCGGTCGGGCCAATAGGACCGCAGATGCCGACTGGATTGTCAAGTGTTGAGGCCTGCCACGCGGTAATGTATTCGAGCGCTTCCGCAAGATAGAAGTCCTCGAGGGTGTCGTAGAAAACGACCTGGAAACCCTCGCGCGAAAGGTCGAGCAGGTCTTCGGGCCTCAGAGCCGCTGCGTCGTTCAGCAGGTCTTCGTCCAGGGTAGTGTAGTCCCACCAATCCGGTGCAATGACACTTTGTTTGCGCATAGCGGCACTCCTTCTGCTTTCCAATCAGGGATTCAACAGCCGACGCAGGTAATCGACGGTTTCGCGGATGTCATGAGCTTGCTGCTCGCCGCTGATCTCGCGCTCGATAATCAACTCGCCATCAAAGCCCATGCTGCGCAGCTTGCCGAGAAACGCCGGGAAGTTCACTTTGCCTTCGCCGACCTTTGTCTCGGGGCCCAGGACTTTCGGGTCGACCGGGCACATGCCATCCTTGACATGCACATTGCGCACGTAGGCGCCAAAGACGTCCAGCGCGTCAAGGGGATTGCCCTTCCCATACATGAGCAGGTTGGCGGGGTCAAGGTTGATCCCGAGGTTGCCTGTTCCCACGGTCTCGATCATGCGGAGTAAGGCGACGGGCGTTTCCTGTCCCGTCTCAAACCAGAACCCGATACCGAGGGAAGCGCAATAGCTGCTGACGTCGCGAATCGCATCCGCGACGGGCGCAAAGTTGGCGTCGGTCATGTTTTCCGGCAGGAAGCCGCAATGCGTGATGATCGCGGGCGCACCAAAAACTTTGGAGAAGCGGGCCCACTTTTTCAGAGCGGCTACCCGCACCACCCGGTACTGCTCAGGTACAAGCCCCAGCGTTACGGGGCCGCGGGTGAAATTCCATTCCGCGGGACCCGGCACACCAGCCCAGACCGCGCACACATCCACGCCGGTCTCGACCGAGGCTTGCAGCAGCGTCTGAGCCAAGTCGTCCCGTGCCAGGGCGACGTCCCAACCCATCAATTGGCAAACGTCGAGCCCGAAATCTCTGACCACCTCGAGGCACTCCGGCCCTTGGGTCATCGCTTGAATCACCCCGATACGCATGTGACGCGATCTCCTTGGTCTTTACGCCGTGGGACAGCCACCTCTCTTACTGCATGCGCCATTGTAGCACAGCACACGCCAGAAACAGAGAAAGGGCAGGGCACACGTGATTCTTAATCCCCTCCCGCTTCACAGCCGCATTGACAGCAGGCGCCTTCATAGCCTATATCACATGAACAAAGCTTCGGCCAACTACGGAGAACCACCCATGTACAGAAGCAGATCGCGCCTCGTCTTTGTCCTCCTCCTTGTTATGGCCGTCCTCGCCGCTGCACCGCTGGCCCAGTCTGATCTCGTCATGATCCCGATGAGGGACGGCGTCAGACTCGCGACCGATGTGTACCTGCCTGAGTCCGGCCCACCTCCATTCCCAGCCGTACTTCTCCGCAGTTTCTATGGGCGCGGCAATGCAGATATGAGCAAGCCGTTTACCGCCGAAGGCATGGCCGTAGTCATTCAGGACGTGCGCGGCCGCGGCGATTCCGAAGGGGAAGACCGCGTCTTTTTCGACGATGGTTGGGGCGAACGTCAGGATGGCGCCGACACGGTCGCCTGGATATGCAGCCAGGACTGGTGCAACGGCAAAGTCGGCACTATGGGCGGGTCAGCGCTGGGCATTACACAAATCCTGATGGCGCCCGCCACTGACAAAGTCGGCGCCCAATCCATCCAGGTTGCTTCCTCCAATTTCTACGGACAAATGGTATATCAGGGCGGCGTGTTCCGGAAATCTCTCGTCGAGAAATGGCTCGCGATGGTCGAAAACCTGCCGCAGCTCGACGTGTGGCACAGTCACCCAACATACGACGACTTCTGGAAACTCCATAACGCCGAACCGCGTGCTCCCATGGTCACTGCACCCGGTCTGCATTGGGGAGGATGGTACGACATCTTCGCCCAAGGCACGGTCCAGAACTTCGTGACCCGGCAGTATCTCGGCGGACCCGGCGCCCAAGGCAACCAGAAACTTATCATGGGGCCGTGGCTGCATGGGCCGAAAAAAGAGGCGGGCGACATTGTGTTCCCAGACAATTTTGAGTTCGATTTCAAAGCCTATCAGATGCGCTTTCTTAAGCACTGGCTGCTTGGCGAAGACAACGGCATCATGTCCGAACCTGCGGTTCATTACTACGTGATGGGCGACTTCGACGACCCGGAAGCGCCGGGCAATGAATGGCGGACGGCAAACGCGTGGCCGCCTTTCGCAACACAGTCAACTTTTTACTACCTGGGCGCAGACAAACTGCTCACGGAAGGCGCTCCTCCACAAGAAGCAGGCGAACTCAGCTATGTCTACGACCCCGCTGACCCGTGCCCGACGCACGGCGGCCAGAACCTCCTCATCGCGGCGGGGCCTTTCGACCAGCGGAAGGTCAGCGCCCGTCCCGATGTTCTCGTCTTTGAAACGCCCGTGCTCGAGCAGCCCACCGAAGTTACAGGCCACGTCTACGCGGTTCTCCATGTATCAACGGACGCGCCGGATACGGACTTTACGGCAAAACTGGTTGACGTGTACCCGGACGGCAAGGAAATCCTGTTGCTCGACAACATTCAGCGTCTCAAGTTCCGCAATGGATTCGAGCGCCCAGAACCGTTGCCGGAAGGCGAAATTGGCAAAGTCACAGTGGACCTTTGGTCTGTCAGCATCATCTTCAATAAGGGTCACAAGATCGCGCTGCACGTATCAAGCAGCAACTATCCCCGCTTCGAGAAAAATCCAAATTCCGGCGACGATTTCCCCACTGAAGACAACCAGCGGCCTGCGCGAAACACGATTCACTTCGGACCCCACCACCCCAGCGCGCTTATCCTGCCCATCAGGCCGCAGGCAGCGAAAAGGTAGAACAGCAGTAACCACAAAGGGCGTGGGGAAACGCAGACAAGAGAACGGTTAAACGGCGCGGCCGTCCTTGTCAAAACACCTCTCGTTGGCAATGCGCGGCAATCCATCCAACTTTGTTGGCAGGGGAAGCATGAAGAGCATCCCCGTGCTCTCAGCAGCTTCAGTGGGACGCCTGCTTCCGCATCGCGGCTTGCGGGCGCCGAGGCGATTATGCAACGATGCCCGTTGCTCGAAGGTGCGGCCGGTGGCCGGGCTCTCGAGCGGGCCAATCAACCTCGATGCATGCCGATTGCGTGACGGAAGGAGTTTTACAGTCATATGGAAGTCGATAGGCGCTTGCGGGTGGCAATTATCGGGGCAAGGGGCATCGGCAAACATCACGCAAAATGGTGGAACCTCTGCGGCGCTGAGGTCTGCGGCATCTTGGGGACGTCCGAAGCTTCAGTCGCTAGGACAACACAGACACTCATGGACATGTTTGGTGTCTCGTGCCGCGGCTATACGGACATGAATGCGCTGTTAGCACAGGAAAAGCCCGACTATGTCGACGTGTGCTCTCCTCCAAGGTTCCACTACGAGCACGTTCGCGCCGCTCTCGAGGCAGATTGCGACGTTCTATGCGAGAAGCCGTTCGTGTTCGAATGGGGGACGGAACGCAGTCTGGTTCTTGCAAAGGCCTCAGAATTGGTTGATTTGGCAGAGCGCCGGGGCCGAGTACTATCGATCTGCACGCAATATAGCGTCGGCGCAGACATGCTGCTCGACTTGTGGCGAGAACAACACGGCAACGTGCCCATCACGCATTTCCGGGGGCGTCTCGAAACGCCAGCGAAAAACCGCCCGCCGAACCCGGCCCGCGTGTGGACCGACCTGGGCCCCCACATGATCAGCGTCGCGCAGCGAATAGCGCCGGACGGCGCAGCCGACTGGACCACTCTCGAGGCCGTCTTCTCCAATTATGAAGCTGCCGCCCGGTTTCGCGTGAACCGCCCTGGTGCGCCCGATCTTGATTGCGAGATCGTCACGCGCAACACGACAGGGAGCCCGGGTCATGTCCGGGAACTGTGGTTCAACAACACGCGTTACCGTATCGGCGGCGAGAATGACGAGGAGGGCATCTACCGAACGCTTATCGTTGGTCCCGAAAAGACAGTGCGCCGGCCCGATTTCATGCACGCTTTAATACAAGCTTGTTTCGAGAGGCGGCCGCCCGTCACCGTGCGGGGAGCCCCGGGCCACCAC
>CAZBQH010000420.1:0-9072 GCA_964493915.1 uncultured Nitrospiraceae bacterium
TGGACTCGGACTGGGATTTCCTTATCCCGGTGGATGGACCGGCAGATGATGCCCATGGGGATATCGCCCGCCGCCGGCTTTATGAGACCGAATGGGAGAAGGGTGAAGTGCTCAACGCAATGCTGTGCAGCCGGTAGGAATGGAACAGCCCACTCTGCTGCGCGATGCCGTTTCACGACAACGTCCAGCGTGAGGGGCTTGTGCTATGATGGCGGCGTCGGGCTGGGTTGCCCGCCCAAGGTGAGTTTCCTAGACCTAAGGTGACAGGCTATGTTCTATCCGTGGGTATGTGTTGTGTGCGCGGCGCTCGCCTTTGCGTCGGCGCTTGCGTTTGCCGAGGCGGCCAGCGCGGAGGGGCCGACGTGGGCCTTGACGACGGACGACACGGCCATCGCGTTGACGGCGGCGGACAGCGGGCCAGTGGTGACGCGGCTGACGTGCGGGGGCAGCGGCCACGAATGGCTGGCGCAACCGGCGGCGGTCCCGTTGATGGCGGGCCAAACTTGGCCTTTTGACAAGGCAGTTTTCCAGGTCGCCTTCCTTGATTCCGGCCTACGCCTACTCCGCAACGGTGTCGAGACACTGGAAGAGGGCACGGCAGACCGTGCGACCGTCTACCCGAGAGGGATTGTGGAGGCAGCGATGAACCGAGGGGCAAGCGCAATGATCCTGGCGCACAACCATCTGAATGGCGATGTCTGGCCCAGCGAGCAAGACAAAACCGTGACGCGAGCGATTCTGCTTGCCGCGTCTGCCGTCCAGATTCAGGTCGCCGACCATCTGGTGAATTTGGTTGATAAGGTCTTCGGCTTTGCTGAGGAGGGCCTGCTCTGATGATCATGGAGTCAATCACGCGGGAATTCTCGAATCTGAGCGACGTACAGCGCTCCGTGGTTGGCCATGTCGATGGTCCGCTTCTTGTGATTGCCGGCCCGGGCTCGGGCAAGTCGTACACGCTCGTTCTGAGGACACTGAATATCCTTCTGCTCGAGAAAGCACAACCAGCCGAGATTGTCCTCTGTACTTTCACCGAAAAAGCCGCCTTTGAGCTCCGAGACCGGGTCGCAGCTGCAGCTCGTCAAGTTGCATACCCGGGCGACCTTTCCGAACTCAACGTTACCACGATCCATGGGTTTTGTAACACACTCCTGACCACCCATCGTCACCATACGCACCTCGGCAGCAACTACGAGACACTCGATGAACTGACCCAGCTTCTGTTCATCTTCGACCACTTCGGGGAGATCATTGGCGACGATCAACACGGACTATTCCTCGGAAAGTGGAAGACCCGCTGGACAGCCATTGAAGGGGCTCAAGGCTACTTCAATAAGATCACAGAGGAATTGGTCGATCCCGAGGCCTTGGAGGCCTCCTCGGATGAGTTCCTTCAGTCCATCGCGAAAGCCTACCAGGCCTACGTCAAGGCGCTTGCCGAGAACAACCGCGTAGACTTCGCCCATCAGCAGAAGTTCGCATTGGACTTGTTGAATGACGCAGGAATCCGCGACGCAGTCATCGGCCGGCTCAAGTACGTCATGGTGGACGAATACCAGGACACAAACTACATCCAGGAACAAATACTTCTGGGCCTGACCGCCGAAGGCGGGAACATTTGCGTCGTGGGCGACGAAGACCAGAGCCTGTATCGGTTTCGCGGCGCGACAGTCAGAAACATCCTCGAGTTTCCGCAACGTGTTCCGGGCTGTCGGGTCGAACGGTTGACAACCAATTACCGGTCGCATCGGATAATCGTGCAAGCATATGACCGTTGGATGTCTTCTGCCGATTGGAGAAACCCGGCCGGCCCTTCCTTTCGCTTCGACAAGACAATTAAGCCTGATTCTGACGTCGATCATCCCGACTACCCCGCAGTGTTCTCGATCTCGGGCCGAAACGCTCGCGATGAAGGACAACGATTCGCCGAGCTTGTAGCCTTCCTCAAGGAACAAGGAGTCATCCAGGACTACAACCAGGTGGCTCTGCTTCTGCATAGCGTTCGGCAGGAGCACAGCGGGCACTACCTCGCTGCTCTTGAGGCCAAAGGTATCCCGGCCTTCTGTCCGCGCGCTCGGGCGTACTTCGATAACGAGGAAGTGCGCCTTACGGTCGGGGCTTTTGCCCTCGTCTTTGGCTACCATGGCGAGGGTAGAGGCAAGCTTAGCGGTCCAGCCCTCACAGCATTGGCCCAGTATGTGGATGGGTGTATCGTAGAGTTGGCCCGCGCCTGTCAGGGATCCCCTACACTTGCGGAGGCTATACGGGGATTCACCTCAGAGATATCATCGCTCGCCGAAGGCGACGCCTTGGATATGCGTCCGGCGGATTACCTCTACCGGTTGCTCGCATTTGAACCCTTCACAGGTTATGTCGGAAACGAAAACAGGGCCCGGAACCTGGCCATCTTCTCCCAACTGCTCAACACGTTTCAGAACTACTACCACTACACGGTTGTTACGCACCACAACCGGGAATACCTTCGCTTCCACCTTTTTGATAGCTTCCTTCGGCTTCTCTTCGACGGCGGGATCAACGAATACGAGGACAAAGACCAGCCATTTCCGAGGGGTTACGTCCAGGTCATGACGGTTCATCAGGCGAAGGGGCTTGAGTTCCCTGTTGTAGTTGTTGGTTCCCTCGACAAGCAGCTCTCGTCACCCAAGCAAATTGATCGCGACTTACAGCCGTTCTATCACCGTCCGCCATTCGAACCTGAAAGTCGCATCACGCTCTTTGATCGGATGCGCCTTCACTATGTTGCCTTCTCACGTCCCCAGAAGATCCTAGTGCTCAGTGCGCATAATTCCCCGAAGGACCACTTCAAGGCAATCTGGCAAGGACTTCCGCAGTGGCCCTATGTTCAGAAGGACCTCCTGGCCGCCCAGGAGTTTGAACTCAAGGAACGCGCTCCCATCAAGAAGTCCTATAGCTTTACCGGGGACTTGAAGGTTTACGAGACCTGCCCTCGGCAGTACCACTTCTTCCGCGAATACGATTTCACGCCTTCCCGGTCTGCCGTGATTTTCTTCGGACTGCTCGTGCACCAGACGATCGAAGAAATTCATCGCCTGGTACTGGACGGGAAACTGGAGACGCTTGACGAATGCCGGGTTCGTGAACTTTTCGAGCGCACATTCCGCTTTCTGTGCATGACGGATGTCCGACCTATCGGCGAGACTGCCAAGGAAGCGGCCTTCCAACAGGTCATGAACTACTTCCGCCAGAACAAGGAGGACATGCAGCGTATCATCGAGACCGAAGTCGACGTCTCCGTGGAGAAGGATGGATACATCCTGACCGGAAAGGTCGACCTGCTGATTGGCGGCGACGGGAAGCTCGAACTTCTGGATTTCAAGACCTCACCCCGGCCCACAGACTCGCCAGAACTCATCGCGAGTTACGAACGACAACTTTGCACGTATGCCCACATCCTTGAGCGACGGCACGGCAAGCGGCCCGACAGACTGCTTCTCTACTGGACCTCGGAGCCTAAGAAGCAAGATGCGGTCATGGAATTGCCCTATGAGCCTGAACGGGTCCAGGAGGCGGGACGGTACTTCGATGAGATTGTTGGAAAGATACAGGGAGGAGACTTCCGAGTAGTCGTGCGCCCTGAATCGGGGATCTGCAAAGAGTGCGACCTTAGGTTCTACTGTGCAGTAGAGGGGGTTCTCGGATGACTGAGGAATTGACGGAGATGACTTTCCTTTCACGGGGCATCGATTACCTTGAGGACCTGGGAGCGAAACTGCGGGACCTTAAGGGTTTTACAACTCTCGCGAATGAACTGATTCAAAACGCCGATGATGCTCGAGCCAAAGTAATGTTGATTGACGTTGGCGATGAAGGTTTGACTGTAGACAACGATGGCGTATTCAGTGCCTGTGACCATGTCGAAGCGACGGAATGTGCTTGGAAAACGACCAAGGGCCATATGTGCGATTTTCATCGCTTCCGGCTTGTTGGGAGTGGTGATAAGCGTCGCCAGGAAGGGACAACAGGAGCTTTCGGATTCGGATTTGCTGCGGTATATCAGGTAACGGACCGCCCGGAACTATTCTCTGCGGGACGACACTGGACCTTACAGGAAGAGCGACCCGAAACAGAACGAATAATACAGTACCACGGCTGTAGCCGCTGCCGCGCAGCCGACTTACCGGGCACTCGATTCTTCCTACCGTGGGCCAAGGACCCCGATAGCGAGCTCAGGCGGGCCTTGTCCGTAGAGGCTTTCACAGAGAAAGACCGTAACGAACTTTTGGAGCAACTTGTACGTTCCTTGCCCACCGCAATGATCTACTTGAAGAACCTGCAATCCGTCACCATCAAGGATCGGGGTTGCTTGAGACTGCAACTCGAGCGGATTGTGGAGGAAAGGAAGGTGCTTATTGCGGGGGGCGACGAAGATCGCGTATGGCACCTTGTCCAGGGTAATTTTCAGTCGGCGGCCGATGGAATCAGAAAGAGGTACCCGGGGCTCATTGAGGGGAAGCGCTCGACCACCGTAACTCTGGCTATACCAGAGGAAGCCATAAACGACGGACGGGTGTGTGTCTGTTTGCCGACCGAATTCTCCACGGGATTTCAGTTCCATGTCAACGCCGATTTCTATCCGACGCGTGACCGCAAGAGAATATTGCTTGATTCGGACTATCAGGGGAAGTGGAATCGAGCTGCTATCGCTGCGGCCGCTAAGGCGCTTGCCGAGGACCTCAGTTCTCTCCGAGACACTCTCAGCCATGGAAGGCTCTGGGAAGTTCTTAACTCGGTGTACCGGGTGCATCAGGAGCAGAAAGAAAGGGAGGGTTCAGCAGCCCTGTCAGAGTTCTGGAAGACTCTTGCGCCCAATCTGCGGCACACAGCCGTCTTCTTTACGGCCAATCGTCAGTGGTGCGCGGCTGATGACGTGTACCTCCTGTACGAAAAGCAAGAGGAAACGGCTTCTTCTGTTCTCAGCCAGATGGGGATAGCGTGCCTTCACTCGGATCTACGGCCGTACTTTAACATCCTCAGAACCGAAGAGGTAGGCGTTTCGTTTCTCGAGCTGGATGTACTTGTGCGCACGCTTGAGGACCTGGGCCTTGAGAAACGAGTGCCCAGAGATAAACTCCCCGGCTTCCTGCAGGAAGAAGGGAACCTCGATATTCTCTGGAACGAGTTGGAAACTCTCCTGAACCGTAAGGGGAGATCTGAAGTCGCTAAAGGACAGAGAACCCGACTGGCGGGCAGCGCGGTGGCAGTTGGGAGCGACGGGGCCCTCTGGCCGTGCAATCAGGTCTACCGTACTGATGACCGGACCCGAGACGTCTTTGGGGCAATCGACTCAACCATTCCTTTCATGTCGGCCTGTGGCAAGCCAGGAGGAACACTCGAATCACTCTGTCCGGAGTTCTCGCCAGAAATCGCCCTCCATTTTGTCGAGCGGAGACTGGGGACGCTTGCGGACGAGGAAGGGCCCGTTGAGCTAGACATCAGCTCCGTTCTTCACTGGTTCGAGGACCGCCGCAAGGAAGTGCTGGGGGAGCCGAAAGTCAAAGCAGCTCTTGCTGCCCTTCCCATATTCCCCACAGCGCAAGGCCGCAGGCCCCTGACTGAACTTGTTCTTCCGGGCGGTTTTGAAGATCCCTTGGGGCTTGCGGATGTCGTGGATTTGACGAAATTGGGGGCACGCCGCGACTTCTTGAGAGATCTTGGAGCCGAAGAGCTGACATTTCGGGGCTACGCTGTTGAGCACCTACCCGCGGCCTTCCGTCAGAACGCTCTCCGGTCCGAGAAGAGACGTGCCATTGTCCACTTACTGGCAGATAGGATTGGCGAGATTAGAGACGATTTCGAGGTTGAGGAAGTCCTGTGCGATTTGCCGATCGTAGAATGCGTGGATGGAGAGTTCCGGCGACCGCCTGAGGTGTTCTTCGACGTTGCCGACCTCGGGGAACTGTTCGGGGAACAAGCCAATCAGGCGGTTCTTCCTCGCGAACGCGCGGAGGCAGTCAGGGACCTCTACAGCTGGCTAGGAGTCGCCGAGGCACCATGCCTTGCTGACATCGCGGAACGCGTGGAGAATCTCGTCGCAAAGCCGCCAACACCTCGCAGCATAAAGCAGATCCGCCATGTCTTTGCGCACTTGGGAGGACGGGCTAGTGCGGGTGAACTGAATGAAGATAACTGTGAGCCGTTCCGCCGTATGGCATGGCTTCCTGGCCGAGGGCATCAGGAACGTTGGTTTAAGCCCGGAGAACTCCGTGCCGTTTTCGTTGACTACCTTTTTGAGTCCCAGGCCATCTTTTTGGATGTAGAGCGTACGACACAGAATCAAAGTGCCCCGCTTTTGCGGCTGCTAGGAGTCCCGAACCAACCCACGGTTGCGCAGGTAGCGGACCATCTCCTGTGGTGCTCCGAGAACGGCAAGAAAGTCAACAATGAAGTCTATCGCTGGCTCAATGACAATGCAGAGACACAATCTGTGGGAGGCCTGGCCGGAAAGGCTTGCCTTCTGCTAAACGGCGCCTACGTGCGTCCAGACCAGGTATTCTGGGGAGAGCACCCCTTCGGCCATTTCAGGTATCGCTTGGGTCAGGAAATGCGTTCATACGCCCGCCTCCTGCACCGTCTCGGTGTCAAGGAAAGCCCTGATTGTCAGGACGCACTCGCCGTCATTGCCGAAATTGAGCAGAAGTACGCGCCCGGGAATCTGTTTGTGGAAGAAGCCGACCTCGGGATTCTGCTGGGCTGTTGGCAGATACTCGGAGAGGAGCTCGACAGGTCCGTTGATGACGAAGACTTGGCCGAGGAAATGCGAGAGACGCTGGAAGGCTTGTCCGCCCGGAAGGTCATTGCCGATCGCCGCGGGCTACTGTGTCGCCCCGGTTGGCTGCTATTCGAAGACCGGCAGGGGATCGCCGTTAAGTTCGAGGAAACCCTTGGCAACAGCATTATCCCCCGTCGGCAGAAAGCTTGGCGCGCGATGCAACTCGCGGGCGTTCGCCACTTGAGTGATGCCCTGCGATCAGAACTGGTGGAATGTCAGGACGCGCGGGAAGACGCTTTCGTATTCGAAAGAATTCAGGAGCGCCGACAAGAACTCCGTCGGGTTGTCGAAAGGAGTATTGAATCGCACACCACGCCTGATACCAATAGCCTCTTGAGGCAAATCAATTGTAAAGCCGCGGATGAACTTGTAATTCAATACCGCGTTGAAGGATTTGGGACCATCCCACTCAGCGAACCTGAGAATGTGAAGGCACATTATCACCGGGAGAGTCATATCCTGTTTTCATGTCCCGTGAACGGCACCCCGCCATGGACCGCCATTGCACGTGAACTGGCCTTGGCCCTTTGTCCAGGCTCGGAACCGGGAGGACTGGCGTCAGGAATCAAAGAGGTCCTTGCCGCCGACGATGCACAAACAGCGAATACGGTGCTCGATGAACTGGGCTATCCGATGGCTCTTGAGGCCGTGGCGACGCCAACAGCGACTACCGATGAGCCGATACAAGACTTCGGAGGTGAAGAAACGACGGGAAGAGAGCCGTTGGGAACTCCGGAGGATGGTGCGGAGGGTGATTCCGAAGTAGACGAAGTCAAAGTCATCACCGCCGAACAGCCAACTCCCGGCCAAGACGTCATTACCCCGGAGCAAGCCATCGAATCGATCCTCAGGCCAAGCGTCAGACAGCCGACTCCGCCGCCTGAAGAACTGGACAAGACGGACCGGCCGGGCGGCACCGGTGGAAGTGGGGACAATACACAGGGAGACCGAGGTACTCGAAAAGGGCAACGCAGGAAGCCCTCGCCCAATAGAGCCAAATTGCGGACCTATGTCGTCCCCGGCATCGGCGGAGAGGCAGGACAACCGGCAGAAGCGGCCGGCGGACGGAATCCTGTCGACGAAGCGGGTATGGCTCGCGTTCTGGAGTTCGAGAAGATGGCGGGAAGAGAGCCAACACCCATGCCTGTAACTCACCCCGGATACGATGTTGAATCCTTCAACGGCGCCAACGAAATCGAGCGATTCATAGAAGTGAAGTCACTCACCGGCGCATGGTCCTCACTTGGGGCGGCCTTAACAGATACGCAGTTTGAGAAGGCGGACGAGCAAGGCGACCGGTACTGGCTGTACGTCGTCGAGCGTGCGCAAGAGGATGACTTTCGCATCTACCGGATTCGGGATCCCGCCCGCAAGGTGAACCAGTTCATCTTTGACGATGGGTGGCGGTCCCTGGCCGAGGAAGATGAAGTAGAGCCGAGCAGCAGCGAGGATTCGGAATGAAGTTGAAGAAGGCTGTATTGAGTGTCCTCGGGGGGATACGCAGAAGGCAATTGTCGATGATCTTGAATCTGAGAGGGAATCTTCTGTGCAGTAGCCAAGATGCCGTACGGCGCTCGAGTTTCCGCAGTTTATGTCTCGACTGGGCATAGTCCGGACAGGGCGCTTTATTGCCCCCGGTTTTTCGCCTGGTTCGGCGTCGGCCGCTCAGCGTTGTCCGAGCAGAGCCAGGTTGTGACAGAACACCGCGTCCCCCACGCTGGACGCGTAGTTCTTAAACCCCTTGAAAAGGCAGCGCGCCAGCTTGAAAGCGCGTTTTAACACCGAGACGGCGCCCTCAACGCCTGCACGAAAGCGCTGCCCCGCCCTAAAGGCCTCGCCGTGCTCGCGTTCTTCCTCGGCCTTGGTCCGCTTGCCCTTCTTGCAAATCGAAACGGTCTCGATCTCCTCCTCAAGCTTTGCCAGCTGTTCGGGGCTTTCATAGAATCCCTCGTCGGCGTTCAGGGTGCTGGGCGCCTGTCCCAAGAACTTGCGATCCGCCAGGATCGTCTCGCCCAGAAGGTCCTTGTCCTTCTCACGCACCGGCAGACCGCAGAAAACAAGGACGGGATGCTCATGGATGAGCCCGTGAAGTTTGCAGACCACGCCCTCGACGCCATGCGGTACGCGCTCATGGAGCATCTCAACAAGGGCTTCGGGGTCGTCGGGGTCACCGGCGGGGACGACGTCTACCCGGGGTGAGGGGGGATGGGAGATAACTGCGCCTCTTTTGTGGTTTAATCTACGATTCAGTCGCCAAGCGTGCT
>CAZBQH010000421.1:0-1508 GCA_964493915.1 uncultured Nitrospiraceae bacterium
ATCACTGCCAATTCCTGCATCTTTGACGCCTCCGCAACCGGGGGCGACGACGGAGATCCCGGCACAGCCCCAGGTGTGACGGTCGTAGCGGACGTCTTCAGCGGCGCCAACAACCTTTATTGGGACGCCCAGAGCGCCGGATCCGGCAGCTACTACATCGGCGGGGCCACATTGGTCGAAGCCCAGAACGTCTTCGCGGACCCGGTCCTGGACGCCGACGGCCGCATCTCCCCCACATCGTCTAACGCGGCCGGCCGGGCTTACAGCTCCACCGCGACGGTCGACTTCGAAGGCGACAGCCGGCCCCTTGCCGGCGCATTCCCCGACATCGGCGCGGACGAGGTCGCCGAGGACAACCCGATCTCCGACACGGACCAAGACGGCGACGGCATTCTGGACAGCGTCGAGGGGGCGGACGCGAACACTGACACCGACGGCGACGGTACCCCGGACTTCCAAGACACGGACAGCGACAACGACGGCATCCCCGACGCCGACGAAGGCCTCGACGACCCCGATGGCGATGGCGTGGCCAACTTCCGGGACACCGACAGCGACAACGACGGCGTCTCCGACGATATCGAGCACTCGCTGGGCCGGGACCCCTACACTGACGAGGGCGGATCCCTCCCCGCTGCATCAGCAGCAGGCCTGGCTTTGGCGGCGCTCATGCTCGCGGCGGCGGCGCGGCGCAAGATCCGGTAGGCCGCTGCCAGAAGGCGAGCACACAACATAGCTAGAAAGGCCACCCGGCGTCCGAGGCCGTCCGCACTAGTACGGCGGGCAGTAGGGTCGCCGAGGATACCGGGTGGCCAAGTGCCTTGGCGCTGGATTGCGCAGCGCCGAGGCAGCATATTTGAGAGGTTGCGGGCGGAGTCCTTCAGAACTGACGAGACGCAGGGATTCTCCCCTGGTTACTGCCCGGTTGCCCTGCGGATGGAGCTTACTCTCTTGCTCGAGCTGTTGGAGACAAGACAAGGTTTCTCCATCCGCAGCGGCGGGGTTCTAAAAGAAGCCGGCCCTTGCGCGTTCCATTGCTTGGCGTGCCTCGCTAGTACGTGCAGCTTTCTGCGAAGCTCGTTTCGAAGACATCGACACCGATTTCGAGGGGCAAGTTGTTAATGGTCGAGGATTGGCCTGAACCATCGAGATTAGCCTCTACGTTGTCAAAGTAGACCCCGCACTGCGAGCCAGGGTCCTTATATACCCAAGTGCCAAGGAATATCGCGAGCTTGTCCACCTTCAAATCTTTCAACGCGCCCTGCTTATCCATCGCTTTATCATGAGTATCCTCAAGATGCATCTTGACGTTGTGCCACTGACCCAAGGACTGCGGCCAATCGAAGAACAGCGCCTTCTTTTCCTGCCCCAAGGCCGCAAGCCGCACGGGATGCGACGTGTTGTCAGCCATGCGTGTGAAGACTTCGGGACTATAGATAGCCGGTTATGTTTCACAAGTTCAGCAAAAAGAGGGCATGATGTGCTTAGAAAAGAAACCGGGGCGTTTG
>CAZBQH010000422.1:0-9373 GCA_964493915.1 uncultured Nitrospiraceae bacterium
AACCCCTGGGCGCGACCCCGTTCAGAAACTCTGAGCGGGGTCGCGGTGGTTTTTTTCCTCGAGTTCACGCCTCCGCGTGGCGCAACACTTCCTTGCAGAATACGTCCCGTCCCGGTCAACCGCGCAAGCGTACAGCATGCAGCTGCAACAGAAATGAGCGCGGCTACCAGCACGTCGTCCTGCCCGATGCAGACGGAAACGGCCAGCGCACCAAGCTGGCATGTTTGAAGTTGATCGGGCCACGTTCTAAGATCAGGGGAAGCGGCAGGTGGAAATAGAAGCGGCAAACCCACTGCAACCCGAAAAGGAAGAGATACAAGATAATGCTCGAACTTGAGCGGGTTAAGAACCTCTCAGAGTGGCGGAAAACGCGGAGCGCTGTCGAAGCAGCTGTATTGGACGCGTTGGGCGTCATTCCGCCTGAACGCGTGGAACTGCAGGTCAAAGTGCTCGACGAATGGCAAGAAGACGGCTTTGTGCGAAGGAACCTGCATTATTTTGTTGATGATTGGACCCGCGCTCCGGCGTGGCTGTTCGTTCCTGACGCGAAGGAAGACATGCCTGCCTTGTTGTGTTGCCATGGGCGGGTTCCACAAGGAAAAGATGAACCAGCCGGGCTTGAGGGCGAACAGCGGTTCGCCTTTGCGCGACACTACGCCAGCCTTGGATACATCACAATAGCGCCTGATGCCGTCACCGCCGGGGAACGCGTCTCGGCCGGCCGAGCGCCATACGACACGGGAACGTTCTACGAAGACTATCCACAGATGTCCATTATTGGGAAAATGCTTGTTGACCATATGCATGCTGTCGATGTGTTGCTCGAGCAGAAACGAGTGGATAGCGCTCGCATTGGCGCAATAGGGCATGGTCTGGGCGGGTTCAACGCCCTGCTTCTCGCTGCACTGGACGAACGGATTCAGGTTTGTGTCGCAGAAGGGGCTTTCGGCCGATTTCAGGACGGTCCCGCATCTCGTGGCTGGTTGAATGACGACACGTTCTTGGGGCTGCCTGCGCTTGAAGAAGCAGCCGCTGCGGGACGCTATCCGTTTGATTGGGAACATCTGCTGGCACTTATAGCACCGCATCCGACTTTGATCATAGGCGCGCCGGACGGGGAGACGCAAAGCAGCGCAACGAGCCTTGGCGCAGCGGTGAAAGAAGCGCAACGCATCTACCACCTGTTGGGAGCTGAAGAGGCCATCAAACTGGTTCACAAGAAAGATCGGCCGCTGGCGTCCTATAACACGCAGGCCACTGCTGAGGAGTGGTTTGAACGATGGTTATGATCTGCAGTCCGCAACCGGACACTTCGGTTAAGTTGAATAAAGACTTGTGAATCCTTGTTTTATGGGAAGATGCAGAGTTGGAAGACGCAGAAGGCAGTAAGATAATGGCAATGGCGACGCCCAAAGCGGACGAGGTGCAACCAGCAGAGTCCTCAGTAGATTCCAGCGCCAGCCAGCGTGTTACACGTCTTGTCGACAACATCGAAAAGGTGATCTTCGGGAAGCGTGAAGTCGTGAAGCTCTGCGTCGCCGGATTGCTCTCGCGCGGCCACATCCTCATCGAAGACGTTCCGGGAATCGGCAAGACCACCCTGGCGCAAGCGTTGGCACGGTCCATTCACTGCAGTTTCCACCGGATTCAGTTTACGAGCGACATGTTGCCTTCCGATATCCTCGGCGTATCAGTCCTTGACCCGCGGACACGAGAGTTTGAGTTCCGCAAGGGCCCTGTTTTTGCCAATATCATTCTTGCCGACGAAGTAAACCGTACGCCGCCAAAAACCCAAAGCGCCTTGCTCGAAGCCATGAGCGAATATCAGGTCTCTGTTGACGGGATTACCCATGAATTGCCCCGCCCTTTTATGGTATTGGCCACGCAAAACCCCATCGAATACGAGGGAACCTATACCCTGCCCGAGTCTCAACTTGACCGTTTCACTCTACGCATCGAAATGGGCTATCCTCCGCGGAAAGATGAGCTGCTTATCATGCGGCGGCGCGACCCCCGGGCCGAGCTGACCCGGTTAAGGCCGGTTCTTAGCGCTGAAGAGGTCGTCGGCCTCCAACAGCAAACGGGCGAGGTTATGGTGCATGACAGTGTGGCCAAGTACATCCTGGCAATTGTACAGGCCACTCGCCAGGATGAACACATTCAACTGGGCGCCAGTCCCCGGGCCACCGTCGACTTTTTTGAGGCCTGTCAGGCCCGGGCTATAGTAGACAAACGCGATTACGTCACCCCTGACGACGTCAAGCAAATGGCCGTAGCCTCCCTTTCGCATCGCATTATGGTTAAGTCCCGCGGGGGCAACCCGATCGCTTCGGCCAGAGAACGCGCACGGGTCGTATGGGAGATTGTTAAGAACACTGCGGTCCCCATCTAAGGCCATGAGAAACATCCTGACAAAAAGCCTCGGGATTTTCTCGCCGTCAGGTCTTGTTTTGCTTGCGACCTGCACAGTCACCCTCCTCGCGGCTTGGAATACCGGCGCAAATCTCTACTATCTCGTTACAGCGGGCGCGCTGAGCCTTCTCCTTCTTGCTCTTGCTTTCTCCCGGCTTAACTTGCGGCGGTTGACAGTCAATTACGAAGCCCCTCAGGCTGTTCATAGAGGCGAGCCCTTCGGGTTCATGATCCGGGCGGAGAACCGCAAACGTTTTCTTCATACGTACTCCATCAACATCGCCATTGGCTCCACAGGCGCCGGCGCCTTTGTCGTTTCCGTGCCCCCCGGCAAGGCCGCCGATCTCCGGCTCTCGCATCGATTCGATAAGCGGGGGGTCTTCTTATTGCCGGAAGTGACTTTCTCAAGCTCCTTTCCCTTTGGGCTGTGTCGCGTTCGCCGGGTCGTTCCGCAGGAAGGCGAAATCGTGGTCTATCCCCGTGTGTGGTCCCTCCGGACGAGGGAACTCACGCCTGTCTCAGCCAATCCCGCGACCCGTCGCCTCTCCTTAAGCCAGGGCGACGAGTTTTTCGCACTCCGGGATTACGCCCCCGGCGACGACATTCGGCACATTGCTTGGCGCGCAAGCGCTCGCGTAGACCGGCTGTTGGTCAAGGATCTTGAGCAAGAGCACGCGCGCTACATCATGCTCATTTTCGACACCCGCCTTCCCAAGGAACTGCCTGATGCGGAGGAACGCTTCGAAGAAGCCGTCGAAGTAGCCGCATCCCTTGCAATAACGCTGCTTCAAGGGCGGTTCAGCGTATCCATCGTTACCCCTTCGTGGCGTCTGGAAGAAGGCGACGGTCACGCTCAGGCCCTCAAGATCCTGGACTTCCTCGCCCGTGTCCAATATACAGAAGCTCCGGGATTGGGCGATTTCGCGGAAGGCGCTGTGGCAGAAGAATGCGACCGCGCCGCGTTTATCACGATCTCCGCAGACCCTCGCCAATGGGGTCTGAGCACGGGGGGCGCCAGAGGCAAAGTCCTCGATCCGCGGGAGATTGTCCGTGCTTAAGCGCTTTGAAATAGGCCTGTGGATCAGCTCGGTGTCGTTAGTGCTCTTCGGCGTGTTTGCACTCGCTTCGACGGACAACTACGGCGCCGAGACCGTTTTGCTTGGGGCAGCCTTCCTCTTGCTCTGGCCGATGGGCGAAACACTTGACCGCCGTACACGGCTTTACCGGCAAATCACCTTGACCATCACCGCCGCCTACATGCTGGTTCTGCTCATCACGATTACATCGCGGGCCCTTCTGGATACGGTGACGGCTCTGATCCTCTTCATTATGGGCTACAAACTGGTGCATGTGAAGAAACGACACGACTACCATCAGCTCTTTCTGATGACCTTCTTTCTAATTGTGGCAGCCAGCAGCCGGGCCGACAACGCCTGGATCAGTCTGATACTCCTCGGCTATCTGGTGAGCGCTATCTGGGGACTTCTCCTTCTACAGCTCGTTTTCGACGCCAAACAACAAGGCGCCCGCCATGTCACCCTGGTCATGGACGCCGGAGCGGCATCGTATCCGGGCGAGCTTTCGATGGCCGGCGCCATGCCAGAACGCGTCATCTTACGGCCACGGAGCTTCCTGGGCGTCGTGTCCCTCCTGTCCCTATTAAGCCTTGCATTGACCATAGGTCTTTTCACTGGTTTGCCCCGCATGGAGGCGGGCGTGCTCGGGCGCAGAGTTACGATCACTACTCAAGCAGGGGTTGGACAGCCCGTCCAGCTTGCCCGTGCAAGCGGCGTTGCCAGCAACACCTCCCCCGTAATGGAAGCGCAGTTTCCCGAGGAGCCGGGAGGCCGCGTCAAAGACGAGCTGTTGTATTGGCGGACCACGTCCCTCGAGATGTACACAGGCACGGGCTGGAAGCGAAGCCCTATCGTTCGCTACAGCTACGAGGAGTACTATCGGTCAGAGACGGATGACGACCTTGTACTGCTCGGTTTCTACGATGGCGCGACCAGTTCGTCGCGTGGTTCCAACCTATTGACTCGCACCCCGCTGCGCTCCAGCAGGCGCATCCACCAAAGCATCTCGCTAAATCAGCCCCCGACGGAAGGCCTCCCCTGCCTTTCGTTGGTCCAGCGCGTCCTTTCTCCTCAAAAACCGGTCGAGTGGGACCACGCGCAACGGGACTTCACGATATATCCTGCAGATAACGACGGTCTCCCCTTCGATTACGAGGCATGGTCCGAGGTCGCTTCTCCTTCTCCTGAAGAATTGCGAACTGCTCCCCAGACAAGCCGCGACTACCGCCTCGCGTTGTCGTCGACTTATCACCGGCTGCTAACCTACCAGGACCTCCAGCTCTCCACCCAACGCTTGGCCGAGGATCTTACAGCATCCTACGACAACGCATTTGACAAGGTAAGCGCCATCCAGAACTGGCTGCAGGGCAGCGGCTTTGCCTACAGTACCTCCTTTCCCAAGCTTCCTGAACTGCACCCCGTTGACCATTTTATCCACACGAGCCGCCTTGGCCACTGCGAACTATTCGCCAGCGCCATGGCCTTGATGGTTAGAAGTCTTCAGATTCCCGCGCGCGTGGTCAGCGGTTACCGGGGCGGAGAGTGGAACGAAAGCACCAAAAGCTATGTCGTGCGCGGCGACATGGCCCACCTCTGGGCCGAGGTCTTTTTCCCTGAGTATGGCTGGGTCCTCTTTGACCCTTCTCCTGTCTCCGGGACCCAGTTCCGCCGAGCCTCCCCTGTTCTTGCCAAAATGTCCCACCTTATGTCTAAGACACGCATGCTCTGGTACCGGCATGTGATCGGTTTTCGGGGCAACTATCTCTCGAAGCTCTTGCCGCAAATCGGCCTGGCTTTCCAACCTCGGGAGTCCCCCGCGCCAAACGCCCCAAATGCCTCAGGCGCCGCACGCGCCCCCTTTGGAATAAGCCCGGACATTCTTAAGGTGATTGCGGCAGCCGCAGCGGGCGGGGTCCTCTTGCTGTGGCTCCGCCTCTATCACAGGAAACGGGCGTGGCGCTTGGCTTTGGCTTCGTTGTCCAAAGATCAACAACGCGCGGTCAAACTCTACGCTGCGCTCAGGCGGAAACTAGACCGCCAAGGAACGGCCTGGCAGGCCATGACAGCCGGTGAAATCGTGGATGAACTGAAAGCATGCAACTGGCCCGATAGGGATTCCGCCATCGAGATGATTGACGTATACAACAAAACACGCTTTGGCAACCGCCTCTTGCCACACGAGGACTACCGTCGTTGGCGAAAGCTCGTCCGGTCCTTGGGCCACACATAGCTGCTGTATGCCTTAATCGCCTCGGCATCCTTCAAAATATGCGCGGAAATGCTTTTCAAAATGATCGAAAACGTCCTGCATATCCAGAGAATGCCCTAGCAGTTCTTTCAAAGACGCGACCCGCTTGTCCTCAATGCCGCAGGGAATAATGCAGCCGAAGCGCCGCATATCCGGATCCACGTTCACAGCCACTCCGTGATAGGTCGTCCAGTTGTGAATCCCAATCCCGATGGCCGCCACTTTC
Organism: uncultured Nitrospiraceae bacterium; assembly: GCA_964493915.1. Taxonomy (GTDB): domain Bacteria; phylum Hydrogenedentota; class Hydrogenedentia; order Hydrogenedentales; family SLHB01; genus CAZBQH01. Next base: position 5,963 of record CAZBQH010000422.1, read on the forward strand.
CTGTCCCCTACCCACACTCCCGTGAATCCTTCGATCCGCCCCCCTGCAAGTCCGTAACCCTCGAGCAATCGAATCACCACCTCTTCGAGCGAGCGCAGGTACCACCGAATCGACCGTTTCCATGCTTTGAGATTAAGAACGGGATACGCCGTAAGCTGGCCCGGACCGTGATAGGTCGCATCGCCCCCCCTATCAACCCGCTCAATGGCAATGCCCATCGCTGTCAGTTGCTCTTCGGTGCAGAGCAGGTTGCGCGCTTGATGATTCCTTCCCAAGGTGATTACCGGTTCATGCTCGAGTAGAAACAGGGCATGGCCTTGAGTTCCCGCCTCCACCTCGCGCTGGCGGGAGCGCATCACCTCATATGCTTCACGGTAAGGCATACGGCGCATAAAACGCACAGTCTCAATATGCCGGCTGTCGCCCAGCATTGATTGTCCTCCCATGGATTCCGTACATCAACCGTTAAGGCGCCGTTGCGTGTCGAGAAGGCCCCTCGACACGAATCCGCAACACCCAGGCTGTTCGCAACGGCAAGAACCGCCGAAACGCCACTTCCAATGGCGCCTACTCCATATTATGTCACGCGGTCACACGCGGCGCCTGTTTGGCCAATCCCCAATCACGACGCCGTTAACACGACATGAAGGCAGAACTGCGCAGGAAGGGGCAGGGCCTTTCTCGAGCGGTCGCCACCTGTGGAGTTGTTTGCAGGCTTGGCTAAGAATGCTTGACACCTAACGGTTGCACGACTTACAATCGATCTGGAACTCAACTGAACCGGGAGGCCCAATGGCAAAACTCGCCCGCGAACTCAACCTCGACGTTCCTTTCCAGGACATCCACCACGAGGCCGCCCTTAGCATCGTCCGTACGGCAAGCGTGTTCGCTCTGGCGGGTCGGACCCTGTTCAGACGCTTCGGCCTCACCCAGGCCCAATTCAACGTTCTTCTTGTCCTCTGCTATAGGGAACGCCCTTTGACGCAGTCTGATCTTGGGAAACGTCTCGTAGTCACCCGAGCCACCATCACTTCGATACTTGACAAGCTCGAAGGAAAGGACCTTGTGAGGCGCGCACGCGTGCCTGGCAACCGGCGTATCCACCACGTCGAATTAACTGATCAAGGGCGTCGGCTTGTCGAGCAGATCGAGCCCCTCTACATCGCGACCATTCACGAAGTGATGGGCGATCTCGGCGAGGAAGGATGCCGGGAATTGGTCGAACGCCTCGATGCGGTGCGCGAAAAGGCATCGAGAATAGGAGGTGCATCGTGAAACCCGATTGGTTTATGATTTCAGGCAGGGCAAGCGAGCCGCATTTCTGCGAGCGCGAGGAGAGAACCAATGGATATGGCGTATTCCCAATCTCGCTCCGAGCAGCCTGAAAAGTCCATAAGAGGCTTTTGGGCATTAGTTGCAACGCAGTTTCAGGGGGCCTTCAACGACAACCTGTTCAAAACGATCATTGTGCTGTTTCTCATCCAGGAAGCCATGCGTTGGGGCAAGGGGGCGGGCGAATCCGGCACAGCCGCCATTGCGGGCTTTGCCACTGTCCTGTTTTCGCTTCCTTTTGTCCTTTTCCCCGGTTTTGCCGGTGCGTTGGCCGACCGGTTCAGCAAACGGCATGTCTCAATTATGACGAAGTATTGGGAGGTCGGCGTTATGGCGCTCAGCTTCGTCGCGTTTATCCTCGGCAGCACGGCGATGGTTTGGGCGCTTCTCTTCTTGATGGCCATGCAAAGCACCTTCTTCAGCCCTGCGAAATATGGCCTGCTTCCAGAAATACTTTCTGAAAAGCGCCTGTCATGGGGCAATGGCATCATTCAGATGACAACCTTCGTGGCGATCATTGCAGGAACGGCCGTCGCAGGACCGATCCGGGAGTGGCTTGGCGCCGAGATGCAATGGGCCTCGCTGATGCTGGTTGTGCTCTCCTTACTGGGCCTCATCTGCTCTCACGGCATTACAAAGATACCCTCGGCCAATCCACGCCAGACCATTTCATGGAATCCGTGGTCAGGCACATGGCGCAATCTGAAGGTGCTACGCGCAGACCGATGGTTGCTGCTCACGGTTCTGGGAATCGTGTATTTCTGGTTCGCAGGCGTCGTGGTTCTTCAGAACATGGTCACCTTTGGCAAGAGCACCATGCAATGGAGCGATGCTCAAGTTAGTACCCTTCAGGCGCTCCTTGCTTTTGGGATAGGCCTAGGCAGTCTGGCCGCCGGCTATCTGTCCCGGGGGCGAATCGAGGTGGGGCTCATCCCGCTGGGCGCTTTCGGAATGGCTTTCTTCAGCGGGGCTTTGGGACTGCTTACGTCTCGTCTGCCCAGGTTGCTGATTCTTGGCGCGGGACTGGAAGACGCCGCCGGCCTGTACGCGCTGGGGTTCCCGGCCGTGCTGGCTCTCACAATAGGCCTGGGCTTTTGCGCTGGGCTCTATGAAGTACCCCTATGGGCTGTTCTGCAGAGCCGAAGCCCTGCTGCAGTCAAGGGCGGCGTCATTGCCACCACCAATCTGCTCACCTTTGCAGGCATGCTCGTTGCCGGCGGCCTGTATTACGTCATTTTAAGGCCCGTGACTGTGGGGCCGTTCTCAATCGACCTTCACACCTATCACGTCTTCTGGCTGACAGCCGTTGCCACCCTCGTTGTTACAGGCGCCATCTGTTATCTGCTGCCCGTAGCGACCCTGCGCTTGGGACTTTGGTTTCTTGTCAACACCCTTTACCGGTTGCGGGTCCGAGGCGTGGAGCACGTGCCCTCGACAGGAGGCGCTCTACTCGTCGCCAATCACGTGTCTTTTATCGACGCCCTTGTCGTTACGGGCTCGCTGGACCGGCCTGTGCGCTTTCTAATGTCCCATGAACTCTACGAGAACCGGTGGCTGCGTCCTATCGCGCGTCTGAGCCACGCTATTCCAGTTTCTCCCGCCGACGGGCCGCGCGAAATCCTCAAAGCCCTGCACGCCGCTACCCAGGCAATCCGCGAAGGGGAACTCGTTTGTATCTTTGCGGAGGGGCAGGTGTCTCGGACGGGACAGATGCTTCCTTTTCATAAAGGCTTGGAACGCGTGATGAAACACGTGGACGCCCCCGTTATCCCCATCTATCTAGACCAGTTGTGGGGCAGCATCTTCAGTTTCGAGGGCGGGAAGTTCTTCTGGAAAGTCCCGCACAGAATCCCCTATCCCATTACGGTCAGCTTTGGACCACCATTGTCGCCGGACAGCAGCGCGGTGCTGGTGCGCAGACGCATTCAGGAACTAGGCACAGAGGCTTACATGCACCGCCCGTACCCGGAAGCGATGCTTCACCGGGCGTTCGTCCGGAAAGCCCGACACTGTCCGTTTTCATTAGCCATGGCCGACTTGGTTGTCCCGCGGATCACCTATTTCAAGACGTTGGTCGGA
>CAZBQH010000423.1:0-23521 GCA_964493915.1 uncultured Nitrospiraceae bacterium
GGTTCTTCCGAATCTAGGGTGGAGTGGCTCCGGCGAAGTGGGCTCTTATCTTGAGGAAGAAGTAGTCCTGATCGCGGAAGCCGTAGGCCACGCGCTTGATGACTTTGACCTTGTTGTTGATGCCTTCGAGGATGCCGGTATGGATTGGAAACCGGCAGTGGGCGAGTATGCCGCCCAATCGTTCCTTGAGGGAGCGGGCGAAGCGCTTGAGGGGCTCGATGCGTGAGCGAATGGCCCGCTGGTACCAGCCGTCGAACCACGTCTCGGCTGCCTTGGGGTACTTGTAGTCCCACAGCTTCTTCATGGCGTCGCGCAGGATGTATGCCGTGGCGAGGCGCTTGTTTGCCGCCAAAAGTTCCTTGAGGCGCGCAGGTTCGTCGGCCGTGAGGTTGGCGCGGTTCTTCAGCAGGATGAACTTGGTCTTTTTCATGGTGCGTCGTTCCGCATCGGTCTGACAACGCTTGGCCTCGTCCAGCCGGACGGGGTCGATCACGTCATGGTTGTACTTCTTGACCACGTGGAAGAGGTCCCAAACCACTTTGGCGTTGGGCAGGCTCTCTTTGACCGCCTTCTCGTAGCCTTCCCACCAGTCCATGGAAACCGCTTCGATACCTTCGCACACCGACTTGCCGAAGACCCTTTCGAACACGTCCTTGACGGCCTGTTTCTCGCGCGTCCGGCACACCCAAAGGACTCGATTCCGCTCCACATCGAGGAAAATGGTCGCATAGGTGTGGCGACGGCGAATCGAGAACTCGTCCAAGGCCAGATGACGGACTCCCTCCAGGTCGGGCGGATTCAATTCGCCTTCCAGACAGGCTTTGTCAATTCCCTTGACCGTATCCCAGCTCAGTCCGAAGCTCTCGGCGACGGCTCGAATGCTACGGACCTCTCGACACGCCAACGCAACGGCGTCGGCCAACCGCTGCGTGTACCCGCGTCGCTTCGGAATCCAATCCAGGGGCTCTGTCTTCACCCCACAATCCGGGCACGCAACCCGAAACCGAGGAACCAGCAGGAACACGTTCTCCCAAGGCCCCCACGGCAAATCCCGCACAAAGCGCTCTCGGAAGTCGTAGTAGCGCTTGAAGGTGCGCCCGCAGCTGCAGCGGAACGGCTGGCCCATGCGCCTAAGGTCCACGACGACTCCTGCCACCTCCCCATCCTCCGTCGTCTCATGCCCTTGCGCGTTCACGAAGTAAATGCCCACTGCCCTGTGTCCTGGAATTCCCAAAAACCGTTGGATAACATCGTCTTGCATGTGCTTGCCTCCGCTCTTGGTCATCACTTGCTGGTGAAAGACCAATAGCCAAGCAGGCACATGCACCTATTTCAACTTCGTAACTCCACTCTCGTTCCCCAAGAACCTCTTTTTCTATGAAGGACCCGAGACAGTCTATGGGGCGGCTCTAGGCGCGACGCTTCGAGCCTACCGAAACGCGGAGGAGCGCAATGGCTGGTTCGGCGAGATCGGCGCCGCGCCCATGTGGCATTCGCCCAGGTTCGAGGGTAACAGCTCAGACATCAACTTGCTTACGGAAATGGGGATAGGCTATCAGTTCCCCGGCACTGGCTGGCATATTAGCCTCGGCTATCACCACATCTCCAATGGGGGAATGGGAAGCCACAACACCGGCGCGAACGGCGTGGGTTTGTCAATAGGCCGTACATTCCAGGCTCAGGCATCTCCCATTTCGCCCGCCGAGCGTCGCTGAAACACAGACGTGTCTTGAACTGCCCGGCCGCGTCTTCTACTATGACGCGACGGATAGCGGCGACTGACAGGGCATTGCGAAACCGCGAGGGCGCAGGCATGGAGTTTCTGGGCATAGGGCCGTGGGATTGGTTCACCGTCGGTCTATACTTCGTTGCCATTATTGCCATCGGAGTCTGGAGTGCTGCAAGAATCAAGGACAGCGAAGACTTCTTCATCGGCGGCCGGCAGTTTGGCAAAACGCTGATGGTCTTCTTTGCCTTTGGTGCAGGGACCAATGGCAACCAGGCTGTCGCCGTCGCCTCAGGCTCGTACCGGGCAGGGATGTCTGGCATTTGGTGGCAGTGGCTGTGGCTTTTCTCGACACCCTTCTACTGGCTTATCGCACCGGTCTTTCGCCGCATGCGTGCTGTCACCACGGGTGACTACTTCGATATACGTTATAGTCCGTCCGTGGGCGCGCTGTACTCGGCGGTGGGCATACTGCAGCTTACGGCCAACATGGGGGTCATGCTCCTGGGCGCGGGCACAGTCATCAAAGCGGTCACAGGAGGCGCTGTTCCCGTCGACGCAGCTATCGTGGTGCTAACGGCCCTCTTTGTTGGGTATGGCATAGCGGGGGGCCTGAGCGCCGCCGTGCTGACAGACTTCCTGCAAGGCATTCTCACGATACTCTTGTCCTTTATGGTCTTACCCTTTGCATTGCGGGCTGTCGGCGGATTCGAAGGCCTCCACGAGCAGATAGCCAACCCTGATATGTTCAAAATAGTCGCTCCGCAGGAAATGACCTTCTTTTTCATCACCATGCTTTCCTTGAATGCGACCCTCGGCATCGTATGCCAACCCCACATTATGGGGGTGTGCGCCGCCGGGCACGACGAGATGGACGGCCGCGTGGGGTTCGCCGGCGGCAACCTTCTCAAGCGTGTCTGCACCGTCGCCTGGATGTTGACCGGGTTGTGCGCCTTGGTCTTATATCCTCATCTCGCACAGAAAGAGGCCATCGACGAAACGTACGGGCGCATGGCCCGCGACCTTCTGCCGACTATCCTGCCTGGATTGGTCGGCGTATTCCTCGCGTCGATGCTCGCCTCGGTTATGTCGTCTTGCGACGCGTTTATGGTCTCCTGTTCGGGGCTCTTCACACAGAATATCTATCGCCGCTTCATCGCGTCCGGCAAGTCCGAGAGGCATTATGTCTGGGTGGGACGTGTCGCCTCAGTGGGCATTGTGATCATGGCGCTCCTCTTTGCTTTCACCGTCGAGGGCGTCCTCGAGGGGTTGATGGTCTTTTGGGAGTTTGCGGCTCTCATGGCGGCCGCTTTCTGGGTAGGTCTTTTCTGGCGGAGAGCCACGGTCGCGGGCGCTTGGGCAGGAACCTTGGCCACATTCCTGGTATGGTTCATCACAGGCCGCGAGTTTTTCACCCGTTTTGCCCTCGAGCATCTGCCTGGATTCATGGTCTTCGAGGGGGAGTTCCTCAAGTCTTGGCAGATTGCATTCTACCTCGTGGCCGGGTTTGCCGCGACGATCATCGTAAGCCTTTTCACAAAGCGGGCGCCTCAAGAACGCCTCGACAGACTGTACAACTGTTTGCGGACGCCTGTCGGAAAGAACGAACCGCATCTTCAGCCCTTCACGTTGCCGGAAGGCGTCGAGCCGGGTCCCCCCAACAAGCTATTTAACCGGCCCGACCTCGAGATCCCGAAACCGAGCCTCGTAGGAATGGCCGGGTTCGTTTTCTTCTGGTTCACGGTCGTACTTATGATCGGCTTGGTCTACTGGATATCTGGATTGGGCGTGTGAAAAGCAGTCCGGCGCCTTCAGCCGTTGCATTCGAGGCAGAGGTGCGCTACGATTAACGAGTCTGGTCGTTTGCAGACATGACGAGAGTAGGGAGTAGAAGTCCGGGCATGCACTATGAAGGATATGCAGGAGAGGAGCGGCGGCGCTACCCGCGCAGCCGGCGACAAGTCGCTGCGGTAATAGACGATCCAGGTCCGGGGGTGCTCAACCATGTCGACAATATCAGCGTTAGCGGGGTTCTGTGTCACACTGTTAAACCTATCCCTCTGATGACCAAGATTGGCATGGTCCTCGAACTGCCCAAGCCCCTCGACCATCGCATCGAGTGCGAGGGCGTCGTGGTCCGCTGCGATCCGCACGAAGTAGGGGATGATCGGTTCGAGGTCGCCATCTTGTATACGAAAGTCGACGACGAAGATCTGAACTTGATCGAACAGTTTGTCCAGGAAGACTTGGCGCACGAAGTCGAAAGGTGACGCTGTACGGCAAAGAGGCCTATGTACGGAGCGGAATCGATCGGGAAGACTGGTTCCTCAATCCCGGTCAAGGCAACCTTAGCGCCTCTTTTGCTATACTTTTTATCTTATGTCTCAAATCAGTGTAACCATGGGCCATAACGGACTGAGTTCCATGTCCCCCGCCCAAGAGAAACCTTTGAGAACACTTCTCTACGGCCCCGACGCGGGCAATCTCCGGACCTTGGCCGAAAAACACGTTCGCCTCGAACTGGTTGACAGCGAACCCGACGTAGTCGTCTGTTACGGAGGCGACGGCACCTTGCTGTCGGCGGAACTCCAATGGCCCGGCGTTCCCAAAGTGCCCATCCGGAACAGCCGCCGCGGGTTGCGGCTGATTCCACGCCCGCCGTCGGAGGTTTTTGATCGCCTTGCCCGGGGCGACCTTGTCCGGACAACGTTCCTCAAACTTGAGTGTACGGTGTCCCGGGGGCGAAACGCTCAACCGCCTGAATGCTCATTTACCGCCGTGAATGAGTTCAACGTAGACATGGGGCGGATCAACTCGGCGGTTCGTTTCAAGTTATGGGTGGATGAGGAGCCCTTCGACGGGGGGCGGGAAATCATCGGCGACGGTTTCGTGGTGAGTACGCCGTTCGGTAGCACCGCTTACTACAATAAAATCACGCGGGGCGTTTTCTACACCGGGCTTGGCGTTGCCTTCAAAAGCACCAATGAGTCAGTTGATCACCTCGTCGTGCAAGAGGACGCCATGGTACGTTTCCTGCTGACCCGAGGACCGGCCGTTCTGGCGTTCGACAACTGTCAACACTTCACCGATCTCGAGCAAGGAGACGTCCTTGCGATACGGAAACATGCAAACGATGCCGTTATCCTCACCTGGGGCCCTATGTCCCATCCTTCTGACCGTTTCTAGGGTGTTTTCTCGAGTCTTTATGCAACCATTCAGCAATTAGCGTGTATAAAGAGTCAAAGGTAGCTCAACGCGTCCGAAACACGCCCAAACCGGCAACTACGCGAGGTTAAAACATGAAGCATCTCAAGAATCTCACGGCAATTCATGTTCCCGCAGCGGCTTCGACGAAAGCTGCCGGGATCGAGGAGGCATTCGACCAGTTGTTGCTGTTGCTCAGCAGCATGTTGACGATCCTCCCCACTTTTGGGAGCTTCTGGGAACGGCTAAAAGATGCGTTCCTCGACCCCGGCCAGACCGGCTGAGATTGCCTGGGCCGGCTTCGCGTTTTTGGGGCTTTTCTGTGGACAAGCCCGATAGCGCATGTTGGCGGAAACCACTGCAAACCAGGACAGACCTGTAGCCTAAGCCAGGTTAAGGCTTGGCCTGTTCGCTCGTAACGGTCCGGTAAGCTACGGCCGCCCGTCCGAACACATCCGCAACAGCGGCCCGCACGGTCCAGGTTTCGCCGGGATCCACATCCAAGGTTCGCTCCAGACCAAACTCGGGAAATGTGGCGGGACGCACCATCCCGTCAGGCCCATAGACCTCCCACTGCACCCACGGCTCACCCGTTTCACCGGCCCATTCACCGGCGCCAATCTCGGGCACCGCTCTCAGAACCACTTTGTCCGGCTCCGCATCGGCGGACTCAACGATCTCGATAGACAGCTTCGGATCCGGCCCAAGATCGGGCCTCTCCACTGCGCGCGGCGCATCAAGCACTTCGTCCGAATGGCCGGGACGAACAACGCGCACCTTGCCGCCCGCCTGGGCGTAAATCAGTTCGTCGTATCCGCTGTTGAGGAACAGCGGATCATCGACGGCGACGTCAAATTCAATGCCTAGGCGGAGCAGCCGCTCTACTTCCATGGCCGCGTTGACAAGAACTTGTCGGAAGGACACGCCATGCTCGTTCTGACGCTCCAGATGCAGCCAGGGGATGCGGTGCAGGGAGTGTGGCGCGAAGGTGTAGCCATAGGGAATTACCACCGCCGTCTTCGCTGCGCGCAGGAGATTACCCATATCGCGGTTCCCATTCGCCGCGAAGGCCTGACGCGCCAGCGAAGCGTAGTAGCGCTGGTACGCGTATGGAAGGCCGGAGTTGTCGGTGATTCCGACCCAGCCGGTCCAAAACCAGAACCGGCTCGCGCCCTTGTTGTACAGGTACGGTATCGAGGCACTCTTCAGTTTTGCCTCGCTGGGATGGTAGAAGGCCACGCCCCAGTACTTGCCGAAGTTGCGGGCGGCGCCGCGAAGCACGGCCACGCGGATGGCGCAGGCGTTCTCCACGGTCGGGGGGATGACTGTACCGAACGCCCGGTTGTAGGACTCTACGAGATCGCCCAAAGCGGCATCCTCGTCGACGATGCCGCCGACCCCGTCCTCCACCGCAAACTGGTACCATGCTGTCGGCCACTCGTACTCCCACGTGACAATGGTGCTGGGTTCCTCGACGATGCGGAGATCGCCAAGCCCGAAGTTGCCGGCGATCTTGTCGTTGATCTTGGTGCGTCCTCGCTTCTCCACGCCCTCACGCATGATACGTTGGAGTGATTCCACCGCCTGGACAAGGGGAGAGGGCTCGCCTGGGTCGTCATTGTAGGCGAGGCCCCAGTTGTGGACGCCGGGCTCGTCCACATGGTTCCCGAATCCCCAGTAGTTCGGGCGATACAAGTCCGCAGGCCAATCCTGCGAATCGAACCCGAGGTTGTTGTGAAAACAGTTGCTGCGCGTGAGCCACTCGGGCATCTGGTCCATCCCAGGATGACTGACGAAGAAGTTGCACCCCGCCTCGGCATGGGCGATCAAATCCTCTGGCGTCTTGTGCTGGTACTTGTACGCCCCGTCGGGGAGCCGGTAGCTGGGACGGCCCTCGACGTCGCGGTCCTGAGAGATCCACCCGATGAGAAGGTCCGGGTTCAGTCTCACTGTGGTCCACTCTGCAGGTGGCTTTATGTCAACACTACCGAGGGACACTCGCGTGAAGGGCCACCCTTGCAGGACGATGGTCTCCGGCGTGCCTGCGGCCGGCGCCCGGCTCGCCCCGCTCATCTCAGGGTTCTGTGGCCAACCATAGGACCAGAGGGAGATAGGCGGAAGCAGAACTTCGCCCGTGACCTCGTGCACGAAGCTGACGGGGTCCGGCCACTCCGGCTCACGCCACAGATAGCGGCGCACATCCGGGTCTTCCTCGGCCGTCGGCCAGCCGTCGATGAGAACCCAGAGGTCGTAGCGCTGGCCGCTCAACCGGGTCCAGCTCAGCCCGTACCACTGGAAGGCACGATCCTCTTCCTCGACCGCTGGTCCAAGCCAGACCTCCGCCGAAACTACGGTGAGCCTATTCTCGCGCTCGAATTCCGGCCGCTCCGCAGGATCACTGTTAAGCTGGTAAACAGCTACGGCGCCTGGTTCACCTAAGGGCGCCGCCGATCCGGCAACTGCCAAGGCCAGCAAGACGCATGTAGCTGTAGCCGCAACGAAAGCACGCATGGTATCGAGGCTCCTCTCCCGGCGTTGAAGCCGCCCGCGCCCCCAATGGTTATGCTATCTCCCTATAATATCCCACAGCAACTACAGAGTTGCACGCCGCACCCGTGGACGGACCCAGGCGCGGGCCGTGAGCAGCCAGGCATGTGCAGCAGAAGCGGGCTGAGCATGAGCGGGTAAGTTAGGGCAGCACAACAGATAGACGCGAGAATGGACAAGGAGTCTCAGTCTGCCGTTGTCACAGTCTGGCGGCCCGAGTCCCCCAGATCCCTTCGGACATGTTCTGGGACTTTGCCACATTGTCAGGAAACGGTGAAGCAGGAAGCGAACCCCTTAGATTATCAGTTGCGTAGTCGTTGCAGGCGCCGTATCTCCTCGGCGACAGCAGAGATCGCCCATAGCAGCGGCGATCAGGCGGTTCCGCGATACAAGGGTGGGCACCCAATGGCGCACTCAACTTCATCCATCTTCGCGGTGGACGCAGCCATCGGCATCGCAGGCAGGATCCGACCCGGCACGAGGCGCCTGCGCGCCATGAAAGCACGATCCGCTTCATCACGGGTGGGCTGGATTGGAGCCACAGGCAAAGTCGGGCTCGACCGCGTCAAACGGCCACCCGTTTGAGTCAACGTGGTATGTATCCGGCTTCGACCCTCTCCTAATGCACATCCTGATGGAGCCGGACCTGCTCCACTCGCTGATGCGCCGACGCCCCGTGTTTGCTGTTGGGGTACAGCTTTTCTTTCAACGAATCCAGATCGCATACTCGGGAACCAGTTCAAAGCGGCTCATAGATATGGAGGCATCCTCGTTAGACGAGACCGTTTTAAAGGTAATTCCATCGAAGATCACGTCGTTCAGGGGAACAGTGCGGGGCGTAATGCGAAAGACCATGCGCTCTTGCTCTTTGAGCTTTTCCCGGAAGCGTTTGAGTCCTATCTCCCAAGGCAGACCGTTATAGTAATGGTCTGCCACCAACCGTCCGTTGATGAAAGCTCGGCCCGTATCGCCTTCATAGTTAAGGCGCAGAAAGAGGTCGTGCGCCTGTTCGAAAGAACGGTCGGCCACGCGCACAACGGCCTTGTCGGGGCCATGCCGTTCCACGCTCCAGTCCGGTTCGCATGTTGAGGCTTTGACGCGCACCATCGAGTAGATGCCGGTCCTGCTGAGCTCGAGCTCGCCATGGTCTGCCGTGACTTTCTTCTTAATGGGTGGAAAGACCAGAGCCTCCATCTGGGGAACGCCGATCGAGTAGAGGCGCATACCGTCCTTACTGGCGAGGACATCGGCGTTCGAGGCGATCACGACGCGTTCGCGACCCCAGAGTTCCGCCTTAAGCGTGCGCTCAGCCTGTTCCCGGGTCAGCGTGATGAGTTTGACGGTTGTCCCGCGCGCAGTTGTGAAAGTTGCTATGGCGTCGGGACCCGAGCCCGGTCTCGCGAGCGTCCGGCCCTCGCGCTCCAAGACTTCCCCGCGGCTCGTTTTCACATCCTGCACAGTGGCGCTGTCCAAGGAATACTCAGGGCGCATTCCTTTGGGGGCGAAGAAAAAGTAATGGAGCACCCCTTCGTCTTCAATCAGGCACAAGGGTTGGGCCGTAGCGTATTTCAGGCGCGCCCCCGCGAGGTCCATGTTAAAGGGCAACACGCAATAGGCGTCGCCGGCAAGCGAAGCCGGTTTGCCTTCCGGCACGACGATAGTCTCGTCCTCGAGCCGCAGCGTGATCTGGACGTCCGACCGGTCGGGCATCTCGAGCTTGTCCTGGTAGTTGTTGACAAAGAGGAAGCCGGTTCCTTTGGCATCGACCCGCGCGCTGAAACGCAGCATGTTCATGTCGGCCGGTTCGTGAGGCCGTTCATCAGGGAGGACGACCGACATGGGCGCCAGGTCGGGGCCGAACTCTTTCAGGAAAGTATGGAAGACCCGCGCGTAGCGGTAGGAGTCGGCGATTTGTCCGAATTCCCGGATCGGCGCCTGATAGTCATGCGATAACCAAGGCAAGGTGGCAGTCAGCCCGGTAAAACCGCGGGAATTCACGGGATTGGTCTCGCCATGGTAGATGTAGTAACCGAGGGCGTTGCAGCCGCTGCCTACCTCGACCAGCGACATGCCCTCGACGGCCTCGGGCGGCACGATGGCGCGCCAATGCGCCTGCACGGGCATTCCGCCGTTTGTTTCGAAATACATCAACGGGTAACGCGTCATGTCGGCGTTGATGTTGGCATTCTGTTTAATATCTTGGAACATGAACGCGGCAGTCGGACCGCCTTTGCCAAGAAAGGCGTAGGCGCCGAAGATAGGGATGATCTCGTCCTGGGGAACCGGCGCGTCGCCCCAGGACGTGCAGGTGTACACGGGCACTTCGAAACCGGCCTCGATGGCCATTTGCTTGAGTCGCAGCATGTGTTAGTCGTCGCCTGTACCGACCGTGTTAGCCAGGGGTTGTGCGCCATAGCCGTAGTAAACGCGCCAGTCAACGGGGGCGTGTTCATGCTCGTTCTCCAGTTGGATACCGATGACGGGACCGCCATCCCCAAACATCATCCCCTTGAGCTGTTCCCCCAGTTTTCCATAGAGTCGCCGGGCGTAGAAGAGGTATTCCGCGTCGTTTGTGCGCGGGTCCAGGGGCATCCCATAGAGCCACGAAGGGAGTCCGCCGTGCTTGGCTTCACCGTTGATAAAGGGGCCAATCTTGGGCCAAAGCCATAGACCGTGCTTGGCGCACAGCTTGGCGAAACGACGCAGGTCGCGGTTGCCGGTGAAATCAAACTGTCCCGGCTCGGACTCGTAATGGTTCCATACCACGTAGAACTGGATCGTGTTCAGACCCCCGGCCTTCGCTTTGAGCAGGCTCTCTTCCCAATCATCGGCGTTTGTCCGCGAGGGACACACCTCGCCTGCGATGAAAAAGTACGGTTCCCCGCCGAGCGTGAAGTACTCGCTGTTGATCTCGAGGGGCAGCTCCTCCCGATTGCCTGCTCCCATATCGAGGTGACCCTGAAGAGGTCTCGCTGGGGATATGCGCAGATCGAGAGAACGGTCCTGCGGTCCCACTCCATAAGCTCGTGCCATCATATCGGAATCCTCCGCCAACTCGTTCACTAACCACCCATGCTGTCCGTCGCGTTCCTCGAGCGTGTCGAAATGGAACAGGGCTAACGTGTCTTCATCCACCTTGCCCGGCCCGCCGGGAACGTACCCTTCAAGTGGATATTCGCCGCGAGCTATACGCAACTCGTCGACGCTTCCTTGCATGCCGGCGGAAAGCCCTTCTACCGTTCCGAGCAGAATATGATCATGGGTGAAGCGCAAACGCCTTATATGTTGAGCGCGCAGAATCCGGTTGCCGTCGACAAACAGTTCGACGGACGTCGCGCGGAAGCGCAGCGCGTAGAAGTGCCATTGGCCGACCTCGGGCTTGAAGTCGCCCTCGACTACAGGTTTGTCGAGTTGGGGAATGTAGACCGCGATCCTGCCGTCGAGTTCAGTGTATAACTCCCAGTGTCCCGGCGATTTGGGGGCTTGGGACATGAGGATGTTGTATGTTGGGAAAGCGTCGACTTGCGCCCACAGCTCGAGCGTAATGGGCCTTTCTGCGATCACATCTCCGGGAGACACGGCAACGTATCTGCTCGAGGAGTGAAGGTCAAGAGCCGCGCCGAAGCGGCCCTCAGGCAACTGGATGGGCGCCTGCGCTCCTGGACAGGCTGACTCTGCGATGAAAACAAGCAGAACGACATAAGCAGGCACACGAAACTCCTTTCACGAAAGCGGGTTTGAGTCAAGCCGCCAATCCTTTCGCGGCGAAGGTCCATCATCTATCGATCGAATGTCCGATCAATATCGTGGCCATTATAAGCCGTTGCAACGCGGATGTCCATCGCTGGGTCCGGCCCGCTTTCATCAAGTGGAACGAGGAGAGTAGTCCTTCTGCCTTCTGTCGCACCGTCCCGCGCCGGTCCTGTGGAAGAACGATTGCTTTATCCACAGTCGTTTGTATCTGAAGGCTGCGTCTGGACTTATCCCCAGGAGAAGGGAGTTGCCTACCGTCGCTGGCAAGAACCGCATGCTGTCTGAAGCGCCTGTCTCTTGGCGGCTCAACCCAACCCCAGCGCCGCATTGATGACCTGTTGCACGTCGATGGCATTCGCTGTGCCGTCACCGTTGACATCCGCGGGTGCAGGCGTGGCCAAGCCCAACGCGCCGTTGATAGCCATCTGGACGTCTACCGCGTTGACGACGCCGTCGGCATCAACATCCCCTGGGACTTCCGGCGTAGGGAAGCTGTCAGCATCCGTGGGATTTGTCCCTCGCTCGACCTCCAGCCCGTCCCAGAATCCGTCGCCGTCGGTGTCCGGATTAAGCGGATCGGCGCCATGGGACGTTTCGTCCAGGTTGCCAAGACCATCCCCGTCAGCGTCGACAGATTCATATGCGCCGATGTCGACATGCTCCCCCTGGGGCCGGGGAATGCCTAGAATGTCCACGCTAGGAGCGTAATCATCGTCCCCGGCATCAATGGCGGGTGAGCCGGGCGTCAGAGCGTAGTTCTCCTCTTCCGAGTCTGTCAGCAGCGGGTCCACAGCAAGGATTCCTTCAGCACCTGGAATTCTCGCCTCAATTGCGTCCACGCCGCTCAGTAGCTCATCATTTCCTACCCTTACATCCGCTGCATTATTCCAGAACAGGCAGTGACGCAGCAGCACGTCCTTTGGGTTTTTCGGGACGCCAAGACCCACCTTGCCGGAATTGGCGAAAATGCAGTTCGCAACTATACCATGCTTTAGGCCAAGCACGCAGTCAATGAACGTACAGTTCTTCACGATCGCGTCCGAGGGGTCTATCGACACTTCGTTTTCGGGCCCTACCATGAGGCAGTTGGATAGTTCTACTTTGCTTCCCCACAATTCAAAGTCATGATTGTGCAACATTCTGCATCTGGACAAACGGATCTCACCTGGGCCTATCATGGCCACATTATTCTGCGAGAACAAGCAATCCTCGAGGGCAATAGAGCATTCGAACGACACTTCCACTGCATACGAATTGTTGTCTTCAAAACTGGTCCGTAGCACACGAGCCACAGAGTTGTCGGACACGTGGAGGGCGCTCACGCCCGCGAGTTCTTGAGACTTACGCATCTGCTCGTATGGTTGCGGCCAGCACCGATTCCTCGAAAAGACGCAGTCACTGATATTCACAGACGCTCTTTCAAGGCAGAGCGCACCTTCTACAGGCCAGCTGTCAATCACCGTGTTATCCGTGAATGTGCAGTTCGAGATTGTGTTGTTGCCGTTCATATCACTGCAGAGGACAACCGTAGTTCCGGGTACCCGCTCGCCAAGGTTCCGAACCGTGAAGCCGTCCAGACGGGAATCCGAGATGCCGGTCATCTTAATGGCCCATGTAACCGACTCGAGCCCGGGCCCGAGCTTGTAGTCAAGTGCGGTAACGTGTGTGGACAGGTCTCTCTGCACGAGGCTCGACTCGTCGCCCGCAAACCCACCATAAAGGTGCACAGGCGCTGTAATGTCAAGCTGTTCCCTGTATTGGCCCTCGGCTACCCATATTTCGGGCACGCCGAATGCCTTTGAG
Source organism: uncultured Nitrospiraceae bacterium (assembly GCA_964493915.1). Lineage (GTDB taxonomy): Bacteria > Hydrogenedentota > Hydrogenedentia > Hydrogenedentales > SLHB01 > CAZBQH01. The sequence goes on from CAZBQH010000423.1 coordinate 13,034, forward strand.
ACAATGAGAGCAGCTTGGATGGTCTTGAAAGCGTCTTTCCAATTCTGTCCCGCAAAGCCCGTGGCCCGTTTGTCAACGTAGATGCGCTCCGCATCATAAGACGACACGATGTTGAAGGCGGTCTCGGGTTCTGCAGGAGGCAGTTCCGTCATCCCCATGCTGTCCGTTGCCAGCAGGTAGAGCTCGTAAAGACCGTCTCCCTGCGGTGCATCAAACTGGATGGGTGTATCGGTGAAGGGGCCGGCATATTCCCACCAGGAGCCGCCATTATGGCGATAGTACAGCCGCACTTGCTCGATTTCGTCATTCCGCGTCCAAGCGGCCCAAGGCAGGTCGACGGTCTGTTGCGTTGCGACGGGCGGCATTGTCCGTATGATGGACAAGGGTCTGTCGCCGAGGTATTCATAGGCGCCTATATCGAACCCGGAGCCTACCGGCCGTAGAAGGTGGTCCGCATCAAAGCTGGGGTCCGAGGAAGGGTTGGCGCGGTTGATGCAAGGAGAAAAGCTCTGAAGGTGGAAATCCCCGTTAGCAGGATCCACAAAACCTGGGTCTGCGGAGATATTGGCCGCTCCAGTCAGAGCTTGGTCGGTGTCGCAGTATTCTGCGAAGTTCACCTTGACTGGAGCGTTTTCCCAGAGGAGGGAATTGCGCAAGAGATTGCCATTTGTAATAGCGTAATTGCCTTGTGAAGCCGTGTTGCCCCAAAATGTGCAAAAATCGATCAGCGTGCCGCTCGCGTATTCGCTGTTCCATATGGCTCCGCCATCAAGAGCGCTGTTTCTGTCGAAAACGCAGTTGGTGATACTGCGCGATGAAATGCTCTTGCTCTTCAAGTGGGAGCTCCGCTCTATGAGGATAGCACCGCCTTCCTGGCCGCTCGTGTTTTTCCGGAAGACACAACTGCTGGCGGTCTCATCCAGAAACAAGGCGCCAGCCTTGCTCCCCGCTGTGTTTTCTTCGAACAAGCAGTCGTGTGCATCTCCAACCAACGCGCCGCCCCGGTATTCGGCCACGTTCCGAAGGAAAACACAGGACTCAGCAGACACGGACCTGCAGGCGCCCCCCGTAAATGCTGTGTTTTCCTCGAAAAGACATGCCTTTGCCGTACCATGGTAAAGAGCCCCCCCCGAACCGGCCTCATTGCCCACAAAGATGCACCTTTCAGGCGATGCGTTGTATAGAGCGCCTCCGTGCGGCGCAGTGTTGTAACGGAAAACGGAGTCTTCTATCTGCTCCCCTGGGCTGTCGCTCAGTGCGCCCCCCTGCGAATCAGCGGTATTATGCTCGAAGGTACAGTTGATCGCAGAGGATTGACCGCCAGCCCCGCCACGGTCTGAGGCGTGATTAGCGATGAATGTGCAGCCTTCACACACAGAATAGGCCGCCGCACCGAAAGACCCCGCTTCGTTCTCCTCAAAGGTGCAGTTGGTTGCTTTGACGCCGTAGGCTGCGCCTCCCTCTGCCTCAGAGCCGCCGTCGTCTGAAGTTGCCTTATTGTGCGTGAATTCCGAGTCGGTCACCTCTGTAAGAGGCTGTGTGCAGTAAGAGTACCTCAATGCCTTTGTTGCTGAGTAGATGGCGCCCCCCCTGTAGGCCTCGTTCGCGTCGAAAGCGACGTGGGCTATGCGTATTATGCGCGGCTCCGAGAAAAACGCCAGTACCCCCCCACCATAGTTTAAGCTATCGTTCTCAAGAAAGCTCCCGTCTTCTCCCAGCGAGTGCCGCGCATTGCCCCCGGTCACGGTGAATCCGTCGACAACTGTGTCGTCATAAGCCATGATCACATGGTAGGCCTGCTTTCCACCGCGGGCTGTGTTGCCGTCTACAGTAGTGGGGTGGCCCTGCCAATCACGCTGCTCGCGGGACGTCTCGTTTCCTGCGAAACCGCCATACATATGCACACCTTGCCGTAGTACAACGGAACCCGAGTTTTCATCTCCCCTGTTGTCCTCGTAGGCGAAGCGCAGCTCATCGTACACTCCTTCTGACACCCAGAGCTCGCCTCCTCCGGCTCGAAACACTGCATCTGCGCCCTTCTGAATCTCACCAAAGGCATTCTGCCACGACCGGCCGTCCCCGGAACCGGCAGCGACGCCTTTGCGAACGTAGAACACCGCGGTCTCGGCTGCGTCGAGGACGCCATCGCCGTTGCTATCCAGGTCTCTATCGTTTCCTATGCCGTCGTTGTCGTCGTCGCTTGTCCCTTCGTACCAGTCCGTATGCCCATCATTATCGTTGTCAGGGTCTAGAAAATCGGCGACACCGTCGCCATCCGTATCTTCAACACCTTCTACCGCGTCCGGGATGCCGTTGCCGTCCGCGTCCGTGTCCAGAGCGTTGGGCTGCCCGTCCTTGTCGGCGTCGAAGTAACCCTCAGTCTCGTCGAGGATGCCGTCGCCGTCGCTGTCAAGGTCGAGGTAGTTGGGAACGCCGTCGCCATCAGCATCGTCGGTGCCCTCATAGGCGTCCGGCCACGAGTCGCCGTCCTCATCGCCCTCAGGAAACTCATAGGCGCCCATCTCAGCCGCGGCGCCCTGCGGACGTTCAGTGCCCAGGATATCTGAATCAGGGGCTGCTTCGGTGTCGCCCGAGTCGATGCCAAGCGAGCCAGGCGCCAAACGAAAGTCACCGGCGTCCGGGTTGACAAAGAGCGGCACGCCTGCCAGATTGCCTTCACCGGGGTATTCAGCGGGAGACAAGCAGTGCGAGACGCTGGCAACCGCCCAAAATGGCTCATCACACCCAGACGCCACACAGTTGGCAACTAGGGATGCATGATCCACGGCACGGGCGTTCGGCGCACCGTGAAATGAGCAGTTGATTACAGCTAAAGCGCCCGCGTTCGGCGCGGTGTTCATGCGAATTGCTGACCTAAGGGTGTAATCGAAGAGACAGTTCAGTATTGACGTGTTGCCATATTTGTGGAATACAGGATTCCCGGAGCCGAGTTCTTCACCACGTTCAAACCCCCTGTTGACAAAGGTGCACGAATCAATGCAGCTCGATTCGGCGGCCAAGGATAACTCCGACTGTGCAAACGTGCTTCCGGTAAAGCGGGCAGACGCGGCGCCCAGTGCGTTGACTGCTGAGACATCGAACACGCACCCCGTTACACGAAGATGGCCGCCCGTCCGTACAGAGACCGTCGACCGTTCTGTCAGCACGCAGCTTCTGAGTTCGAGTTCGGTCTCCTCAGAGGACAGCAACGCGGTATCGCGCATGTAAATGCCATCGAGAACGTTGGACAGCCCTGCAAAACGCAAAGGAGGATCGCCCCAGTCGTTAATCCCCGGCGCCCAGATCGTCGCCCGCCGCGTTTCCCACTCTCTTTCGCCGAGTGTCGTTTCTGTGCCGGCGAATCCCCCGTAGATCTGGATGTTTCCTGCGAAATCAAGAGGTTCGAAGACCTCGTATTCTCCCTCCGCCAGCCAAATCTCAGCGCCGCCCATCCCATTCGCCAGATCTGCTGCCGAGGCCAGGTCGGGAAAGGCCGTCGCCCAGCTCAGGCCGTCGGCCGTGACGGGATCGGCGTCCGCCCGGACGTGGATGAGGATGGCCGGCATAGCCGGCGCGGAGAGAACGAGGGAAAGCGAGAACAACGCAGCAAAACGACAGGCCTTCATGACGAGGCCCCCCTTCCTATTCAGGACACAGTAAATGTGTACGCCAAACCCATTGTAGCACATCCTCTTTGCTACGTATAGGCCCCATTAGGTGCATTCGCAACGGGGGGAATGCTCGGCCGCCCCGTCTTCTCAGCGTAGTATCTGGCGCACGCCCCCTCGACCATTTCATCCAGTCCGCGCTTTCTGAGCGCTGTGTTCAGCCTGCCGTAAAAGGGACGGCCACCCTGTCTAACCAAAGCGCTAGCCGCTATCCAGGAACCCCTTGCCGGTCTTGCCTGTGCTTTCCCATCGCCGTCACACTTCCTCCTGGTTTCCACCAAGGGACATGTGGAAAACAACAACCCATTGGTCACGCGCCAATTCGGACTTTTGCCACAGGCTGGTAGGCGCCACTGCGCCCCATAGCAAGATTGCGCAAGCAAGATGACAAGACGTTTATGGAAGGAACAAGATGGCCGCTGTGGATGCTTACGGCATCTTCCTCAGTTGATGGGACGATCCGCCGAGCCTCGAACGGGCAAACCAGCGCCGGGAAAGGCAGCCCCCTCTATGGCAACTTAAGGCGCAGGTCTACAGCAGCAACAGACGAGGCTGTTCAGAGCCGGTTGTCGTCCTCGGCAGCTTCCCGCACGATAGCGGTAGGACCATGGAGAATGCGTTCTCTAACAACTCTCAAAAGGAATAACCCATTCCCTATGAAGTAGCGGCGCCACAAGCGGCGCGGCTCCTGGTAGAAACGATACAGCCACTCCATGCCCATCTCGCGGACCCACAAAGGCGCGCGTGGTACCCGGCCTGAGTAGAAGTCGAAAAGCCCTCCCACGCCTATGGCAACACGGACATTAAGCTCGCTCAGATGGCGCCGTATCCATATGTCCTGGGCGGGCACGCCCAGCGCCACAAGCAGCACGTCCGGCGCGGCTTCGTTGATGGTCCGAACAACCTCTTGCTCATTCTCGGGCTGAAAGTAACCGTGTCGGCAACCTTTGAGTGAAATCCCGGGATAGTTTTCAACAAGCCACCTGCCAGCACTCTCTGCAACGCCCGGGACCGACCCTAATAGGTACACACTCCTCTCGCGCTCGGCCAAGGCGGCGCAAAGACGCGGGAAAAGGTCTGTGCCGTTCACATTCTGTTTGATCTCGCGCCCAAGGATCTTTCCGGCCAGTTTCATGCCGATGCCGTCGGCAAGCACCAATTCAGCCTTCTCAAGCACAGATCGATACTCCGCATTCACGCACGAGATATTCGTGTAGTGGGAGTTGAGAAAGCAGACCTGTCCTTGCGCCGGGCCCTCGCACATCGAGACAATACGCGCGACCGCCTCGCTCATCGTAAGGTTGTCTATCGTGATCCCAAGCACGGCCGTTTTATTGGGCAACACTGCGAACGCTTCATCGTTCACGCCTGCGATGAGACGGCCGAGAATGGCTGGCACGGCTCGCAACAACAATCCCAAATCGTGGTGAAAGGAGAACTGATCGACGTAAGCTGCGTCGATCTCCATCTCTTTGTCGTAGGCCACATTTGCCCGACGCCGCAACCACCAATCACAGATAAAACCTGGCTTCACGCTCTGACGCTTCTGTACAAGGTTGTCTCCCGGGACAAAGTGCCAAGCAGGGCCAAACCGGGTCGAACCATTGCCCGGCTCGCCCTGCAACCGGTCAAGGGTGAGACCTTCATCATTTTGCCTGGCATGGGCAATACCGAAAAACTCGCAGCACAACTCACCCGGTTTGACTGGTCTCGGACCTACAAACGACATGTCGCCTTTCAGGATGTTGACCAAGGCGGGAAGCCTGCGCACGACGTCCCGGCGCATGGTCGCGCCCTTCCGCATGCTAAAGGTATACTCAAAGAAGACCACGCCACCCCGGCCAAGACGCGGCGTCCGCGCGATCACCTCGCGTTTGTGGATATAAAGCACCAAGCTAACAGCCGCAAGCACAGGCAAAGCGGCGACCAGGAGAACAGCGGCAAAAATAATATCAAAAACCCGTTTGGAAACGGTGCTGACTCTCGAAGCGGGCAATGTATAAGGTGGTCTTTCGCCCTTGTAGGCCTCCCGGCGCACAGAGTTCAGCCCTCGACTCATAGGGGAATCCCAAAGCCTTTTGCTTCCTGCGACCGCCTGCTCGATATGCTGACGGTCTAAGCTTTCCCCGCTCGTGTCCGTCGCCGGGATACGGGCCAAATGACTAGACTCCATAAAACGCCCCCATCATTCCAGTAACTTCCGTTCCCCAATAGACTAACGAAGAGACTTCTTTCCCTCGTCCCCGTAACGATCCGGTAGCTCTGTGAGAAAAACTGCACGCCTTGCTTTTCTCACAAAAAGTACCACTATAATGACACAAGATTCATGCCAATTCAAGCCAATCTGCTGAAACGTCGTCTGTCAACACATAAGCGACTGATACATTTTGAGTTACAAAAAAGAGCCTCCTATTCCCCAGCTATCCAAAAAGCGGATTCTAGCAAGTATTGGTCAAAAGTGACAAATAATTGATCTCTGCTCTGGCGACGAAAACCGTCAACTGATATCCGCTCGTGAACAGGCCGTCTGCCTCATTGCTCATTCCCCCCGCCACCAGGAACACCCCCTCTTGCCGCGCGAAGTAACACGTCGAGGGTCTGCTCGGCTGTCTTTCGCCATGTGAACAGCCGGCTCCGCGCCAGGCCTCTGGCCACAAGCTCCTTGCGCAGCCCCTCGTCGTGCAGAATACGGAGGATGGCCTCGGCAATCTCCGATTCGTCGCGGGGTTCGAAAAGGACTGCCGCGTCCCCCACGACCTCCGGCATGGAAGAAGCGTTTGAGCAAGCGACCGGTATGCCCGACGCCATGGCCTCAAGGAGCGGCATGCCAAAGCCCTCGTACAGCGACGGGAATATAAAGGCGTCCGCGCCGCAGTATAGGTCTGGAAGGAGTTGATCGGGTACATAGCCGCCGAAGACGATGTCGTTTGAACAGCCTGAAGCGGCCGCCGCTTTGTGGACTTCTCCAGCCCGCGACCAGTCGTTCCCCGCCAAAACAAGCTGGTGCGGAATTCCCCGGGCTTTCGCGCGCGCAAAGGCGCTTATCAACCGGACATGATTCTTGCCGGGATGTTCGATACGCGAGACGTAAAGCACATAAGGCCCCGAAATGCCGTAGACCGAGCCTACCGCGTGACGGGCAGCATTCCTATCGCGCGGATACAGCACCGAGGCGTCAACACCATGCTGAATGACTGTTATTTGGCAGGGAGGCACCTGCGCGAAATGGACAAGGTCTCTTTTCGTGGTCTCACTCACCGATATGACATGGGAAAGTCTGCGAGCGAGGGCTGGAAGGACGCGCTTAATGTATACAAGCCGCAGAGGGTCGTACTTGGCTGCCACGTGCACGCTCGACAAGTCGTGGAAAGTACCGACAGTTGGACACGGCGCGGTAACCGGTGCGCGCCGGTTCGCGGCGGGCAGAAACAGCACGTCGCAACGATTCCGACGGCACCAACGGGGCAAGTCCCACTGATGCCAAAGGACATTCGATATCGGCGGCCGTTTCACCACAGGCACCTGTATCGGCGTGAAGCTGTCCGAATCAGGCAGGAACACGGCCTGCTCGTCAGGGTGCACAAAGACGTCAAACCGCACGCCTGCATCCAGCGCGGCGAACTCCCGCAACAGCCGGATCACGTAATGCCCAATCCCCGACTTGCCGCCGTCGCACCCGAAGGTGGTGACGGCGATGCGGCGACGTCCCCAAGACACCTGCCGAGACACCACTGAACTCTACTCTCTTGGTTGTGCCGGACTCTTGAGATGTCTTTCAATCACGGAAATGTAGTCATCATACTTCAATAGATTGCTAACGCGCCTCCTCCCATTATCACCAAGGTACTGTGCCATATCCCTGTCTCCGAAAAGCGACTCAAGGGCGCGCGCAAACTTGCCTATATCTTGTTCAGGAACCAGATACCCGGTTTCATTATCCTGTAGCCAGTCTCTGTTCCCACCCACATCAAAAGCTACCACTGGTCGTCCGTGCCGCATAGCTTCCTGACCGACTAGCGTAAAGGGTTCTGGCCAACGCGAAGGTACTGCAACAACGTACGCCTGTCTATAACGAAGCTGCACCTCGGAGTGAGGTAGCCATCCCTCGAAAGTAACAGACCGACCTAGCCCTAATCGCTCAGCGAGTCGCCTGAGGCGCTTTTCAGAATGGCCGCTCCCAATAACCGTCAACGTGAAATCACACCTTACCTGGTTAAGCGCGCGCAGAAGCAAATCAAGGCCCTTTCCTCTGACAAGTTGGCCAACGAAAAGCACATTGTTACCGTTAGGTAATGGTGATTGTTCTATGCTTTTTAATGGGAGGACCGGGTTTACAACGTGAACCCGATCTTGCGGGAAACCACTTGCCTTCAGTGCGTCCGCTACGAAATTGCTCACAGCCAGAAGTGCGTCCAGATCCCTATTGCGCTGCATTTCGTCGAATAAAGCTCTAATATTTACTATCCTATACCCACGCTTGCCCTTGCGCCTCGCCACAAATGCTAGATCCAGCCAACACCGCCACCCAGGCGACCTGTGGCATACGCGGTTACTGTAGGCAAAGTACTTATGCCGCCGAGGGCAGTAAAGGTCATGGTCATGAACCATACGCACAAGTCGGATGCCCAAAGATCGAGCGTCTCGGGGGAGAACACTTACTTTGTGCACGAAGATAACATCCGGCTGAATCTCAGAACACAAGTCCCTCAGGCTTCGTCCCGAGGACTGCTGGTCTCTTCCGCAGAAATCACTGGATATCCAAGTCTTTTGAAACGCACTCTTATACTCGTTTGCACCCCGATCCTCCTCGCAATAAGCCAGAAAACACTCGTGGCCGCGGCTGCTCAGTCCTCGAGCCGTGTCGCGAACTACCTGCTCAACGCCACCAACGTACCCACAAAAGTTGTTCGCAAAGAGAACTCTCATGCCATCTTCCACGGTTGCCCCCTACGCACAAAAACGATGCCAGAGATCCATAAACGCGACTTCGTCAACCACACGCCGCTGACCGTATACAGCGCGCGGCAATAAGGTCAGTAGGATATCCAAGACAGGCCTTGTGGTTGCGCGCAGCCCAACTCGCGCAGGGACGCCGGCCGCAAGATTCCTCACAGCATTTGCAAAACACTCAACTCTTGACCCCGACCTTGCTCGCCATGGTAGAGCTATGTATTCCTCCCAATCCATACCCGGCACACCAAGGCGCTCCTCTTCGAACCACAAGTGAACGCCCCCAACAGTAGCTACAGCAGACTGAAGCCACTCAGACAAAGAATAATCGGAAGGGACTGTATGATTAGGAAGCAGTTTAAAACTAACCGCTCTCGAATAGTACTCGTACAGTGACTCCCTATGCGGCCACATATCCACTCGTAGCCCGCGCAACCGATTTCCACGCTCAACACAACTTGGCGAATACAAAGACCACCGGATAAGAATTGCATCTCCAGCGGCCAAGAACGCTTTTTGTATGTTGCGCACTACGAAGTCTATGGTGCTCTCATCGCTTCCAGCCGAAACCAACCTTCGGCGAGCCAACAGGAGTCCTGCCGCCCGGTTCATGAGAAGTCTTGAGCCCTCAATCAACGGAAGGTTCTCAGGATGGAACCGTGGCATCCCTTCAAGGATGTCGACAGGTCCGTGAATGACACAATGTCCCGCCTGCAGCTCCATCATCATCAACGTAAATGGGAGCTTAGGTATTTTACTCACTGATATAGGCATGCCAAAGTCGACATGAATGCCTAAGCTATTTTCCAGTTTTTGGCCAACCTCAGACAAGCGTCTGGCTAGGCGTCGTCCGCCAATTGCCACACGGCCTGATGTAAAGACAAATAAGTCATAGTCATTGTACGGCCGTTCATGTCCCCCCTTATAGTACACTCCTCCTTCACCGCGGCCGTATCCACCCCCAAGTACTATTCCAGTTATACTTCGAGACCCGAAGGCACCAATGACTTCCTCAGATATTTGTCTGAGATGACAGGAAACCAGCTCCTCAATCCCCTTACCTCCAAAAAAAGTAAAACGGCGGTTCACCTGCGGTCCTTCCTCCCATGACGATACCCACGGAAGCGCCCGAGGTGCTGCGCGGGCCTGAAAACAAGGGAGTGCACAAGACTAAATGGAGCCCTTGCTCGCCAAATACAATAGTGGGTGTCGCGAACTAAATCAGCAGCCGTAGGTAAGAGAAACTGTGCAAAGAAGCTAGTTGGCCAAGGCGGATCGTCGATCGCATAGCCAAGGCAGTAGGCATCGCCATACGATCGTGCATAGAGCTCCCTAGGTGTATAATTATGTGAATGGACAACAACTGCCCGCGGACAGTAAACCACTTCAAAGCCGACTATTCTAGCCCACCAAGTCCATTCGGTATCCTCGGCATAACGCAAGTCTTCTCTGAAAGGTCTAATGCTCCACACGGCTCGAGATATAATGCTATTCGCCATAGAGAAAAAGTGTGGCCACTTACCTGCACAAGTACCGTCGCCGAAGGCCCTCTCGGTATCCATAGCAAAGAGTGGTCTTGCGTCGGAACGAGGAATCTGTCGTCCATACGCCGCTGCTACCTTCCCCTTGCTCGCTGCCTGTACAAGCTCCGACAACCAGGTCCGATCCGTAGGGGTAGCATCGGAGTTCAGGAAAACTACCAGGGGCCCAGTTGTGAGCGCCATACCAACGTTTATGACCTTGCCGGGCATGTAATCTTCCGAGTTTATATACTCAATTCTGTTTGCATATTCGTCCGCAATAGCCGCCGTTCCATCAGTCGAGCCAGAATCAATGCACAAAATCCGGCAGTCGACAGTTTGCCGTCTAA
>CAZBQH010000424.1:0-4067 GCA_964493915.1 uncultured Nitrospiraceae bacterium
ATGTTGTCTTCACCGCACCCGATGCCCTTTGCCCCCCAGACGGTTAGGGAGTATAGCTTATAGGGGACGCCTGCTCAACGTTTCGGGCATTGTCCTCGATAGATGGAAGGGACATACGTGTTTGCGCAGGTCTGACGCCCTCGCTAGAATGAGGCGCCAGGTTCCTGTATTTGCGTAGGGGCGGGCTGAGAATAGGGAGACGACCATGAGAAAGAAGGATGCTTCTGTCTGCTTTGGGCTTGTTGTGGGCAATCGGGGTTTCTTCCCCGGCGAGTTGGTTCGCGACGGCTACGCTGTCATGACTGAATTGCTCAGGAAAATGGGGTACCGCGTAATCGTCCTCGGGCCGGAGGATTCAAAATACGGCGCAGTCGAGAGCTGGCAGGACGCCAAGAAGTGCGCGGACCTGTTTAGAAAACACCAGGACGAGATCGACGGGGTCATTGTGACCCTGCCCAATTTCGGCGACGAGCGTGGCGTGGCGGACAGTCTAAAGCTGGCCGGTCTGGATGTGCCGGTGCTTATCCATGCTTGGGCTGACGATCCGGCGCACATGGATGTGGCTCATCGGCGCGACTCGTTCTGCGGGAAGATGAGCGTCTGCAACAACCTCACGCAGTACGGCATCTCGTACAGCCTCACCAGCCTGCACACGATGGATCCTCGAGTCGAAACGTTCAAGAAAGAGATCGACTGGTTCGCCGCAGTGTGCCGTGTTGTGCGGGGGCTTGACGGATGCCGCGTGGGCGCCGTCGGCGCACGGCCCGCCGCGTTCAACACGGTCCGTTACAGCGAGAAGATCCTCGAAGAGAACGGCATTTCCGTGACGACGCTGGACCTCTCTGAAGTGTTCGGCCGTGCCGGCAAACTGGGCGATGGCGATCCCAAGGTGAAGGAGAAGGTCGAGGCTATTCAAGGTTACGTCTCGACGGTTGGCATCCCGCCCGAAGCGCTCGCCAAGATGGCGAAACTGGCAGTGGTTATCCGCGACTGGATGGATGAAGGGGAGTTGGACGTTACCGCGTTGCAGTGCTGGACGTCGATGGAGGAATACTATGGCGTTGTTCCTTGCACTGTGATGAGCATGATGAGCGAGGACTTGGCGTCGTCGGCCTGCGAGGTGGATGTCGGGGGAGCGATTGCAATGCACGCGCTCGCCCTCGCATCGCAGCGGCCCAGTTTTCTCCTTGATTGGAACAACAACTATGCCGACGATCCGGACAAATGCGTCTGCTTCCATTGCTCAAACCTTCCCAAGAGCGTTCTCGACGAGAGCCGGATGGATTATCAGGCGATTATTGCCGGCACGGTGGGGAAGGAACGGACCTACGGCACGGTTTCCGGCCGGATCAAGGCGGGGCCCATGTCCTATCTCCGGGTGAGCACCCTCGACTCGGAGGGGATGGTCGGGGCGTATCTCGGGGAAGGGCGCTTCACAAAGGACGAGCTTAAAACGTTCGGCGGTTACGGTGTGGCGCAGGTGCCCAATCTCCAGGGGCTGCTGCGTTATATCTGCCAGAATGGTTTTGAGCATCATGTGGCCGCAAACCTGAGCGAGGTCGCGTCGGTTCTCTATGAGGCCTTGGACAACTATCTGTACTGGGACGTCTACTGGCATCAGGGTTGAGGTTGCACAGAGTCTTGCGATGCGCACGAAAAGGGGTCAGAGGAGGAGGCAGCAGTCGATGGAAACGTACGGCGTAGGCATTGTAGGTACAGGATGGGTCGCGGGGGAGCATATCAAGGCTTTTGCAGCGAACCCCCGGACCGAACTGCGGGCGATCTGCTCGCGCGATGCGGCCAAGGGCCGCCAGAAGATAGAGGCGCTCGGGCTGAAATGCGAGGTCTATACGGACTACAACCGGATGCTCGAGCAGGATGACATCCACATCGTCGCTATCGCAACACCGCCCCATCTTCACAAGGAGCAGGCCATCGCGGCAGCTGAAGCCGGCAAACACCTTCTGCTCGAAAAGGCCATGGCAACCACTCTCGAGGATGCCCGCGCTGTCCGCGACGCTGTTGCGAAGGCCGGTGTGAAGTCGGTGGTCAGTTTCGTGCTCCGATGGAACCCGCTCTTCGAGATCATTAAGGCCCAACTCGCCGACAATGCCATCGGCAACGTCTTTTTCGGCGAAGTCGACTATTTCCACGGCATCGGCCCGTGGTACGCCCAGTACTCATGGAATGTGAAGAAGGAGATCGGCGGGAGCTCGCTGCTCTCGGCGGGATGCCACGCCGTCGACGCTGTCCGCTGGTTTATGGGCGGCGAGATCGCCGAGGTCTGCCAATACAGCACCTTTGGCAGGGGCCCGGATTTTGCCGAGTATGAATACGACCCGACGAGTTGTCTAATCTGCAAGTTTGCTGATGGACGCATCGCGAAGGTTGCATCGTCCATCGAGTGCATCCAGCCTTATGTTTTCAACATCAATCTGGTGGGTACGGAGGGGACGATACGGAACAACCGCATTTACTCGAAACGGAAGTTCCCGGGCCAGACGTCTTGGGTCGAGATTCCTACGATTCTTCCAGACAGCGGCGACGTGACCCACCATCCCTTCACCCACGAGGTGGCTCACTTCGTGGAGTGCATCCGCACGAACCGTGAATCGCACGTCAACGTAGCTGACGCTTATAAGACGCACGAGGTCGTGTTTGCTGCCGACCTTTCGGCGAAGGAAGGGCGGCCTGTCAGCCTGCCCTTGCCCTGAATGAAGCGTCTGCTCGCCCAGTATTCGCCGCTCTTCATCCTTGCGGGCTTGTGCATTGTCTTTGCTGCGGCCTCGCAGAGTTTTCGCACGCCCGACAATTTGCGCTCGGTTGCGTCGCGGACCTCGATCGTCGGGGTGATGGCCCTGGGCCAGACGTTGGTGATTGTCGCGGGCGGCATCGATTTGTCGGTCGCGAGCGTATCGGCTCTGGCCGGCGTGGTTGCCTGCGGCTTAATGGTTGACAAGGGGTGGCCTGTAACGGCGGCGCTGGTGTTGGGGCTGGCCGCGGGGGCGGCGTGTGGAGCCGTCAGCGGGTTGCTGTGGACGCAGGGCAGAATTCCGCCGTTCATCGCGACGCTCGGCATGATGATGGTGGCCAGGGGTCTGGCCAATATCCTGACAGGCTCGACGCCCATATTTGGTTTACCCGAACCGTTTCGGTATCTGGGCGGCGTACATGGGTGGCAAGCCCCCGTTCTGATAACGTTGGCCCTTGCACTTGTCTTCGCGGTGGTCTTGACTTTTACCCGGTTTGGCCGCGCCATCTACGCCACGGGCGACAACGCCCGCGCAGCGAGGTTGTCCGGCATTCCAGTCGGGCGGATTCGGGTGCTGGCTTTCGTACTTGCCGGCGCTATGAGCGGATTCGCGGGGATGCTTTACGCGTCGCGGGTAGGCATCGGCGATCCGAACGCGGCCGTCGGCTGGGAGCTGGACGCGATCGCAGCTTGCGTCATCGGCGGTGCAAGCCTTACCGGCGGGCAAGGGGGGTGCGTCGGCTCGCTCGCGGGCGCGCTTATCATGAATGTCCTCATCAACTTCTCGAATCTGAAGGGATTTGACCCGTACTATCAACAAGTTCTTGTGGGGGCGCTGGTTATTTTCCTCGTGTTCTACGACAGTTTTCGCAAACGGCGGGCGGGGCTGCTTACCGATGACGGCTGACGTCGATCCAAGGGCCGGCTTGGGTCTATGCTGGTCGCAGTAAGAAGGCGAGACTCTGGAGGTTTTGCATCATGAAACAAGTGCTGCTCCCCATATTTCTCCTAGGCGTTGTCGCAGGTTGTGGCGGACCGGGCCAACAAGGCGACGCCGTTCCCGAGGACGCTGGGGCGGAGACGTCGACGGATTCATTGGCCGAGTACACGATCGCCGTTGTCCCGAAAGGACTGGTGCATCAATTCTGGCAGACGGTGCGCGCGGGCGCGCAAAGCGCCGGACGTGAGTTTGGGGCGAGAATCATCTGGAATGGCCCGCCCAGGGAGACCGAGGTCGAGCGCCAGATTAGCATCATCGAGGACATGATCAACCGGAACGTCGACGCCCTCGTCATGGCTGCTTGTCATGAGACGG
>CAZBQH010000425.1:0-64391 GCA_964493915.1 uncultured Nitrospiraceae bacterium
CTGCGGCGAAGCGTGTCTATGATCCTTCTGACGCGTTGGCTGTACGCCTCCGGCATGTGAATCCTGGGGTGAACCTTATCGTCCTGCGCAAGCTCCAGGACACGGACCAACGCACCTGGGACTACTTCAACCCATTCTGACCCGCTGCCTGTTCGACGCCGCGACCCCGTCTGTTAGGCGTGCAGTACGCACCGGAGCGCGCTGAGCACACGAAAAACCGGGGGTTATGCTTCCAAAGGTCTGCAAAAAAGCGGCATGATGGAGACTTCGAATTCGAAACTAACAAATAGGAACGAGAAGACGCCCTGCCGCCGTCTCCAGAATCTGAGAAGCGCAACTCCCCATCGCGCGCCAGGCCATGAGACCTCCCAGGGTAAGACGCTATTCTGTCCGCCGGGCCTCGCCGGGTTTGCCAAGATGTGTGTCCGAATGGCTATCGGCTGTGGCCGTCCATGGCAGGTCTGCCCCACCACCCCGGCTTTATATCCGGTTTCCGTTCGGGACGTCCGGGTTTTAGACCCTGACGTCCTGCCCACGATGTCTCGCGCGACCGCAGTTGTCTTTGCCTCGCCCTTCCCCCTACCAGCTCCTGCAGAGGACTTGCACCCCATAACCACAGCGCCACCCTGGCACGCAGATAGCAAAGGGGCCCATATCGGGCCCCTTTCACAGACAAACCTATCCGTTTGTTATATCGACTTGTTACCTTCGCCTGATGCGACGCCTCGCCGCAGCGCCCAGCACACCAGCCAGCATCAGCAAACCACCCACGCCTGCGACTGGCAAGCCTTCGGGCTCCTCGTGTTCCGGCCACGTATCCGGGTTGGTCGGGTCGGCGCCTATGTCATACGCGTCGCCCAGTGTAAAGCCCGTCACCGGATCCAAAACGGTCTCTCGGAGGCCACTGATGGTCGGGTCGTAACCGTACTGGTGGTACCAGCTGTTGGGGATGCCGTCGCCGTTGTAGTCCGAATCCGGGTCCTGGTAGGCGTCCACGCCCTCGAGCCCATTGATGACGCCGTCGTCGTCGTTGTCGGCCCCGTAGGGCAGAATGGCATACCAAGCGTTACGGTCGGAATTACTTCCGGGCATTGCCACGGCCGCGTTCTGGTTATACCAAACCACCATGGCCTGGCCGTCTCCGCCGAAAGCGATACGGGGCTCGCGGTCCGATGCGACCTCTCCCGGGGTGTCCCCATATTCGTTCACCAGGGCCGCGGTCCCCCAAGTCTCGCCGTTGTCGTTGGAGAACGCGACAAAGACGTCACGCTCAGCGCTCTCAGCACCCAGATAGTCGGCCTCAGATGACCAAGTGCAAGCCCAAGTGCCCCCTGCCCCCATACCTGCGGTCTCGGCGGCGCCGCCGTCCCAGAAAGCCAAAGCAGGCCGCAGCGTGTTGGCCGCTGACCCCGTCGACTGGCTGACCAGCACAGGATCGGACCATGTGGCGCCGTCGTCGGCTGATGTGGCACTGTAGATGTCGGTTTCGGTCGTCCAGACGACCATCCAGGTGTTGTCTACACTGTTGTAGCCCACATAGGGGTCCTTGTCAACGACCGTGTCGCCAGCAAAAGTGGTGTTGACGTAAGAGATGTCATTGAAGCCACTGCCGTCCAACACCCACGACCGGCATCCGATATCGAGATCGGAACCGGCTGTGCCCGTGAAATCATTCGCCGTTGACCATACAAACATAAACCTCTGGTTGCCGTAGGCCCCACTGATTGGCGGGTAGTCTCCCGCGAGATTGGATTCATCGGGAACAAAAGGACCCAGCGCGTCTACTGGATACCAATTCGCCCCATCGTCCTCCGATGCGGTGTAGCGGACGTCCCTGTCCCCGCCGACTGGGTCTTTGGCCGTATTCCAAACAACGGCCCATATTTCCTGGCCTGGCTGACCGACTACCCGAGGATTGTAGTCCGTGCCGATTGGGGTGTCGGCCGTCAGATTCACCGGATCCGACCACGTCGCACCGTCGTCCGAGGAAACCACGACGCCTATGTCACGCCGAGCCGACTCATCGGTGAAATGGCTACGGGACATCCACGTGAGCACCCAGACGCCGTCCGAGTAGGCGATGTCTGGCTGACCGCCGTTGGCGCGGTTCACATTGGCTTGGTTGTAGACCTTTGCCATCACTTCAGGACCCCAGGTGGCGCCGTTGTCCGTCGAGGTGCGCGTGATCATGTTGCGCCCACCCCCCTCGGCGCCCTGAGCCCATGCCGCTATCCATGTCCCAGCCCCATTCGTGGCGACGCTTGGTTCACGGTTCTGGACCGTCACGCCTTCCACAAAGGCATCCAGGTTCAGGTTTACTGTGCCCAGTACCGGGGGCGGACTGGATTGTGCCCCGGCGGACATGGCGACAAGCATGACTGCCAGGATCATTACGGATGCTAAGTAACTGCGATACATTTTTTTCTCCTCCTCTTGCGTCCACAAAGACCACAAACCTCCGCGCTTCGAGTCGTCCTGCAACTCGGATAGGGTGGGCAACCAGAATACAAGAAATCGCAACTAGCTTTCGGAAACAGCTTCACCGAACCCAGAACTACTCTCTGCAGCCGACGACCCGTCACGGTTTATTATCACTATAAGGTAAGGCCCGCGGCAAGTCAAGGCATATTTTCGGGCAAGCTGTGTGCGTTTCTGTTCCGGACGTCCGGGTTTTAGGCCCTGACGTCCTCCCCACGATGTCTCGCGTGACCGCAGTTGTCTTTGCCTCGCACTTCCCCCTACGAGGTCCTGCAGAGGACTTGCACTTCATAAGAACAGCACCATGCCTGGTACGCAATTGAAAGGGCTTACGATTACTCGTAAGCCCTTGATATCATTGGTGAACGGGGCGGGGCTCGAACCCGCGGCCACCGGATTAAAAGTTCGATCTTTCGTAACGCAATATACTGCAACCGGTTGCAACGCAATGATCGGCTCTGCAGGCAGCTGCAATATCCTGCAGCCAATTACCAAAGTGTGTTGTACAAAGTGTTGTACAGACCCGACGGAGGGGCGGTTGTCGGACAAATATCACGTATTCGCGATGTGGCTCGATTTTGCGGGAAATTATGGGGATTTTCTTGAGACACTATCGCCGTGATTACCGGGGGCGGGATTCGAACCTGCGACCTTATGGGTTATGACCGCGGATGAGTTTTCAGGAACGACAGTGCGCGAATCCAGCAAATCGGCTACTTCCCACTCTTTCTGCCGCGCTTCTTGGTCGCGCGTGCTTTTCTTGGCAACCGGAAGATTTCGAGTTCTGCCTTGGCGAGGAGTTCAGGCCAAAGGTGAACGGCTTCACGATCGTATTTTCGCACAGATTCGGGTAGGTTTTCCCAACTCACGATGTAGGGCGAAATCCTGTTCTTAACGCTTTTCTCCCTCCCATAGGTCCAGCCGGAAGCGATGCGTTCCAGTACCCAGCGGCCGTGCTCCATCTCAGCCATGCGCTCAATCTCCTTTTTGGTGAACGCGGGATTGTTAGGTGGCAGGCCCGCCGGGCGGATCGCGAAGTTGTTTGCGCGCAAGATATCCTCGAGGTATTCGATCTGATTACGGTTGAATTCTCGCAGGTCTTCGCGAAGCTTTGCCCACGGCTGCATAACCGGATCGGGATGGCTGTAGCGCTGCTGATCAAGGAAGTCCTCATGTATTTGCCTGGCTGCAGTCATGACGATTTTCGGCGATAGTGTCGTGGAATCGCCAACGCCAAAATGTAGGAACGCGCGAACGGTCATGGGGTCTTTGGGCAGGACAAACAGATTGGGTGTCCTATCGGGCGGCCAATCCTGAATAAGCCGCTCGGCTTCGCGGCCGCTGTTCTTAAGCAAGCCCACCCGCGCGCCCAAGGCCAGTGCAAATCTGTATTCCAGGCCCGCGATGAGTCCGCCGTTGATTCCCAGCAACCGGACATCGGCGGGTGTGACGCCTGTGGCCAGAAGGTCCAGCCACACCTGAACCGCCTCAGTGGGGCTGAAGAACCGTTTGCTGTCTGTTTTGCGCAGTTCTTTGTATCGGTCGTCTCGCGTGGCGGTGTTATCTGTTGGCAATTGGGGCGGAAGATAACCGATCGCGTGGATACGGCCTTTGGACTTCTGCGCTATCTCGCCGACCAACCCGCTGACCCCTTGCTCCGTGCCTCCGGAAATCACCACACCCTCGAAATCGGCGAAGGCCGCATGCAGCAACTCCCGATACGTCTCCATGTTTAATTCGATGCACGGGTCGCAACCGCCGGCGACGATGACAAAAGGCCCGTTATGCTGGATAGGTTTCGCAGCTGGGAATGTGACATTTTCCGGCATGGGGATTTCCAGGAATCGAGAGCGCAAGGCCGCCGCGAGGAATCGCAAGGCGCATTCCAAATCCTGCCGATGGGGTTCATATCCTGCCAACAGGGACGCATCGCAGAGCGCACTCACAAGTGCATCCGGCGAACGCGTCTCGCGCACAGCTTGGGCAAAGGTAGCGAGGCTCTCCCATTCCTTGTCGGCGCCAAGCAGTTGCAAGAATCCCGCGATTCGATACCGCGCGCGGGGCAGGTCGGCCTGGGCTGCAGCCAGTTCGCCGCACCGCCGAATGGCCGTCTGAATCGCAGGCCGCGCAATCGAGACGAATTCAGGATCCCTTGCGGTCAGTGCCTTTTGACGAATCACACCGCTGAGCGCCGCCGGATTGCCGGGCTCAGCTTCGAAAGCCTTGAGATAGTGCTTGAGGGCGCCAAGGTTGCGCCTCTGCTCCGCCAGGGAATCGGCCAGCAGCAGCCTCGGCTCCGCAATGCGCGGAGATATTTGTGCTGCCTCTTCCATTTTCTGCCATGCTGCTTTCCGTTTGGCGTCGTTTCTGGCCAGCTTATACATAGCATAACCGCCCAATGCCATAATCATTGGTTTTTTTGATGTATCTATGTTCTTATCTTTGGCCACTTGGACGACTTCCTGCCAGTCCTCGATCTCCGCTGCCAAGCGGGCGTGGCGCAGCGCCAGATCAAGATCCTTCGGGACGTGCCTGCGGATTACGCGCGTCAATTCGATGCACTTGCGCGCGCTGTCGCTGTCCGCGCAGCGCGGCTGATGCGCCTCGTAGAAGGAGATCCCCTCGACCAAACGCTGGAACTCTTCGTCCGCTGCCTCGAGCAACGCTGCCACGCGGTTGGCCTCACGCTTCCAGTAGTCCGAAATCTCGCATGCCCCTTTGTAGAGCCGGTCGTGGCCGATGTCCGACCAGGCGTGCTGGGCGATAGTGCGCACTTGAATTTCTGCCTTGAGCCCCATCAATCCGGGCGGGATCTTCACTCCCGCCGGCTTGTTCTTAATGATCTGCACGATGTAATGCACCGAGCGATAACCGAACTTGTCGGGACCTAGGCGCGAAAGCATATCCAGGCTGTTAGCTTCGTCAATGTGGAATATCTCGCGGATAATGCGCTCGACAGCCTCGACTTCGGACGGTAAATGAACGACCACGCGAAGGCCGGCGAGATCGGTCTGTTGATGGACGGGGTCGGTATATTTGTTTTTCTTGACGGTTTTATCCGCGAAGCTAACCAGCCCCTTGGCTCGGCCCCCGATGGTCGCCAGGGGGAATTGCGGTTTGATGGCCGTTTCGAGAACGCCGATCAGAAAGTCCTTCAGCTGTTTGTGCTTCGGCAATGCCCTTACGAAGTCCTTAAGAAATCCGTCGAGTTTCTCGGGTGTTACCAAGGCCTCAGGAGGGCGCGGCGGTGCCGGTGGCTGTTGCGACTCGATGAATTGTTTGAAGTGGCGGCCCACGCCGCGGAACTGCGGCGAGAAATCAATGTCCTCGAGATCGCTGGGCGCTACCCACTGAAATTCGTCGTGCTCTTCGCTCAACCGGACCTTGCCCGGCTCCGCCTGCGCCAACATCACCAGGTAGACCACCTGCCGGTCGGGGAGATCGGACATGGCGGTCTCAAACGGGCGGATCAGCCGGATGGTCAGGCCGGTTTCTTCGCGTACTTCGCGAGCAAGCGCCACATCGAAACTCTCGTCCGGATCAATCTTGCCGCCCGGCATTTCCCATTTTCCGGCGTTGTCCTTCGAAGCTGCCGAACGCCGCAGCAGCAGACACCGCCCCTCTGTGTCGAGCAATAGCGCCTTCAGAGACAACGATTGGGGTTTCGGAGTGATTGTGGACATCAGACTTGCTCCCTAGGTTCCACACCTTACCGGACCGGCGGAAGCGGCAAGGGGTCCTCCCCCCAAGCTCCGCCTTTGAAAGCTTCCGAAAAAACTGTTCAGGGCCGTGCCGCTTGCGGTTTGCCATTCCGAGGCTCCTTTGTCTGCCGTCGCCGGGTTGGGACTCTCACAATCCACGGACCAGCTTACAGGGATCAGGGCAGAAGAAGTACCCTAATGCTCCGAATAGTAGCACAGAAGCGTACCCAAATACTGAATTTCCGAAATCGCTGGATAGCATCCATTCGTGGCGCGCAACGAAAGCCAAGGCGCGCCGTTCCGCGCAAGAGGCTTGCATCCAGTGGGTGAGTGCGCGCCTTGGCGGAACACGCCTGTCAGCAAGGACTTCGAGCGCGTCACAACCCGCCTACCCGGCGGTCGAGGAATTTGTAGAGACGGTCGGCATGTCCGTATACTCGATACTGGCAAGATAAGATTTGCGAAAGGATGCGAGTCTTGAAGAGGTGGAAACCATGGTAAGGCGGCTTGTGAAGAAATGGATGGCACATACTCTTGCGGCAGTTTGGGCGTTGTTGCTGTTTTCGGCGTGTCCACTCTCGCAGCAGGCAGGGACGGAGTTTGTGACGACAACCGCCGATTGGCTTCCCCAAGATTACGTGGATAGCCGCGGAATCGTCTCTGTTGCCAATGCGAATGGACGCTTGGTGCTTGAGGCCGACATGAAGGGCCAGGATCCGGAACGCTCGAGCGGGGAGATATTGTTGGATCTGCGGTATTATCCGGGCCTTGAAAGCCAGGTTCCGCTGGACCTCAGTGACGAGGCAGTCACGGTGCAGCTTTGGGTTCCCGCCACATTTGCCGGTCCCACAAACGCACCAAACGGCATACAAGTTTTTGTGAAGGACGCGCAATGGGGCACGTGTTATTCAAAGTGGGTCAATGTAACGCGCGGCGGGAATTACCGGATCAGTATGCGTCCTGGCGAGGGGGACGAGAATATCGTTACACCGGGCTTCGGTCCCACCCGAGTGCGGACGCTTGGCGTCAAGTTCGGCATGAACGCGCGGAACAGGGATCTATTTTGTGGCACCATTATTGTCACCAGCATCACGATAACGCCTCCGGTGACGTTTTCCCCGCCGCCGGACCTCCCCGCACAGCCCCCGGCGCCCCTCTCCGCGACCGAACGGTTTGAACTCAGAGAAGATGGATTTTACCGTGAAGGACAACGGCGGTTTCTGGTGGGCGCCAATTGGCAGCCGATCGCCTATGGCCAGAACTTTGGCGCTACCGCGTGGTTCCCCTTGGGTAACGGCATATCCCGGCGGACAGGGTTTGTCCGCACGAATCTGGATTACGCCGCGCGGGCCGGCGTCCACGTTGTCCGCGTGGGACTCCTGGACGATGGCCGGGCAGCCCTGGATGCCGACGCGCGCGTGGTTGGGTGTTCCGAGTTGTTCCGCCAAGATGTGCAAGCGCTGCTGGACATGGCCAGGGACTTGGGATGCCGCATCGAATTCGTCCTGATGGATTACCAGATTGCCGGACAACCGGAGGTGGTGGATGGCGTTCTTCTACGCGGAAGAAGCCAACTGCTCCACGACGCTGAAACCAGAGCAGCCTTTATCGCCGAGTTTCTGGAACCGTTCCTGGATGATTTCGGGACCCATCCCGGCCTGTTCGGAATTGACCTCATCAACGAGCCGGAATGGCTGGTGAGCCACACGGATGGGGGCGCTTGGGAAGATGCAGACGACCCCTCGACCAAACCATCTTCTCCCATACCCGGCGCCGATCTGGCCGCCTTCATCGCCGCCAGCGCTGACACAATCCACGCGCGCGCTCCCCATCTGTTTGTGACGGTTGGCGTATCCGCCCCGTTCATCGGCCTGGTCGAGGATGCCGGGCTCGACTATCTCGCCGTCCACCATTACCCCTGGATGGGTGATTTCCCGGACGCGTTGCCGCCGCTCTCATCGGGCATACCGTGGATGCTCGAGGAATACCCCACCCGATCAACACCCCTGACAGTGACCGAATACCTCGATGGCGCTGTGTCTGCGGGCGCCGTCGGCGCGATGCTCTGGAACCTGACCCCTGAACTCGATGAATATGCCTTTACCCATGCTGAGAGAAATCCCTTGGTGGAGACCTTGCGGTACTGGGTCGAAAACCTATAGGCCTCGATATTCGGCGCTATAGGCAGAGTCTTCGTCGGGTGGCCGTATTCCAACCGCAATGATGACCACCTCTATCTCCGAACGCTCCTCATCCTCCACGATGGTACCGATGATGATTCGAGTGTTACGCTCGACGCTTGATGTGACCTGGGCATGGACTTCCGATACTTCGCGCATCAGCAGGTCGCTCCCACCACGCACACTGATGATGACGCAGAAGGCGCGGGAGATGTCCGTGTGATCGAGGAGCGGGCAGGTCAGGGCGTTTTTGGCGGCGCGGGTTGCTCGTTCTGCGCCACCAGATACCCCTATACCCATCACGGCGCGGCCGCGTCCCCTCAACATGTTGCAGACATCAGGAATATCCAGGCCTATCAGACCGCGGTTGGAAAACGCGTCGGCAACAGCGCGAATGCCTGTGTGAAGCACTTCATCACTCATGTGAAACGCTTCCCCCAGACTCACCCGGCTATCCGTCAGTTCAGCCACCCGGCCGTCGGGAATCGCAATCAACACATCGGCATGTTCGCCGAGCGCATGCAGGCCGTCAAGTGCTTGGTCCATGCGTGGTTTTCCCTCAAAGTGGAACGGCAGGGTCGCAAAGGCCATCACGAGCGCGCCAGCAGCAGCAGCTTCTTCGGCGATGACCGGCGAAGCCCCGCTGCCCGTGCCGCCACCCAGTCCCAGCGCCAGGAACACGATGTCCGCGCCCTGAGTCATGTCACGCAAGCGATCCCGATAGTCCTCACACTGTCGACTGACAGCCTGCGGGCTGGCCCATGGAACGCTCTTCCCTCAGCCACACCCAGTAGCCGAGGAGTTCGTTCCAGTCGCGCTTTTGCATCAGCAGGAAGCGGTAAATATCCAGTAGGCAGGCGCGGAGACGGTCGCGGGATTCGGCCTGCCGCAGCAGCCAGGGGAGTTCGTCGGCTTGCCGCGCATCCACGGACCGCGCGGCAAATTCGTCGGCCAGCCGCAGGCGCAAGGCCCGGGCCGTGCCGGCATCGGGCACGTACCGCCGTTCGACCGCCACGTGCAGGTACTCGTGCGCGAAAGCCAGTACGCCGTCGCGGTCAACCAGGCCATCCTCCAGCGCGCAGCGCACTGGCGACCAGAGGGCAGCGGGCAGACGTTCCTGTCCGGCGGGTTTCAGCGCCTCCAGCAACTCCGGTTCGGTCAGGCCGCGGCGGGCGGCCCAGAGCAGCGACAAGGCCTCGCGCACCAGCCCGGGCCAGTCGCGCTCGTAGTCGCGCTCGAAGCGGGTCAGGATCTTGCCTAGCAAGGCGGGGATGTCGGCGGCCTGGAGATAGTCTGCGATTTGCCGGTCGAGCAATTCGTGGTCGCCCGTGGCGCGCAAGTCGTCGAGCAGGGTCTTGATGTACAGCGGATTGGAGGCCGCCGCCGCGCCCGCGATCTTCCGCGCGCGGGACTCGGAAAGGCCCTGCGCGAAGTGGGCGAGGTAGCGTGCGATCAGCCGGACGCGTTCCTCCGTTGTGAGCGGCTCGACGGTGAGCGCGGGCCAGTCGCGTGGTTGTAGGGCGTCTAATGTGTCGCCGGGCAGGGCGGAGACGACCAGACGCAGTTCACCGGGCAGGCGATACGGCAGCCAGGCCAGCAGACGACCGCGTTCCCGGTCTTCGAGCTGGTTGAGGGCGTCGAGAACAAGGACCGCCCGGACCCCTTTCTGCCTGGCCCGTCCGGCGAGGCGGCTGAGGTAGTCGGGAAAGACCTTCACGATTTCCTCCGCCGCGGCGGGAATCTTCTTCTCTTCCTCCTCGAGCCCGCTCGCGCCGGCGGGATCGTCCGCGCCGCACCAGCGAACAATGGCCACCATCAGCCGGCGCATCAGGGCCAGATGCCCGGCGCTCATCGCGGAACTGCCGATGTAATGCTGAAACACGAAGTCGTTGGGGTTTACCTGACGCCGGCGCGCCACCCAGTTGGCCAGGAGCGCGGATTTGCCGCCCCCCGACGCGCCCAGAATGGTCAGACCGCAGCCATCGGCACCGTCGCGGGCAAAGGCGTCCAGCCGGTTGAAGTAGGCGTCGCGCCCGATGTAGAAGGCGGTGCGGCGGCTCTTCGCGTAGGCTTCGTGGTCGCGGTCTTCGCGAGACCAGTCGTCGGGCGTTTGGTCGGGCGGGAACTCGGCGTCAATGGCGCCCGTGAGATCGGCGAGAACGAGGACGGCGAGGGCGTGGGGATGAGCATAGTTCTCGTGCAGGGGGATGCCCTTAACGTCGCAAACCGCCCTCACCTTCTGTTTGAGCGCTTCCTGGCGGGCGGCACAGGCGGCATCCTCCGCCAGGTAGTCGCCGCCTTGGGACGCGGCGTAGTGCGGGTCGCGAAAATAGAAGAAGGCCCGCCCGGCCATTTCGGGGTCGTTGAGCACGCCATGATAGATTTCCAGTTCGGTGACGCTGTGTTTGGCGACCTCGCGCTTCAGCCAGTCTTCTTCATCCAGGAGCGCCGGCGTAAAGGCCTCCGGGCCGGGCGTCCAGCCATAGCGTTCGCCCAGCAGCCCGATGAAGTAGGGACGGCAGCGCTTGATCTCCGCCAGACAGTGGCGCAGCGTTTCCTTCCGCTGCGACTGTTCTTCGGTGACACCCCAGCGCAGGTCCACCTCGACAAACTCCACCGCCCGCCCACGGCAGACCTTCCGCAGGGCCGGCCAGACGTGGGCCATGAGTTCGTTGCGATCTTCGATCATGTCGCGAAACGTCGAAGAGACGAAGACGCGGACAACGCGGTCTTTGGCGGAGGACTTGGGGTCCGGATTGGAAACGCGATCGGCGTCCGGGGGCGCGCTACTCGTGTTCGCCGGGGTCACCTTTTCTTGCCACAGACTCGCGGAGTCGGCATTCCCCGCTGTGCCGGGCGGTGTGTCGCCTGGCGGACATTGGGCTGAAGCGCTGGCCGGGGCCGGTGCTTCCGAATCATGCTCGGGTTGGTTCTTGTCCGATTTGCCGCTGCCAAACAGTCGTTTCCACAGGCTCATGACTTACTCCTTTCCAAACAGCGGATGCGTAGCTCCCGCATATATCGGTGCTACAAACGTGATCCCATGACGCCCAGGATGCCCACGAAAAAGGGGCGGCACACGTCGATCTGTTCGAGGCAGAGGTCGAGAACGCGGTCGTTCTCGGCCTCCTCGGGCGTAATGCCCCAGCGCAGGTCGATATCAAACAGGTGGATGCGGTAGGGCAGCAGCCGTTCGCGCAGCCGCGGAAAGACCCGCTTCACCAGGATATCCCGCTCCGCGTCCATGTCGCGGAACGTCGAGGAGATAAACACCCGTACATCACGCCATCGATGCGATATGGGTCTACTCCATCCCGTGTGTGTTGCTTGCCCTCAGCCCCGTTGCCGCTTGGAAATCAACTG
Source organism: uncultured Nitrospiraceae bacterium (assembly GCA_964493915.1). Classification (GTDB taxonomy): domain Bacteria; phylum Hydrogenedentota; class Hydrogenedentia; order Hydrogenedentales; family SLHB01; genus CAZBQH01. The sequence continues at coordinate 11,723 of CAZBQH010000425.1, forward strand.
CATAGTAGCAGAAGTCGAAGCCAATGGTGAACGAAGAAGTGCAGCGAGGCAACCAGGCATGCGTTAAGGATTCCCGAGGCGCGCCTTTGTGAACTCGTCGGGTGCCGCTTTGATGCGTCCCCTTTTCACGCGGCGCTGTCCAGAAGCGCGTTCATGCACGCCATGGATTCGTCCTCAACCAGTCGAATGGCCCGTATTGCCTTCTTGTTTCGTGCCACTGTCCCCGCGATCATGTGGAGGCGCCCCACGTTTGCGATAACAGGTTTCCACAGGGGGATGTCCGCTTTCTGTCCGGCTTGCCACCGTACGGGCGTCATCAGGAAGGTGTTTACATGATGCGACAAACGCTTGTACATCTCGAGGCCGGTCTTTGCCAGACTGCTCATGGCCGCGGCGTCCATGCCGTCGAGCATGGACAGCAACCGGCTGATGCCCGGGTTGGGATAGATCTCCTTGAAGAACCGGGCCATGTCGTCGGTCAGAAAACGCCGGAGTGTACTCAGGTCGCAGCCGAGGGTAAGGTAGACCAGCTCGATGACGTGGCGCAACGAGGGGATGCCGAAGCCTTTGGATACAAGAAAGGCAAACCGCTGGTCGCTGTGCCATGCGCCTTGGAAAACACACCTTCCCAAGGCGTAGAGAAGCGCATCCACTTCCGCGTTGCCCTCCTCGCAGCGCTTGGCGAGAAGGTTCCGTGCGTCGTCGCGGAACAGCGAGAGCCTGAGGAAATACCGTTCGCGTCCGTACGTCATGAGGCGGGCAAAGCGTTCATCCAGGAGGGGGTATTCAGGACTGCGGTATAAATCCTCGGCAATGAGGCTGTACAGATCGTACCAGTCTTGACTGACGCGGGAGACGTAATAGGCGGGCATGCCGAATTCGAGCCGGCGAACGCTGAAGCTGACATCCCCCTGGCCGATCGTGCGCAGGCTGCTTCTGAGTTTGTCGGGCTGTGCGAGTGAGACCGTCGCCTCTCCATAGAACCCTTGGATACGTACTTCCTTGGAAAGCACCTGGTTCGTTGCGTTCAACAGATCCTTCGTGCCGCCCTCCGTAAACAGCGTGTGCCGCAAGGCATCGTACTCGCGCAGGAGGCAGAAAAGGGACTGCAGGCCTTCGGGATCATACGCCGCCCTGCGGTGCCAAACCCCTGCAGCGTAGTATTTGGAAGGAAACCACGATGCGCCATGCTCGCCGGTGTCCACCCGGGTTCGTGCACTATGGGCGGCCTTGTCCATAAAGCCTCCTTTTCTTGTTTTTACGCGATATTGCGGCGTTCAGAAACGCAGTTTGCCACGTAGGACCCAATGACCTGAGCCGCTTCGGCCGCGTTCACGAGGTCGTTGGGCTCGATCACCATCACCGAATCCACGGCGGCCCGTATTTCCTCGGATACCTTGTCCTCCAGTGCAACCAGTGTAATGTGGAGTCGCTGATTGAATTGGGTTCGCGCAGAATCCAAGACCTCCCGCACTTCCTCGATGGGCGAGCTCTTGGAAGCGGGGAAGGACTTGTTCCATGAGCAGTCGCTGATAAGAATCAGATACGTTTGTGAACCTCGCGCCAAGGCCTTTGCCTCATCCAGAAGATATGTCAGAGACAGTGCGTCTGACTGGCGGCCCTGCCCCGAATCCGGCAGGGCGGCGACGGCCCGGACCGCCTCGCTGTGCGAAAACGCCGCTGTTTTTCTGGGGTGATACATCCACTGCACCAGCGGCGCCCCTCCCCGGTTGCCGACCGGGCCGCTGCTGTAAAGTGCCGCAATGATCTCGATCTGCCTGTTTTTGACGCTTTCCAGCCATGCCGCCACCAGCAGCTTGCACATGCGCATCTGGGAGTCTGTCAATGACGACGAGCCATCCGCGGCGATAAGTAGGAGTGCTTTGCCCGCGGGATCACGTTGGGTGGACACGCGGGTCTGGCGGTAGACAGAATCGCTGAATTCCGCTATCGGGAGGCGCCGGGGGTCCATCTGTCCCGATGTGCGCGGGAACTCCAGTATGAACTCGTCCACCAGGCTCGGGTACAGATTCCGGCGCAGTACGTCGGCGATGGGGAAGGCGTCGTTCCGCAGCATCTGCACTTCGGCCTCGTTCTCACTCAGAGCGACGGGCCGGTCAAAGAGTTCGCCCCCGACCTCCTTGCCCCCAAGCTCGCGGGTGATGTTCATCCCCGTTGTCGGCTGCCCCTCGAGAGGGCCCTTCGCGAAGGGTTTTCGTTCGATGTCTTGGCCAACCAGGTCTTCACGCATATCCTCCCATTGGGCATTCTGCCCGCTGGCCTTGTAGGCCGTTTGGGTCATGTCTTCGAATGCCTTCTCGGTATCTTTGTCCCGATTGGCCTCTTCGTCGAGGCCCGCCCCAAGATTGGCCACGTCTTCTGGCGTCTGCGAACCGGACTGCCTCGAATTCAGCAGATTCTTGAGCACATCCCCGTGAGACGCAGGTTGCGTCAGCGCGGGGGCCCTCGGTTGTCCTAAAGGGGGAATGCAGTCTGAATTACATTCCACTTCCTCGTGCTGGGGACCGTATTCGTATCTTTGATGCCCCCGACTGTTGAAGGCGGGCTGACCGGGCCCCTTCTTGGCGGAAGGTTGAGGCGGCTTGGGGGGCGGTTCGGCGGGCAAAAGAGGCAGTAGAGCGGCCATGATCTTTTTGCCCCAGGATGCATAGGAAGCAAGGGCGGTTTCCCCGTCCGACACACCCTCCAATTCGGCATAATCCCTCGAAATGTCGGATAACCAGCGTAGTATTTGCGCCGTCATGGGGTGAAGGCGCATCTCGCTCTGCTCGGGGAGCACATCCCCGAACAGCACGGCATGCCGAATCACATCATGGAGGTTCCGGAAGCGCAATGACGACTGTGATACCTGGAAGAGCCGGTAAATCTCCACGCACCGGAGTTCGGGCGACCTTGTCAGATCCGCCAGAATGGCGCGGTGGGCCAGCGCCAGCGCGACATCATGGCACACCTGCTTATATGCGGGCAGCAGTTTGCCGTGCCTGTTGGCCTCATCAAGGTCAATAACAGGCGCGATAATCGCTTTGTATATCTCATAAATGAGGCATTCCGTTTCCATGTATATCGTGTGTCCGAGCGCGGCGCGAGCCGGCCAGGGAAACGAGGTGTAGAAGGCGCTCAACTGGGGCTGCGCACCCTCACCCTTCTCCGGAAAGGCAAACCCGAGGTCGTTCTTGCGCAGGACGCTCCGCAGGTTCTGGATGGCCTGGTAGAACTTGATCTGCCCCTGTCTCTTGAATGTCCAGGGCGTGTCCTCGCTGAAGGCGCGGTCGATGGACGCTCCCGCCCAGGTCTCCTTCGGAAGCACACGGGCGCCATATCTCCCGTGCCCGTAGGTGGAGCACCCGGCGGCCCCGTATCCCCCATACGAGCCATACATCAGGTAATCGTCCTGCATCATCATACCAAGTCTCCACCCGCAGCGACGGAGTTGGCCGTCTCACGCCGAAATCCGAACACCTCGCAGAAAAGGGCTTGCGCCGCCTCACGGTCCTCCAGGTTCGCCGACCCGAGAAGTGTCAGGTTTGCGACATCCGGCAGCGGGTAATGCGGGTCGCGGGCGGCCTCCCGGATGAACGCGCAATACCCATAGATTGTCGGCGGAGCTAGGCTCAACAGGTTCCCCTGCGCACGTTGCGTGCGCAGCATCCCTCCAAGCTCCACGATATTGAGTACCAGGCCCTCATCGGTCGCGGGGAGATACTTGGTCTTCATCAGATAACGCAGAATCTCGACTTCTTGTTCTGGGGAGGGGAAGTCAAACGCGATGCTGACCGTCCAGCGGCGTTTCAGTGCGTCGTCTTGGGTGACGAGGATATGCGTGGACGTTGCATCGGTATGGTAGTTGGAATCGGCGAACCAAGCGACCCCGGCCCCGCTCACCATGGCGTTGTCAGATATCCGGGTGAATCCCTGCGTCATGAGGTTGAGCAGGCCGCCCTGGATGGCGGCCGTGGACACGCGGCCAATCTCGCGGAGCCAGATGACGGGATAAACATCATCCAGCACCTTCTTCGACTCCAGGATGGCATTGACGATACAGCTTGGCTCGTCATACGTCTGCCCGTCCCGGATGGCGCGGCGGTAGTACATCTCCGAGATCGTGTCAAAGACAACCATTTCGACGGGAAACACGCGCAGCGGCTTGTACTTGATGCCCCTCAGCGCGCACAACGCTTTCCAATTCTCCGGGACATAGGCAAGCGCCTCGAAGAAGCCCGTCTTCGCAGTGCCGGTGTGCCCGTGAATGTGAATCATTTCCGCGTCGGCTATTGCCCCGGCTATGGATTCCGGGATCCGCTTCGGCAGAACGATGGGCGGGCGGCCCCTGTCTGGCACAAGCGCCACCAGTTCCGAAGGGCCGGCCTTGGCCAGTTGTTTAGTGTCACGGATATCGTAGATGCTGGGGGCCGTGGAAGCCCGGTTCGCGTCCTGCGCCGCATACGCTTCCGTCTTTGACCGCCGTGCAAATCGCATGGGATTCTCCCTTCTATTCCGCCCGGGTGACGGACGGTGTTGCCATTAGCTTTCCGCGGCGCTCACACTCACGCGCAACCTTCCGTCGAATGCGAGTTCAATCCAAGGGACGCCGTCTTTCCTGCTGAATGCCGGGCCGTGCCATGCCTCGACAGCAATCGCGGTTTCGGTGCGGGCCAGCCGGACAAGCCCCCGAGCGCCGTGGCTCATGGCGCTTGATTCCCACCCCGCCAGCAGGGCATCGGCGGCACCGTTCGCCACCGTGATCCGTGCAGAAGGGCTGCCCAAACGATCCAGCGCGGTGCGCGCGCTGTCCTCGATTGCCCGATGCACGATGCGCACGCGGGATTCCAGAGAGAGAGGTTCGAATAATACTGGCTCGCCCACGCGGCTTAGAAACGCACCTGAAACCATTTCTTTGACCGCGCGCTGTACGTCTTTGCTCACATCGGCGTGTACCGGCGCAGGCCCGAAGCCGGTCCGGCGGTATGCCTTCTCATCTTTGCCGCCGGGCAGGTTCAGCGTGAAGAGAATCGCCAGATTCGAGCATGAGAACATACTGCCTACGGCAGACTGAGCCTCCCCGGTTTCCAATATCTGCAGGAAGAGGTCGCCCAAAGCGCTCCGCACCGACGGGACTGCATGGTCCAAATCCGCCACTTCGACCACGGCCCCGCGGTGGTGTTTCGCCACCTGTTCGAGACGCCCCGCCTGGTAACTGCCAACAATTCCGCGGCCGCTTCCCAGAAGTTGCGAAGCCGCCGTATGCGGATCTGGCATGCTCGCAGCATCAATAACCACATACGGAACATCAAGCCACTTCGCCAACAGCGAAAGGGTTTCCGACTTGCCTGTGCCAGGGGTTCCCTGGAGGGCGCCGGTAAACGGTTGGCCCAAGGGCCGGGTCAGCGTCTCGCGTTTCAGGAGCGCACCGAACTCGTCCAGGGCCCGCTCCTGTCCGAGTACCCGTTCGCGCAGGTAGACTCCCAGTTGAGGGTCGCAGGCTCCCTGCAGGAAGTGTGCCTGAACCTCGGCGGATCGGTCCTGACTACGCTGTGTCCCGAGCCCCGCGAATGTTTCATGGCATAGACCCAGGCGGGATGCGAAGAGGTCTACATCGGGCAAACACCCCCTGCTGCTTTTGGCAACTGCATGTTTGATCAGATGTGGAAGTAGTCGCTTCGCGGTGTTGCCCGGGTGGCCGGTCAGCGCGTTAAGGATGTCTTCATTTGCTTTGGCCTGAGTCTTGGGGGAGAGCATCGCACCTTCAGCCGCCTCGCGCATCCCGAAAGAGGCAAGCGCTTCGACCGGTATATCCGGCACCCGCCGGAGAACGGGCATCAAGGGGTCGTTCTTCGCTCCCTGGCCGCCATGGAACAATGTCTGCAGTTCGCTGAACGTGCCTTCAAACAGGCACGGAGTGCCGGCGCTGTTCAACACCGCAAGAAGACTGGTGGTGGCATTCCCCATTTCGTAAGGGCTCACGGTCAGCCCGAGCGCGCGCGCCGGCATCACCAGCCGCCCCTCGGTGTTCTGTGCCAATTGCACCAGTTTCTGCGCATCGAGTGAGGGGAGCAGGACTTGCCCAAGAACGATATCCTTCTGAAGGCAGGCCCCGGCCACCAAGACGATGGCAAGCCGGCGCTCGATATCACATTCGCAGGTAATGCCGATGCACAGCCCCGATTCGAACAAGTCAGCCGTTTCCGCAGCCCAGTTAGACACTCCGACGGGCACCCCGTCGTCACCGCCGGCCCAGGGCATCACCGGCTTCACGATCCCCTGCATGCCCTTGAATACCTTGCGCAAGGCGGCCTCGTCGGTCGAGGCTGACCTGGCAGGGCATACGAGAGCCGCCACCTGCCGGATCAAGTCCAATTCGCGGCGCCATTCGGCCAGTTCCAGAAGACTTGGTATCCCATCCCGCACCAACCGCCTGAGACCCAGCGCGGGCGGAGTTTGCCCTGCCGCCTCTTCCCATCCGAGCATCCAGTGGGCCGAGAGCTCCGTCACGGATTCCAGTGCCTCGGCAGGTAGTCCTCCAGACCGCAAAGTGAGCGCGCACTCGACGTACACCTCCCCACCCTCGTCGCGTCCTACGATAACCTTGATTCCCTCGCGTCCCGCAAACTGAATTTGGCCAGGCTCCACCTCCTTAGTTTCACCCAGGTCAGGCCATGCCTCCCCAACAATACCGGCCATGCGTCTCACCAACTGGGCCGGGCTCTGCTTCGTGAATACCTGCCCATTTCCCATGGTCGTGTCGGACGCGCTCATGACAATCTGCTCCCTTCATGTGGCCGTCCATGGATAAGGCAAGAATCGGGCCAGTCTGCGGACACGCAGTAATGCGCTGCTAAGCCGTGGCTTAGAGATCGGGCAGTCCCGGGAGGCTTTACCGAGAGCTGGGTTGTTTCAATCGAAATGTTGGGTTAATATTTCAAGAACTCAACACAGTCATCATGAACAACCCTAATACGCAAAGTGGGGGAATATGCTGGCAATACGAGTCGATTCCCAGAACGAAACCCTGGTTGAAGTGCATGACGGCGATCCGGGCCGGCTTCGCGAAGTGCTCTGCGAGCCCAAGTGCGCTCATGTGCTGTCTAACGAATGGATAGACGAGGTGTTGCGGGCTGCATTCCCGAAGAAGCGGTGCTATACAAAGAACAAGAACAAGGGATTCGCCAGTTGCATTGATCTGAATGCCGGCGGTATACAGGCGGTTCGCACGAGCTACAGGTCCGAGAGACGCCTGCTCAGTCAAGGTTTGCGGCCATTGCTGAGGCAGATTCCCGAAGAAGCGGACACGTCGATTCTGGCAGGCGTTCCCGATGCGTTGTTCGAGCAGATGGCGCAGCGCCTCGACGATGGAGAGCATCCGGACCGCATGTGCGAATCTCGCACAAACCTTAAGAGAACCCTCCTCGACCTGCTGCCGGACATCAAGCCGCCTGCAAATATCCACCTGGAGGATCTCTTTCGCGGCCACTCGATCGACGCGAAAACTGTTCGAAAGCTCATCACCATCACAGCCCGCGCGGACATGCCCGTACTGGTTCTTGGACCGACCGGCACGGGCAAGGGCATCGTCGCTCGAGCTATCCATGATTGCAGTAAGCGTTCGGGAGACTTCATCACGGTTAACTGCGCCGCGATACCTCCACCCCTGTTCGAATCGGAAGTCTTTGGCTATGTTTCGGGAGCGTTTACGAACGCGCTCAAAGCAGGCAAGAAAGGAGCTTGGGCTCGCGCCAACAATGGAACGCTGTTTCTCGATGAGATTGCTGATCTCCCCATCGAGTGCCAGCCCAAAATACTCCATGCGCTCGAGGCAGAGCGCATCCTGCCCGTAGGTGCGACCGAAGAAGTCTCTGTGTCGGCCCGGATTATCGCCGCAACCAGCCGGAACCTGTTTCGTCTCGTTGAACAAGGTCTGTTCCGCGAAGACCTGTTTCACCGGCTTCGACGAACCACGATCAACACGCCGCCCATCGAAACTGAAGGCAAAGAGCTGCGCAAAATCATCGCTCTTATGTGGGCCGACCTGTCTGAGAAAACCAAGTGCCCTCTCAGTCCCCAAGTCATAGATATGCTCGCCGAGCAGCGTTGGGCAGGACACTTCCGCGACCTGAAGGGGTTCCTCGAAGGACTCGATGCAACCTGGCCCGGCCAAACCATAACCCCGACGCACGTGAAGGCGCTCATGCACCACCGCGGACCGACGCCTATGCCTGAACCCGAGGATGGCGCCAACACCCGCCTCGCCCGCGAGATTCGCCGCATCGAGCGCCAGCATCATCTGAACCGCACCGCCGAAATCCTGCATGCCGTTCAGAATGCCGTGGCCGTGCTGACTCGCAAGAACAGCCTCCTCCCCCCGGACCTCGAAAGCGTCATCACGCACCGCCTGGTCGAATTGGACCTCATGCTCCATACGCCCCTACGGTTCGGAAACGGAAACGTGTATGAAGCTGTGGCCGCCGTGCGCAACAGCCTGGCGGAACTGTGCAGCCTCCTTGGGCAGGACGCTACACAAGCCCGCACCCATGCCCGGCGCCGCACCGTCCCGGTCATCAAAAAAGCCCTTGCAGTCCTCTTCGGCGCGACGTGAGCACAAAGACCTGTACAACATCGCCACTGAAAACCGCGTATGCGAAACGTTTGCCTGGCAAGACGGTTGAAGCACGCTGCCTCAGGAGTCCCGTCGGCCTACCCCGCATACCGGACGATGCCGTAGGCCTATTGGGGTTACCCCAGTGTTGCGCGGGGGAACACATCGCCATAGGCAGCCTCAAGTGCTCAAACGCCGGTTTATACCCCTAATCCGGCAATTGTGGAAGCCACTTGGAATGTGAACCTAACCTTCCGTCAATTGCATCACATGAAGGACACCCCATCTCTCTTTCACATAGAGACATCCATCCCACGCCGCACCAAAATCGCCGGGCTGGAAAAAGCCGCCTCCCGTGGGGAAGTGGGCAATGCAATGCTGGTGTTCTTCTACGGCTACATCGCCATCCCTACATGGCTTTACCGAGATATTCCATGTTCTTGAGTGGGGATTGACGAGCTTCCTTGATTCAGTATCCCAAGTGCCAAATCGTATGGACGATGCGGTACGCCAGAATTCTTTCTGACGGTCTGAATCTATCAAAGGCGCCTCATTGCTGTTAAGAGCCCAAACACGGACATAGCCCTCCCAACAGCCCGTGGCTATCCGTCCATTGGGAAGGGCAACCAATACATCCACAATATCAGGATGCCTGAAGATGTGTTCGAGTTGCCCGGATGTGGCGTTCCAAACATAGACGCAATTACTCCAAGCAGCAACCACCCGTCCCCCCATCAAGATAAGCGCCCTTACGTCTCCGTCTTCTTCGTGAAGCGTCATCTGTTGGGCTGTAGCCCGGCTCTGCATGATGAGACGCATTTTGCTCACCCCTTTGTCCGTCTTACCACAGCATTCAGCAAAAACACGGCCGCCATTTGGCAGAGTAAGGGGGTCTACAGACGGATCTGCAAAGGAGCAGTTCGGCTTCGCCTTGTCTCGGAGATGCTCCGGGAGTTCCACGACACTTGTTACGTCTTCAGGCGTCCCAAAGCGCTCGATATGCCATCGAAGCACGCGGCCATCTTTTGCGGCCGAGATGAAGCATTTGGCAGATTCCGACAAAAGAAATGTTACGGCATCATTGTGACCCTTCACCGATGCAAGCGACAGCAATGAAGTTGCATCCCACAGGCGAACAGTGCCATCGCCTCCAGCCGAAATTAGGTAATTCTCAATCACCAAAAGCCCGGTAGCATCGGCCCCATGTCCAGGCTGCAAAACAGTGCTGCGTGGCGCACCCAGTCTACAAGTATATGGATAAAGTGAACGTACCCAAATGAAGCCGGGCATTATATATCCCTTGGCTTCCCGCCATTGCCCAAGAATCGCTGAAAGCTTTATGCATTCCTGCTCCCATGGTGGAGTGCTCTTATCGCCATCGCTCACCTTGTAATACTCTGCCGCCTCCGGACAGTCATACCACCAGCAGGAATTCCACATGCACTGGAAGAGCGTAGTCGGATGGCGGTCGATGAAGTAGATGTCGCGGCGGATGGCTTCTGCGAGCAGGCCCAGCATGCGGTGCTTCGGATGCTCAACGGGCATCGCCGCCACGGCGTCATGGAAGTCTTGTGCGAGGGAGAAGATCATGCAGCACGCTCCCTCCGAAATTTGCATACGTAATTCATTTGTGGTCTTCTACGAGATGACGATCGAGCCACAGATTATTGACGTCAGGGCTTTCCAACAGACCACAGAGATTCAACACAAAACGCCTGGCGTGAGCATCATCGCCCTCAGCACGAATCACAAGCTTCGTGCCTTGACCCGCAGCAAGGACGAGCACAGCCATCATGTCGGTGGCATCGGTTGCGTCAGATGCAGCAACGTCAGGTCTCCGGAGGGTCACAGCGTGCCCGAACCTTATGGTTTCACGCCCCACGACATTCGCGAGAATGGCATCGAGTCCTGTCTCGACACCGACGGTTACGGTCGCAGTGGTTTCGCCGTTGCCTTGCTTTAGAGGGCATGAGAGTCCTGCGGTCACCCATGTCAATCGTCTTTGCGCACCATGTGCTACGCGTTGGTCTCTATCTTCGACAAAGCATTTCAGCAAAGACGGATCGTGAATGGCACCTATCGCGATTGAGCGCAGATGCAAACAATCTTCATCCCCGATCAACCCTATGAGCTTGGCATAGATCTCACGGCGTTGATCTTCGTCGAGCGTAGACGCTTCTGCCGTAGTAGTTAGTGACTTCAGACGATCCGCTGCCGCGACGCGTATATGAATAGGCGTGCCTGCGGATTCGATCAGTTCGAACAGATGGTTAATGTCATCGCTGTGCAGAACACCGTCCCTTTCTCTCAAACGGGAAAGGACCTCTTCTTCTTGCAGGCGAAGTTGCGCTGGAGGGATACGATGTCCTCCATCAATGTTGTCCACGGCGAAGAACGCCACGCCGCCGCCCAAACAACCAACGGCAAGAACGCCACCATTCTCGGATAACTTGCAGCAACTTGGCGTGTGTTCAAGAACGTGCGAGGCGAGCGGCAGTGCCGCTTGGCAATCCCAGAGCATCACGGCTTTGTCTATCCCTACAGACATTGCATATTGGCCATCAGCGGATATCGAACAATTAGTTACGGGGCCAGTATGTCCAACAACTGTTCTAACCGAAGGAGCGACGCTGGCGAAATCGACAAATGCAATCTTGCCTTGCGAATCCCCAATAATGCCTTGATGCGCGTTCATGCTTAATGCACAAGGGAGCGACGTACAAATATTCAACTCTAGACCAAAATGCCCCGTATACGCGTTATCTACACACAGCCACCGCATACTGTCCATTTGTTGCTGCCAAACGATTTCGCCCCAATGATTCTCGGCCCGCAAATCGAAGAGCATAGCCACTCCTTTGTAGCAATCTACTGCCAGCAAAGCACTGTGCGCAGAAAAGGCCGCAATATCGATACCCCAGGGAAGAGAATGATCAACTATCTGATAAATTTCTTGTGCTTCCTGAAAATCATTGCGACCGAATTGCTCTAAATATGAGGATATATCGACAATCCAACAATCAAATTTACGCCCCCAATACTTCCCTAATACATAACCTGTATATTTCGAAGCACAGAGAGGTATTAACCACGTCTGAAAGTCCTTTTCAAGAACTCGAGGATTTTCGGATATTGGATGCCATGCTATGTCTTTGGTTCTGCCAGTTGAAATATCGAGCATTTGAACGAATTTCTTGCATTGCACAAGTGCTTGATTTTGTGATGGGAGGTATTCCAAAAATGGCCCAATTTCTGAGTACCTTCCTAAAGCCGATTTGTGTACCAAGCACGCTTCGTCCAGATTCCAGACAATGCATTCACTATTCAAATCTAAGGAAATGCATCTTCTTCCCTCGTAGTCCAAGTCAATAGATCTGACTCTAGTCGAATGACCTTCGATAGATGGCGCATTGCTTTTTACGAGCTTTGCTGCATCCCAGACTGCAATCTCTCCAGACTTGGATGCTGTAGCAAAGCGCGTTCCGGGGCCTAATTGGATTAAGGACGTTATTGATAAATCGTGGGGTCGCCATCCGCAGTAGAAGGGTTTCACTATTTCAATAGAGCGACCTCTTATATCAATCTCGATGTGAAAATCGTTGCCGATGCTTAAAGCATCGATGCCTGATGTGCCCTTCTTGCCCTCAAAGTATATTTGTTTGTTGTTAAGTGTAACACAGAAGGTCTCGGGTAATAGCAAGATAGAGCCAAACCAAGTCAATTCTTTATCATCCCTAGTTTGCGTTTGCCTTATCGTCTCTTGTCTTGTGTCCGGAACGACAAAGTCACAATGCAGAATCTTGCCAGACGTAAGTTTCCATAGTAAGGTCTTCTTCTCTGCTGTTACGGCCAAAAGAATGTCTTCTTCTGGAGCATATGCCAAAGCTACGTCCTGGCCACTAGACTCAATGTGAAAGACCCAATCCGGTGTTTGGTTAGCTCCAGAGGAAAGGGGAACATGTATACAGCGCAACCAGGGTTTTCCCTGATCTGATTCCCATGCAGTGAGTAACTGGTGCAACTGATCGCTAGCATCTGCTCCATGACGCGACACCAAATCGGCATAAAGAATTCCAAAAAAACACCATGGATATTCTATTATTCGGGGTGCAACCCGTCGAACTGCTCGGGTAATCTCCCTAATGGCTACGTAACTCGTATTAGCAGATGGCATCGCATCCAAGGCATTATTTAAGTCCTGCAAGAGTGCTAAGATCATTGCCTGTTTACCTCATGTACGGAAAACAATCCGGAGAAGTTGCCCTCCGAGGAGTTCGGGTCAGCCTCGGCTTTGGCTTCGAGAAACTGCCAGTCGGTGAGGAGATCAGCGACAACGTCCCAGTACTTGGACTTCGGGTCGAAATTGCCGCCCAGCTTGGCGGCTTCCAGGCGATGGTACGGCAGCTCGACGACTTTGCGAATGTTGGCTGGGCGTGGTGTCTGGGGCAAGCGTTTGGCGCGGGCGCGCTGGGCTTCGAGGGATTCAGCCCAGTAGTCGAGCGTGTGAAAGTAATCGCCAAGGCGGTCGTGGGCCGCAAGTTTGGCCGCTTTCTCTCTTAGATAGCGTGTTGTGACGGCTTTCCCGACCTGGCGGTGATAGAAGTTCATGACGACGGTGCCGTCCGCGCGCCGCTCCGTCATGTAGGGTTTCATGTCGGCGTAGAGCCGCGACCAGACGACGATAGGCAGCCGGTCGATTTCTTGTGGTGATTCGGGGTTGCGTGCGAAGTAGTCGTTCATGACGGCCTTCTCGCGAGAGAGAACATCCAAGATCTCATCCTCAGTGAGTCCGTTCTTGGCGGCGGCGACATTGCTGAGGGCTCGTTCGACAAGCAGCCTTCCGTGCTGCCGGGGTAGTTCAAGCCGCTGCAGCATGTCGGCAAGTATGCCTTCGATTCCTTTATGCAAACCCGATACTCCATCGGCAGTGCAAGGCAGTCCGTCCCATGATCGCCAGAGGCGGGCTTCCTCGAACGCGATCTTGAGATAAAGTGGGCGGCCATCCTCGTTGAACTTGGTTAGTACATCATTCTCTTGAGCCTTTTGTAAGGTCCTGTTGACTTCGTCAAGCCAGCTCTTAAGCAATTCTTTGCCGTCCTCAGGGGCGAGACACCCGATTCTTGCAAGCGACTTTGGCCAGATTTGCCGAGCGATGCTGAAAGGATCATTCACTGCGGTCTTCGACACCTCAGTCTTTGGTTGCTCTTTTCCAAGCATCGAAAGGATCGGCTTGACACCCGACCAGATTTTCTGATCGATTCTGAAAGGGCCATTTACGGCGGTTTTCGACTCCTCTGTCTTTAATTGCTCCTCTTCAAGCACCGAGAGGATCAGCTTGACACCCGATGCAAGCTGCCGCGGCAGCCAGTCGAGCATTTGGGCGTTGTCGGTGGGACTAAGTTGGTCAAGGGCATCGAGAAAGACCACTGTGGGGCCCGGTTTTGCGCCTTCCTCACCCTGCACAGGGCCTGAAAGGCGTTCGCGAAAGGCTTCGATCAGTTCATTCATGTCTATGGGAGGAGAATCAATACCCAACTGTCGGCACAGGCTTCGCAGGAGGTTGCCCAGATCAGCCGATTGCGGAGTCGCCCCAATAAAGCGCGCAACCGCCTGATCTGGGGCAGTGAGCGTCAGCCATGCCCGGGCCATCAGTGCTGTCTTGCCCGTGCCGGAAACGCCGTGGATGACGAGGGGGAGTTGGTCGGCCCCATTGGCGAGGTACTTCTTGATTCTGTTGAGTTGCTTGCGCCTGCCGATAAAGTGCCGGCTTCGCTCAGTAGCGAACTCGCGATGCGCATCAACCTCTCGCTCCAGTTCGGGATGTTGCTGAAAAGCCCGCAATTCCATGTCAATGATGTCCTGCAAATCCCTCAAAACCTCGTCGCAAAGTTGCGACAGATCCGGCTCATTGTGGAGATCCATCGCCCGTGAGCGTGACCGGTCCCGCGTCTCAACCCGATTCCAGTCCGCGGCATATTTGAAAATGTGTTCAGGCGGCAACCTTAAGCCTATCTGCTCTTTCAATGCCTGCAAATCGTCCTTATCCTTCCCCGTATCGATGAAGGTGCTGGCCGGCCCGTTTTCTGGTGCGCCCGTAATCTCCCGGAAATAGGCAAAGACGTGTTTCTCCGCCTCGCTCGCCTGGAATGCGCCATGTTCGATTTCCTGATGCGTGGCCGACTGCTCATAGTCTGTGCGGCGCGGATCATCCATGGACCAGCCCAGGGCATTGATAGCATCGCGCAAGAAGCCACCCATTGCCGACTCAATGTCCTGCCAATCTTGTGCTTCGGCTTCTTTCATGCGCTGCATGTCTTCGGCGGACACGTTTTCGGGGAAAAAGATGGTGCGCGGCTGCAGGACGTACTCCTCGGGCACCGCATTCCGGTCTTTGCGGTACCAGCCTATCCGCTGTTCGATGATGTTTTCGCACCACGCCACTGGTGTATCTTCTCCTGCCAACAGCGCCCGCCCAGCCTCCGGCACAATATCGAGAAGCGACTCGAACTCGTTCGCCGGAATCCGTGCCGGCAGCGGCCGCCATCCATAGCGTTCGCCCAGTAGAATGATGAAGTTCGGACGCGGCGACATTTCCTGGCATCGCGCCAGTTCCTGGAAACAGATATTCATTGTCTGCTGGTCCAGAGCCGCCTCGGTGCTCACGCCCCAGCGCAGGTCAATTGCCTGAAAGCGAGCCCCATGCTCCTGGCAGTACTTCCGCAGCGCTGGAAACACATGTTGCTGAAGCGCGTTCCGCTCGGCTTTCAAGTCGCTGAACGTCGAGCTCACAAACACCCTGAAAATCAGGTCTCGCCTTGCCATATCCCTTATACCTCATTGACGCGCTTTGTACGGCGCCCTGTTTACACCACTCTATTGTAACGAACTTCTCTTCCCATCCGTACGTGGGCTGTCCTCAGCGATTCCGCAGGCCTTTTAGGAAGTGCCTGTTTCAGTGGGGAGTTTTGGCATTTTCGCTTGTGTCAGCTTCGCAGAGGTGTTTTCTCCCCGTTTTTTCTTGCGCATGGAGGAGTTGCGGGTGGTTCAGTGGGGCGTCTGGGAGCCCGGTGGGCAGCGGGAGGGACGGAGGCGCCCTCTGCCAGGGATTTGGCGTGAGACAGAGGGCTCGGGAAGGATTCGAGACCCGGGCGTGGTTATCCGGGGCGTAGGAGCGCCGCGTAGAATTCCGCTTGTAACTGGCGGGAGAAGTATTTGGCAGTGTGGCGTTGGCGTAGCGCTGGCTTCAATCCGCGTTCGAGCCAGACATGAAAGACATTGTAGGCCAGGAACACCAAGAGCAGAATCGCGGTGATAGCGTTGGTGTTGAGGTGGTAGACGTGGTCGGCATGCCAATCGTGGACCAATTCGTTGAACCCTTCGTTTTCGATGCCCCAACGTCCGTGTCCGATGCGCACGATGGTGTGGGTGAGGGCCTTGGCTTTGGAGAGGCTGGTTGCCCAGAGCCATTCACTACGCTGTTCCTCGCCGTCTTTGGTCAGTTGGCGGCGGACAGTGCACGTTTCTTGGGAGCGAACAACACGGACTGGCGCGTCCATCTGCGTCCATGAAGTGAAGCCTTCGATGTCGTGGCAACGGCATTGTTTGCCGTGGTATTCAAATTGCATCGGCGGGCCGTCTTCGAATTCCATCAATGCCCGGAAGTCCTGGATAAGCGCCCGGTTCTCGTTCTTGAGCACGGCGATGAAGTCTTTGTTGCTGCCAAGGATCAACCGGCACAGGCGGGGGTCGAGATAGAGGGCGTCTCCGGCCACGACGTTGAAGGCCCGCGGGCTGTTTTCGAGCAGGCGCAGGAAGAGGCGCTCGGCGGTGGCGATCTCGCCTTCGCCGGGACGCGGCATTTCCAGATCCAGCAGGACATGCCCCGTGGGGCCCATCAGGTAGGCCGCCACGTAACGGAGATAGTACTGGGTGCGGACCTCGTCTTTACACTCCACTTGGCGGGAAAGGACTCCCTCACAGCATTGACGGTAGCTTGTCCACATTTCATGCCCGTCGAAGATAAGGACACGCAGGCCTCCGGGAAAGGACGGCAGGGTTTTCTTGCGCTTGCGCCGCCGATGGTAAGCGGAAAGCGCCGCACGAAGCTCGTTCAGGTTCAATAGCGCCGCCACTTCGCCCAAGCGGTCCGCGCTGGGCAACTCACCGCCCATCCACTTTTGCCATCGTGTGCCCAAAGTCCCCTTGCCGCCCAAAGCATCCTCTATGGCGTTGAGGCTTCCTATGCGTGCCGTCACCGCGAGGAACAATCCCGCTATTATCCGGATGGTGGGAATGAGCGGATACTGGCGTTGGTCCGTGACCTCTTGAAGGTCTTCCCGCAGGCCATAGATCTTGTCCGCATACTTGAAGAAGCGGCTAAGAATCGTCCTTTTCCTTTCGTCGCTTCAGTTCGTTCCACGCCCCCTCGGAAACCTGCTCCAAGAGGTCGGTGGCCATGTGGTAGTTCTCCACCCACGCACGGACTTCCTCTTCCATGGCCGATGGCACAAAGACCTGACGCTTTTTCCCCTTGACACTGGACACCAGATAAACTGCGCGGTGCCGCTCGCCCTGAGTGCAGCGGCAGCCTTTCTTGCCGCACGTGACATGGCGAACACTAAGCGTGGCGTGGATGAGCGTCTTCCCGCCAGCGAGTTGGGCGAGGCGCGAGCGCAGTTTGCGTTCCTGGACCGACATTTTGCCGCGGTGCATGAGGCCTCCTTTCTTGTATCTGTATACAATACAAGATTGCGGCCCAAAAGTCACCCCATTTGTGAATGCGACTCTGCTCGATACGGCCAAACTGTGCCAACCTCAGTAAACAAAGCACCTTAGGAATGCGAATTTGACACCTTGCGGAATCGCTGAGCTGTCCTCTACCCCAGGGCAAACACATCTAATAGTGCTTAGGAGTCGGTTTTCCTGTCTTGGGCCTTCTGGTCATTGTGGGGGGCATTCGGCTTGTTGGGCTTGGCTTGCTTTGGATAGACTCGCTTGCGTTCCTTGCGCGTCTGTTTGACGACCTCGTCGGCGTATTGCTCGGCCAGCTTGACGAATTGGTGGTAACCGTCAATGGCCTGCTTGAGGAACTCCGTTTCGTTGGCGGGCACATAGCGCACCACATTGCGGCCGTCCCGCCACGTCTGATGGTTGTAGTGGGGACTGCCGCCCATCCGGCATAGCTTGCCTCGCTCCATCCGTTCAATCTTCGCCATCCGTTCCAGCAATCGCTGCATCTTCTTGGTCTGTTTCATGGACGCGAGTATATAGGAACCTATATAATCGCGTCAACGCAAACCATACGAGGAGACGGCCATGAGTAAAGAGAAACCATCCCCGCGAGAAGCCAAGACCCTGATCGCGTGTTTCGAGAAAGTGCCCGAGCCGCGCGTGGAGCGAACCCGGCGGCACAAGCTGGTCGACATCCTTGTTATCGGACTGTGTTCGCAGCTGACCAATGGACAGGGCTTCAACGACATGGTCGTGTTCGCAAAGGCCAAGAAGGAGTGGTTGGAAACCTTCCTGGAACTGCCTCACGGCATTCCTTGCCGCGATACCTTCAACCGGGTCTTTTCCGCCATCGACCCGCACGCCTTTCTGGAGTGTTTCGTGCAATGGGTCCAAGGCATCTGTCCGAATCTAGGCGACGAGGTGGTCGCCATCGACGGAAAGGCCCTGCGCCGCGCCCTAAACGAGGGAGAAAAAATCCCGTATATTGTCAGCGCGTGGGCATCGGAAAACGGCTTGGTCTTGGGGCAGGTCAAGGTGGACGACAAGTCCAATGAGATTACGGCCATCCCCGAACTCCTGCGCGTGCTGCAACTCAAGGGATGCATCGTGACCCTGGATGCGATGGGGTGCCAGAAAGAGATCGCCGCCGACATCGTCGGCCAGCATGCCGACTACGTCCTGGCCCTCAAGGGCAATCATGCCAACGTCCACGATGAAGTCCGGGAGTTCTTCGACGACGCGGTCCCACCGTGTGTAACCCAATGCGCCGACACCGCGGACCAAGCCAAGATGGAGTTCTTCCAAACCATCGAAAAAAGCCATGGGCGCATCGAGACCCGGCGCTATTGGCAATCCACCGACCTGGCTTGGTTCCAAGACCAACCCCTCTGGAAGAACCTGCGTAGTCTCGGCATGGTCGAGTCCATTCGTAACATCAAGGGAAAGAATACCATTGAACGCCGCTACTTCCTCTCCAGCCTGCCCCTGGAAGCCCAAGGACTCGCCAGGGCCATCCGCGGCCACTGGGGCGTCGAAAACTCGCTACACTGGAGTCTCGACGTGACCTTCCGCGAAGACGACAGCCGCGCAAGAACACGATACGCCGCCCAGAACCTTGCAATCCTCAGAAGAATTGCCCTCAACCTCGTCAAGAAAGACAACTCGAAAAAATGCTCGCTCAGACAGAAGAAGATCTACGCCGCACTCGATTCGGCATTCCTTCAACATCTACTGGGATTTTAGATGCGTTTGCCCTGTCCTCTACCCATGAGCTCGGGAAACAATGTCGTTGCAATCGCCCAGGATGCCCAGGAAAAAGGGGCGGCACACGTCGATCTGTTCGAGGCAGAGGTCGAGGACGCGGTCGTTCTCGGCTTCCTCGGGCGTGATGCCCCAGTGGAGGTCCATATCAATCAGGTGGATGCGATAGGGCAGCAGGCACTCGCGCAGCCGCAGAAAGACCCGCTTCATCAAGATGTCCCTCTCTGCGTCCATATCGCGGAAGGTGGACGAAATAAACACCCGTACATCACGCCATCGAGGCGACATGGGTCTCCTCCATCCCGTGTGTGTTGCTTGCCCTCAACCGCGGAGTTGACTGGAACTCAGCCGCATAGTAGAAGAAGTCGAAGCCAATGGTAAACTATGCAGTACAATGAGGTAATCAGGCATGCGTCACGGCTGCGAGAACCTCGCATCCGTCAAGGAAGACGAACACACTGCCGATGTCTCACTTTTCGTTGACTGGATCCCAGCGGCCTTTCGCAAAGCGCCAAGTCATCGCAAAGGAGGGCTCATCTTGATGCGCCGCAAGCAACGGTGGCCCAAGGAAATTGCGTACTTTACCGAGTACGACAGCGAAATCATCGCTCGCCGAATCCTCGATAGCGCTTCGTTTGAGGAAGCCTTTCCAGAGCCGTTTGCGGTCCTCGTCCTCGGCAAAGGAGTTCTCAAGGGAAAGGGGCAATTCTGACGGAACGGGTGTTCTGCGCCGGTGAAAGGTGGCGTGGATTGCTCGGCATAGGGTCTGGCCGTCATAGTCGAAACCGTTGGCGAGGGTCCAGATGTCGTGCAGCTTCTCCGCGAGGACCGTCTCGCGCGAGTATGCCCGGATACGGGGCGTGGGCAGCGCGTCAAGCAACGGCGTATAGTCGAGCAACTGGGCTTCGGGAGTCACTACGTCCCCGAAGCCCACGTCGATTTGCATCGGGATGCGCGCTTGCGCCAAGTGTGCCGTGAGCTTTATGCGTTGGCCACCGTACTCCTGGTCCAGCCGGATTTCCTCGACGGTCATGGCAGTCTCATCGAAGGACAGACCGTCAGGCTCGACCTGGGTTCTGCATATGGTCTCGAAGGCCCGGCGCAGTGCTTCGGGTGATGCATCGCCGCAGCCGAGGAGGTCCAGGTCGCGCGTGGGGCGATGGGGCTTGTCGGTCCAAAGAGCGAAAAGGCGGGCGCCTTTGAGTACAAAACGGTCGGCGTACTCAGAGCAAGTGAGCCGGTATAGCAGGCGTTCGGTCGCAAATGCCGTCAGGATGAGATTGAAGTCGCGCTTCTCGCGCTGGGCCAGATTGTATAGGCGGTCGCGGACAGACGCCGCCATGTCCTTTGGCTTCTTCTTCAAAGGAAGAGCTCCAGGTAGGGGCGCATGATGCGGGCAACGCGGCAGATATGGGCAAAATGGTCGAGTTCTTGAACGGTGGCCTTGCGTTGCTTGATGGCGTCTCGAAGCGCTTCCACGGCCACGTCGCGGCCTATCTTGTTGCGGTATTTGAAGCAATCGGCAACAGTCTTGGAGGGATTCGTCATGTGAACCGTGACGCCCTCGAGGATGTGGTCTGCGACACCCTGCGTCAGCGCCTGACCGGAGAAGCGAACAACCCGTAGGGGAATCTCCGGTATCTGTGGCGGCCGCGCCTTGGGATGAACGGCAACCCACGTCTCCGAAGGCAGCTGCGTGGTCAGCTCGTGGAATCGAAGAGCGGAAAGGAGACAAACGACGGCGTCCGGAGCGCGCTTACCTATGAGGGCAAGGCTGTGGTTTTCCGTTGGCGGGTTGTCCGGATGGACATAGAGCCCCCTTCCTACCCGGCGAAGCTGGCCGGTGCGAGAGAGAAGATAGGCGTAGCGCCTGGGAATGCCCTGCTTCTCCAGGTCGCGCGGGCGAAGAACGCCTTGCTCTTTCGCGAGAGCCAGTGTCTTTTCCACGTGGGATTGCTGCGGTCTCATTGCGTTCAAACCGTTGGCAAATGTAACCTATTAACCAACACTTTGTACCATAAGTTTAACGAAGAATGCAAACTTGATCTGCGGCAGTGTAGCGGGGGCGGGATTCGAACCCGCGACCTGTCAATCGGTCAGTTTCAGACGCTCCTCCGTAGGTGCAAATACAGTCTGAAATACGCGCCGCTCTTTCTGTGGCAGAGGTATGTCTTACCATAGTCCGTGTCTCAAGGCAATTGAGGTCCTTCGACGCGCGATGGCGTGGCGCGGCGATATCGCAGCAACTCCAAACGTTGATTCCGGAAGTCACTGCCCAACGCGCACCCTGCGCCACCCGTGGCGAACGCCCGGCGGAGAATCCGATGCTCGCAGTTAAAGCTTGATCTGAACAAGGTATTCTGGAAAAAGAATTTGCAGCGTCTGAGAAAGCCGGCCCTTCCCTATCCTCTTGCAATACGCTGCAACCTGTTGCAGCGCGTATACGGCAGTCCGTTGTACAGCGGCCAAAAAGAAAGGGCTTACGAGTACTCGTAAGCCCTTGATATCATTGGTGAACGGGGCGGGGCTCGAACCCGCGGCCACCGGATTAAAAGTCCGATGCTCTACCACCTGAGCTACCCGTCCTGAATCTGTAAAGAGGCACAAATCGAACGGCACAAGACAGGGAACCTATCCTTTTTGATGGTAGCCAAGGGCGGCCGGTAAAGTCAAACCTGCTTCATTTGATTCTGTCAACGCAAAGTAGAAATGTCCGCTCCAATACTGGGGACTGGCGCCATGCATCGAGGTCTGTTACCCGTCACGGTTTGCCGACGGGGCTGCTCCCGCAAAGTAACTGGGAATCGGGTTCGGCAAGAGGCTTCGCAGCGGCATGGCGTGACGCCGGCGCAACGCAGAGAAGCAGGGCCAGCTGCTCCGCAAGGTCCAGGATTACCGGTAGGCCGGAGAAAAACACACGAACGTCCCCCAGAGACAATCGCCGCCGAGGGCGCGGCGCCGCTGGCGCCGAAGGCGCGGTATGATTACAGTCCCCACAGCCCGCACAAGGGCTGTGACCTTGAGGCCGTCTTCAGCCATCAGGAGACGTGCAAGGCCGCTGACGGCTGCGTCATCGTCAAGCCGTCTGAACGTCAGGTCGCCTTGGCGCACGCAGGGCTGATGGTCCAGTTTTGGAGATACTTTGCCCGGGGGTGAAAGACGCGCCCAATCCGGCCTTCTCGACGGCTTCGGTCATTTCGAGGGCCTCGGCGCTGTTCATGGCGAGAGGTTTTTTGGAGAAGACCATCTTACCCGCCTTTGCTGCCGCCAAGGTGATGTCGAAGCGGGTGTTGTTTGGACTGGCCATGTCGACGAGATCGATGTCCGGCCGCTGGACAAGGGCGCACCAATCCGTCTCGGTGGTTTACCGAGCCCCTTGGGGGGCCTTCCGGTCCCGTGGAGAAGTCTCTGAATTGACGGGGTCTTAGGGTGCTCATGGTATGTGACAAAACGCCGCAAAGAGTGTAAAGTATTCGAAACGAGCTAAGCGTGGGCATTACAAAGGAGGATTGGCCATGCGTTGCACACGAGCTTTGTCGGTCATGTTGGTTGTGGGGTTGGCCGCGTACGCGGTGCCGGCCGCTTGGGCAACGATTCACTTGGGGATTGAGGCTGATTTTGAGGGGAAGCCTGTAGACCAGCCCATCGGCACAGGCGGCGCTGCCGTGGGGGAGCCGGTCGAGATCGTTCAGTCCACGGAGGCGATAGTCCGCGACACCCCTATGCCGAGCCGCTGTCTCGAGATGTCGGATATTGACGAGTACTTCGCAGGCGGCGCTGCTTTCGAGTTTCTGAACAGCGCCGAGTACGCGAGCGGTGTGGTGAAGATAGGGATGGACCTGTGGTTCGAGGGACTCGAAGACTACTTCGTGTACGTTCGAGAGCATGGAACGGCGGCCGAAGTGTTTGCCAACGTACGTTTCTGTGCAGGCGGGATCGTGCTGGCCGAAGACGCGGACACCCCTACCGGGCAAGTTGTAGGCACGTACGAGGCGGGGCAGGTCGTCAAGGTCGTCATCGAGATCGACCTTGACAACGGCGTGTGGCATTTGGATCTGGACGGTACGCGGGTCCTCGCAAATGAACCCCACGGGGTGACTGATCGAGGCGTTGGCCAGGTGATCATCGGCGTAGGGCATGACGAGGACCTTGACGGAAAGGTCAACCTGGACAACCTCGTCGTGACCTGGGACGACAGGCGACCCGCTTGCGGCGCAGTGCCTGGCATTCCGAAGCCGGCAGACGGAGGCTATATTCTCCCGCTGGGCCTGGCTTTGTGTGTTATTGCTCTGGCAGGCGTCGTGATGCGTTGGTCGGTCAAGCCGGCGTCGCGGGATGCTTTCTAAGGACGTCAGGCGCGCAGAATCCGGGGTATCTTAGCATTCAGCGGTTGAGTGCCGCAGCCATGGCCCGGGCAATGGCCCGGACGTGTTCGGGTCCTGAGCCGCAGCAGCCGCCGATAAACCGTGCACCGGCGACGAGCAACTCGTCGACTACTCCGGCGAAGACCTCCGGAGTGGCTCGATAGACCGTGTTGCCTTGGGCGTCCAACTCTGCTCTGCCGGCGTTGCCCTTGACCCAAAGGGGCAAGTCAATGCCGCAGGAGGCAAACTGCTCTGCAATAGCCACAAAGGTCGTAATGCCTGCGCCGCAGTTAGCGCCGACAAAGGCAGCCCCGCTGTCTCTGGCGAAAGCGCAGACCTGCGGAATACTCACGCCCATCATGGTAAAGTCGTTGTGTTCTCCAGAGTCGAAGGTGAAGGACACGCCGACCGGCACATCGGATGCGCGGAGACAGCCGCGCAGCGTCGCTTCAGCTTCAACGAGATCGCTTTGCGTTTCGATAACGATGGCGTCTACGCCGCCCTCGGCGAGGGCCGCCGCCTGTTCCGCTGCTGATTCCTCGACTTCTTCGGGCGCGACGTCGCCCATCATGACAACCTTCCCGCAGGGGCCGATTGAACCGAAGACATAGGTTTTCCCTGCAGAGGCGCGCTTCGAGATCTCGGCGCCGGCTGTAGAAAGGGCAGCAGCTTTGTCAGCGAGACCGTGTCTTGTCAAGGCGATCCGGTTGCTGTTGAACGTGTTGGTAAGGATGATCTGGGCGCCGGCGTCGACGTAACGCTTGGCCACTGTAAAGACCTTGTCGGGCTCGTCGAGATTCCACGTGTCGCACATCTCACCGGGCTCGGCGCCGTATTTCAGCATCTCGGTGCCCCAAGCCCCGTCGGTACACAGGGGCGGCAGTTCTTTCAGGTTGTCTCTTGTAAGTTTCACGTTCGGGTCGAATTCCATGGGGCTGTTCTCCTTTCCTCAAGAATGTGTCCGCAGATGACGCAGATGAAGGCAGATAAAGAATTGAGGAGGCGCGAAAGCTGAAGGTTGCTTTCACTGGGGCTCATTCTTCATTCCTGAAACCTTCTTTGCGATAGTCTGCGCAATTTGTGGATGATGTCTTACCCCTCTTTTCCAGTCAGCCCTCCGCGAGGAGGGAGTTAACTTTAGCCAGCACTTCGAAGGCGTCGGCAACGTAGAGGACATCGGCCTTGCCATGGGCCCAGCCGCAGTTCGGGTCGAGATTGATGGCGCGGCGTTCGTTGACGAAGCGCCAGCCTACGACATGGGGCTCCTCGCCGTGGCAGCACGTGGCCAGTCCTTTTGGATGACGCGGCGTCGATCCGGTCTGCCCTACTTGGTTGAGATGGGTCATGAACGGCAGGACCGCTTGGCCCTCACTAGTCAGGTCCACCATGGACTTGCTCCCTCCGAGGGACGCCTTGGTATGGCCGAGGAAATCGAGGATGAGCTCAGCCGCCTTGTCTACGTGGGCTTGGCCGTCCGCCTGTTTCTTAGTCCAACCGGCGCCGGCCACGAGGAGGAGCTCCGCCTCGGGGCGAATGGTTTGTGTACCCGTGTCCGGGGTCTGGAACCCCTGGACGCGCGTCCGTGCGGACGCGGGAAGCGCGACGCGTGCCAGCTCGACGTTCACCTCAGCCGACTCGCCTTGCCACGGCGCATACGTGCCTGGGTCAATGGCCAGCAGCCACGGCCGCTGCTGGCGCTGGATGCTCGCAAGCATGCGTTGGCGGTAGTACCAGCGCGACGCTGCCACCCGGTTGTTTTCCGCGCCTACTCTGGTGATGTGCAGGTCCGCGGCCCCGCCCAGACGATGGCCGACGCCTGCCAGCACCCGGTTGACCCGCGACGTGCCCGGCGCGACAACGATCGTCGCTTCTGCTGCTCTGCATAAGGCTTCCGCCGCTGCCGCGTCCGCAGCGTAGCGCGCCTCAGCGAAGTCAGGGCCAGCGACGCCGAGGATGCGTTGCGCGCCGCAATGAGCTATCGATTCTGCAGCCGGCCGGACGTTTTCTCCGATGAGTGCGGCTGTCATCGCGCCGCCTGCAG
This sequence comes from uncultured Nitrospiraceae bacterium, assembly GCA_964493915.1. Classification (GTDB taxonomy): domain Bacteria; phylum Hydrogenedentota; class Hydrogenedentia; order Hydrogenedentales; family SLHB01; genus CAZBQH01. The sequence goes on from CAZBQH010000425.1 coordinate 37,230, forward strand.
CACCCTGCAGTTCCTTTGCGGCGCCCAAGGCTTCGAGAGCCGGTTTGGGCAGTTTGCCGTCTGCTTCCGTATATGCCAGAAAGAGGATCGTTTCCATAGTTCACATCCTTGCCGGTTGTTGTGGGCCGCCGCAAAACGGCCGTTTTTCTGCCGCGCTCAGGCTTTCCTGATCCACTCGACGATATCGCGGGCCATCTCGTCGGAAGTGGCGTCTTTTTCGATGCGCGTCTCGCGCCGCTGTTTGGGGAGCTCGACGCTCAGGAAAGTCAGGTCCGAGCCGTCGGCTTTGGCGGGACGCGCCTTCTGCAAGGCCGGCATGACGGTCCGCATGTTGATCATGCCCACTTGAGGGTTGTTGGGCGGCTCGGGCAGGTTCCCCGTGGCCCAGCCAAGGACGGCAGGGGGACCCACGCACAGCGAGACCTGGTGGCGCCCCCCCTCGACGCGTTCGAGTATGCGCAAGCTGCCGTCGCTCTGGACGGTCAGCTCGTCTACGCCTTGGAATTGATCGACAATACCGAGACGTTCGCCGACTATCTGGAGGGTCGCGCCGGCGCCGCGCGAGGCCGATTCCCAGCCTCCGAACAGCAGTACGCGGGCCATATCGAGCCCGGGAATGGCCTGGATGGCTTCGGCGAGGACCGCGGCTACGCCGGCCGCGTCGGTGAACCCGCTGGACGGTCCATCTATGGCGACCAACTCGAAAGGCGCTTTCTGGGCGATGGTCATCATTACTTGCTGGAGCTTGGCTTTGGGCGCCATCGAGACGAGGTAGACCTTGCTGTTGGGCATGTTTTTGGCCGCGTTCGCCGCCTCGAAGAGAGCGTGGCTTGCCCACGGGTCGAGCACGGCCGGCAACATCATCTCATTTTTAAGCGTTGGGCCTTGAGGGCCTGTTACAGGCTCGAGGGTCTGAAGGGGGTCCGGCACAATCCCGGCGCATACCACAATCTGATATCCATCGCTCATCAGAAATACCTCTCGTTCTTCGTGAATCTCGCCGCCTTGGATAGAATGCCGATTATACGGATCCTGCTCCCGCTATCCAAAGCCGGAGCATAATGGAGAAAACCGTCTGCAGATTGCGCAGTTCGATGCAGATAGGAAGGGAAGACGCATGTCGAGAACAGAAGAGACAAATAGCTGTCAGGCAAGGCATGGGCCTGCGCGTCAACGCCCGGACTCTCGGGGAACGCACCTTCCCGGCGGCGACGCCATCCGGTATCTTAACACCCAGCATTTCCTCAATGTGCATCCCTCTGCGTGATCTGCAGACGAACGGTCCCCTTGACGCGTCCAACAGTATGCGCTAGATTTTCGTTCTGGCGGGGAACGACTCACTAAAGGAGGAGGGAGCCGTGGAATATCGCGTCGAGCGCGACAGCATGGGCGAGATGCGCGTGCCGAGTCAAGTCTATTACGGGTGCCAGACGGCTCGCTCGCTCGTAAACTTCAATATCGGAGAGGAGCGCATCCCGCGCGAGGTCATCCGCGCCCTGGGCCTGCTCAAGAAGGCCGCTGCTCTGGCTAACAACGAGTTGGGTTTGTTGTCTGACAGTCTGTGCAAAGTCATCTGCCAGGCCGCCGACGAAGTGATCGAGGGAAAGCTGGACGGCCATTTCCCGCTCTCAGTGTGGCAGACGGGAAGCGGAACGCAGACCAACATGAATGTGAACGAGGTGATTGCAAACCGCGCCATCGAGCTGCTCGGGGGCCAACTCGGGAGCAAAACGCCCGTCCATCCCAATGACCACGTCAACATGTCGCAGTCGTCAAACGACGTATTTCCCACCGCTATGAACATTGCGGCGGTCGTGCAAATCCAACAGGCGCTCCTTCCGGCCATGCGAAAACTGCGCGATGCGCTGGCGCAAAAAGCCGGAGCGTTCGCCGACATCATCAAAATCGGGCGGACGCACCTCATGGATGCGGTGCCGCTAACGCTCGGACAGGAGTTCTCGGGCTATGCGCAGCAGATGACGAACGGCATCGAGCGGGTTCAGTTGGTCCTTCCCAAGCTTAAGGAACTGGCCGTCGGCGGCACGGCGGTCGGGACGGGGCTCAATACGAAAGAAGGCTATGCCGATCTTGCGGCGGCGAAGATCAACGAGCTAACCGGTCTTGATTTCGTGTCCGCTCCAAACAAATTCGAGGCCTTAGCGGCGCATGATGCCGTCGTTATGGCGTCGGGCGCGCTCAAGACTGTCGCATGCAGCCTGATGAAGATCGCCAACGACATCCGTTGGCTCGCGAGCGGGCCCCGCTGCGGTCTGGGCGAAATCGCTCTGCCCGAAAACGAGCCGGGATCGTCGATCATGCCGGGCAAGGTGAACCCTACCCAGTGCGAGGCCGCGACGATGGCCGCTGCTCAGGTCATCGGCAACGACACGACGATAGCCGTCGCAGGAGCGTCGGGCAACTTCGAACTTAACGTATTCAAGCCGGTCATTATCTACAATCTGCTCCAGTCGATTCGTCTCATTGCAGACGTGTGCAGATCTTTCACCGATTACTGCGTCGCCGGCATTACGGCCAACCGTCAGCGGATCGAGAAGCTTCTCCACGAATCGCTCATGCTCGTCACCGCGCTCAACCAGAAGATCGGCTATGACAAGGCTGCCGAGATCGCGAAGGCCGCTCACGCCAATGGAACCACGCTCAAAGAAGAGGCACTGAAGAGCGGGTACCTTACGGCGGGTGAATTCGATGCCGCGACGGACCCGGGAAAGATGATTGGGCCGTCGAAATAGCAGGGAACGGCATTGTTCAGGGCGGAAAATGGCGTATCGGAACTTGGCATGGCCGTCATTGCGCCGTTGGGGTCGTCATCATGAGGAGGGAGTATGACACGTCCGCTTTGCATTCTCGCAGCGGCTCTCAATCTTCGCGGAGTGGCGAAGCACGAACGCTCGAACGCTGCGGCCAAGCTGTACGGATCCCTGTGTTGGGATCATAGCTTCAGCAACTGGGCGGTCCCTGTATCATGAAGGTCCACCTTGTCGAGGGAGAAGGAGGCTGTCGCTACGCAGTCGAACACGACTGCGTAGCGGTGATTATAGATGCGCTGCGTGCCAGCGTAACCGCTGCGATGTTGTTCGACGCGGGTTGTGCAGGAATTATCGTCGTGAGCGAGGTCGAGCAGGCCTTTGCCTTGCGCAAGGCATACCCCGAGGCCTTGCTCTTCGGCGAGCGCGGCGGGTTCGCACCGGACGGCTTTGACTTCGGCAACAGTCCGCGCAATGTGTCCGCGGCGCGGGGCCGGTGCGTGATTCTCACCACGACGACAGGGGCGGGCCGTACAGTGCAAAGCTGGGGCGCGCGAGCGGTGTACGTTGGGTCGACCGTCAATATGAGCGCGTTGGCCGCAGCGGCCGTCTCACACGGCCGTGACGTCGTGCTTGTGCCGGCCGGTCTGATGGGCGACCCCGGGTTTGATGCGCAAGAGGACTGGGTTGCGGCTTGCGCGATAGCCGGGAAGCTTGGTCTGCCGATCGGGCAGGGGGCCGGCCGTTTCGGTTACTGGCGCCGCCGGATCCGGCAAGAAGGGATCCCTGCGCTTTTTGTTACTGCGCCCCACGCGGCGAAACTCGATGCGGCGGGATTCAGCGCAGATGTCGCCTATTGCGCCGAGACGGACTTGACAGACGCAGTTCCCGTGGCTGTGGAACGGAGCGGACCAGGGGTCGTTCTGCGCGACGTCAGGCGCCTTTGAGCCGTTTTTGGGCGATCGCGCGGCGTACCCGCTGCACCCCAGGATCGTTGCTTGGCGCCCCCAGGATCCCTCCCTTGCCGTCGGCGATGCCGATTACCCGGGTGGGATGGCGTACGCTGTCGACGATAACGTCGCCTTTCCGCCCGATAAGCCCGCCGGCCACCACGCTGACTCCGTCCCATGCCTCGCGGCCCATATGTTGTTCAACGAGCTTTCTCATGCCAATCAGTTCGAGGGCGGAAGCAGCCAGGCTTGGGCGCATGTCCACGCGCACCACGCGGACTCCGCGCACTTCTGCAGCAGGCGTCGCATCGGGTTCCAGCGAGCCGATCCCGCCGTCATAGAGCAACGCCCCGCTCGCCATGCGCGCCACAAGATCCGGCCCAACGCAGGGACGCCGGGGCGAAAGCGAGACGAGTGCGTCGACGTCCGCGACGGCTTCATCCAAACGTGCAAAGGCGATCCGGCCGGGACCGGTGCGGGCGTCAAGTTTGTACGCATCCTTTTCGAGCTCGGCGTCGAGCCGGACCAGCGCCCCCGCTTCAGCGAACGACAAGGCTGCACGGACGGCTAACGGCGGCACGCCGGTGAGCGCCACCTTGCGTCCGTCAACTGTTCCTCCCAGCAGAATGGCAACGTGACTGACTGTTGCTCTGGCCCACATCTCATGGTCCAGATAACGCAACAAGCGGGTCCGTGTAAGGGCGTTCTCCGGAACCTCGTGACCGCCGGCATCGAGCAGGACATAGTCGATCAGCCCGTCGGCGGCGCGCAATACGTTTTCGAGCAGATCTGCCTCGGCCAGCATGATGTTTGTCATGGCGCAGCCGTAGTTGGTGTCGCAGAACGGGGATACGCGCGTCATTTCGTAAGGCGTGACGACCACGTTGAGAACCGACGGATAGCCCGATTTGCAGGCCTTCTCCCGCAGCTCGAGGATGCGTGCGCGGACTTGTTCGTCGAAGCAGGCAGGGGTCTCGGCAGTTGTCGCGGCGATATCCACGCGCACCCCCTGGCGGGGCTCATCGGCCGCGATTTGGGCCGCCAGTTCCTCGATGAGCGCGGCGGGGGCCTCGACCTGGTCGTGTTCCCCGAGCCGCAGGATGAGGTCGCGCGGGTCAATGCCGAATCCTGTGGCGGCCTTCATAATGCGTGCCAGGAATGAGGAGTGGAACTTCGCGCGTCCCGCGGTGATCCCGATCGGCGTGTGTCGCGCTTCGCGCAGCAACGGCCTGATAAACGCCTCGCTGATATCGAGCAGTCCATTGACGTCGAGACCTGGCAGCAGACCCCGCTTTTGCAGGATGGCTGCCAGGACTTCGGTCACGGCGTTGCCCTCCGAGCGGCCCATGCCCTGCAGGGAAGCGTCAAGCACCGAAGCGCCTGCTGAGAGGGCCTCGAGCGTATTGGCTACGGCCATGCATAGATTGTCGTGGCCATGGAAACCCAAGGCGGCGGTGCAACGGCTGCGCCCTTCATGAAGGTAGGAGCGGACGTCCTCCGGCAACATCCCGCCGGCGCTGTCCACAAGGCAGACGACATCTGCGCCGCAGGAGGCGGCCTCGCGGGCCTTTTCCGCCCATGCCTTGGGGGGCAGGGCATAGGATTTCATGAGGTTGCTCCACACCCTAAAGCCTAGCTTCTTGGCAAGGGCAATGAAGGGCGCCCCTTGCTCCAACTCCGTGACATTCGTGCCAATGCGCACGAATCCCATGCCGCAATCGCGGGCCATGCGCAGGTCGTCTTCCGCGGCAATTCCAGGGATGAAAAACGTGCCAAAACGGGCCTTGCGCAATACGCCGGCGGCCGCTTTGAGATAAGCGGCGTCGGGCGCCGGTTGGTCGCCTTTGCCGGCACGGGCGCCTCCAAGTCCAACACCGTGGCCAATTTCGATCAGGCGGATGCCCGCCGACTCGAGCGCCGAGGCGATGAGAGCGGTGTCTTCGGGTGTGAACTGGAAATCGATTGCGTACGATCCATCGCGCAGGGTCGTGTCGAGAATCTGAACTGTGTGTTCCATGGCTGAGGGATCTTACACTAACCATGCCGAGAGACCCAATACCTTGACCTTGCGCCGACAAAGCTAGGGAATCTTCCATGAAGGCGAAACGTTGACAGAAGAACTGGAGTTTTTATAAGATGTTGGCTTGCTTTGGGTTGGGATGATCAGTCAGAGGTGTCTGAAGGAGGAATCCAACACAATGTTTGAGGTTGTGGTGTTGATGATTCTATCGCAGCAACCCCCTGTACCTGTTGCGGAAGGCGTCGCTTCGTATTACACGGTTGCAAGCAGCAGTACGCTGACGGCTTCGGGCGAGCGGCTGCATGATAACGAGTTAACCTGTGCGCTCCCAAAGGGCGAGTTCGGCAATTACTACCTGGTTGTTGCGGAGAATGGGCGCTCGGTCGTTGTCCGTTGTAACGATAGGGGGCCCTATGTAAAACGGCGGGTTATCGACCTGTCGCGCGCGGCCATGAGAAAACTCAGTGCAACGGCGGGTACGCTGAAGGTTAAGATCTACCACCTGGGTCATGAACGGCCGCCAAACATGGCTTATCGGGACTAAGGCCCAGGACGGCATTTACGGGCGGCGCCGGTTTTTCAGCGCCGCCCGTGCTCTGTTGCTCTAAGAGTTCGTCAATAGGCCGGAGGCTCGATCCGCTTTACGAAGGGGCGATCGGCAATCCGTTCGAGGTCCTCGACGCGGACCCGAGCGAGGACCCGTTTGCTGGATCGGGCATGAGAGACGATTTTCACCCCTAGCGCACGCAGCTCATCGAGCCGCTCTTCCGAGTCGTCCTCAAGAGTGATGAAGACCTCGACCATGCCGTCGCGCACTCTCACGCGGCCTTCCGTGTAGCTTCCCTTAACGACCTTCGCGGCTAAGCCGCGGAGCGCCGGATGCAGTTTTCCTGCCTCTTTGTCGTCCGTCGAACTGGAACTGAGTTCCGGCGCGGGGGCCTCTTCGTCTTTGGAAGCCTGTGGCGGAGCGAACTGGCGGCTTTCCAGACTTTCGACAGCCGCCACGCCTCTTGCCTGCTGCTGCATGGCTTGCGGCGCCGCCATCGCTTTTCCAGCAGCTAGGCGGCCCATTACGGCGCCGCCCATGAAAGCGACAGCGTCGGTTTCATGGCCAAACACGCCCTCGTAGCTCACGCCGTCCGGCATCTCGACCGGGACTTCGACTCGCTTGGTCTTGCCATTCTCGTTGATGATCTTTTCCTCGACCGCAACGAAGCTGGTGTATTGCGTGACCAGCCCGAACTCGATCCCGAGCTGCGTAACGGCCTTCTTGATGTCAGGGTCGGGTTTGCCCTGTTGGGCGCCGAGCCAGTCGCGCTCCATCAACCATGCGACGCGCTCGCGCGCCCATAACGGGGCCAGCACGTCATGTTCCGGCTCATCAGCCGGGAGCGACACCTCCACCTGCCTCTCGAAAAGGCCATGGGGCGTGTTGCCTCGCACCGTGATCACGCCCTCCGCTGCGTGGGCATAGCGCCCTTTCAACACCAGCGGATTTGCCGCGAAGAGGTCCGGCATCGCGCCTGGGTCAGGAAACACCTCCTCGACAGGCAGCCCGCCGAAGTCCACGCTGATATCGGTCAGGATGGGGCTTTGGATGCGTTCATGAAACCGTTTCGCCGCTGCGTCTGCGCCGGACTCGAGCGAGACGATCTCCGCATGCCCGCGGCCGGTCCGGGCCATGCCTTCGATAAGGAAACGGTTTACGCTGTTGCCGATGCCGAAGGAGAAGACGCGGGCAGTGCCTGCGTTTTTCTGAATCGCATCGAGGATGGCCATGTCGTTGCCGATGTAGCCGTCCGTCATGAAGCAGACGATGCGCAGGCGCTGGGGGTCCGGGGCGCCTCCCAAGGCTGCGTGGATGGCCGGCATCATCTGCGTGCCGCCGCTGCCCTCGAGCTTGTCCAAGTAATCCAGGGCTTTCCGGCGGTTCTTGTCGGTGTTGGGAACGGCGTCCGGGAACGCATAGCCGAGTCCGCCAGAAAACGAGACGAGGTTGAAGGTGTCTTGTGGATTCATGCCCTCAATGCAGAGCCGCATGGTCTTTTTCGCCTTTTCGATGGGAAAACCGCGCATTGAACCGCTGCAGTCGATGACGAAGATCATCTCTTTGGGCGCAATGCCATCCGGCGCGACCCGCGCAGGCGGCTGCATGATCAATGTGAAGAAACCGCCTTTTTCGGCCTTATGCGTTAACACGGCGTCTACGATCGTGTTGCTTGCCACGGCGTAGTGGAGCACAAAATCGCGGTTAGGGATGGTCGCCTTGTCCGTAAGCTGTGCAATAGCCGTTGTGTCGCTGGGACGTTCGATGTCCACCTCGTGAAGATCCGATTCGATGCTTTGGATGGGCGCCCCGGCATCAATGCGCACGGCTAACGACACATCATGGCCCGCACGCGTGCCCTCAGGCGTGACAGGCGGGGTGATGCGGCCTGCGTCCGGCACTTCGTCCGTGCCGCCACGCTCGGGAGCGGGGGCAATCATGGGCCCGACAGGCTTCTGCGAGTCCGGCGTTCCCGGTATAAAGCGCGGGCCGACGACCATAGGGAATGAGAAGGCATATTCCCCCTCTTCGTACTTGAGGTACTCAACATAAGAGATGGTGATCGAGATGCTGTCGCCGGGCATGATATTTGCCACCGACTGTGTGAAGATATTGGGGCGCTCCTGGTCGAGCAGGCTGGCGGCCTTGCCCGCTTCGCGCGCGGCCTCGTAGATGCGCCTGGCCTCCTCACGTTCCTTCACAACGCCCTTTATCGTGCGATCGCCGATTTTCATCAGCATCGCGTCTACGGCGGCGCGTTCGGACAGGGGAAACGTGTAGATGGCCTCGATGGGCTCGAGGAACGGGTTGTCGAACTGCTGGGTCAGGGTGACGCGCGCGATAAAACCCGCAATATCGACCTCGACGCTTGTGTGTTTGAGGGGGCACTCCCCAACAGGCTGCATGTCCTTATCAAGGGCAAGCAGCCTGCCGGCCGCGGCGTCTTGAGCCCAAGCGGGCGCAGGGCCGTACGCCAGCATCACAACCAATGCGTAAGCCGCCGTCGCTAAGATCAACCATTTCACCAATCGCATCGTTTTTCCCTCCAGTTTCACTTGATTCTCGCCACGTTGCGTTACTTCAGACACCAAGCTCGACCGTTTGTTCGCACTTGCGCCTTATGCGAAGTCCAGTCATATTGATGGGACGTCAGAGGAAAACAACGAGGCGGCCGTTTTGTTGTTGCCCTCCGGGGAAAGGCTTGGTAACATGGCGACGATAGGGTAAGAGAGGAGAGAGACATGCTCAAACGGCTGGCGGTATTGGGGAACGACGAAGCATTCCACGAGACCGTGGAACGGACCGCCCAAGATACGGAGCTCCAGATTTTTCGGATGCGGCGGGGCGATGATGTGCCGCGCGCAGCGGCGGCGCTATTGGCCCCGGAAAGCGAGACGGAATGGGCGGTGCAGGGGGCTTTGGTACTGGCTGCGCGACAGGAAGAGCTGCTCTTTCTGTTGGGTGAGGCCATTGATTGTCGGGAAGCTTCGATTACAGGCGCCGCGCACCGCGTCGTAGACCATGCTTCGCGCTTCTCCATTCACCTTAACCTCACATCGAAAGAGCAGTTGACCCTCGAGCGGGCCGCCTTGGTGCGCAATATCGGCAAGTTGCGCATTCCCAACGACATCCTGCTCAAAAAAGACGTCTTGAGCTATGATGAGTGGGCGCTTATCCGCTCGTTCCCCGCTTTGGGCGCCGAGTTTGTTTTGACCACCGATTGCCTCAGCGACACCGCTGAAGTCGTGCGCCGCTTCCACGAGTGCTACGACGGGACGGGTTACCCGGACGGGATCGAGGGGGAGTTCATCCCTTATTTGGCCCGCGCGCTGAAGATTGTGGACGCATACTGCGCCATGACTACGCCCCGCGCCTACCGGCCCGCACAGTACACTCACGAGGATGCTGTGGCGTACCTCGAGCAAGAGAAGGGGACGCACTTCGATCCAGAGTTGGTAGATGCCTTTGTCGAGGGCCAGATAGGCGCTGCCTGAGCGCCGCGCTCGGGGGGAGCGCATCTGTTTCAGGCCTTGATCTCTTTGCGGGTTCGGGCGCTGAGCAGTTTGATGTCGTGAATGTGGAAATCTGAGACGGACTCGATGGTGATCTCGCGGTCGAAGCGTCGCGCGACCTCCTCGAGCAGGTCCTTGTTCTCGTTGCGCAAGCGCCTCGCTACGTCGGAATGAACCTGAAGGATGACCCGCTTTTCCTTTGACTGACAGAACATGCTCCGCAGCCGGCGCAGCGTCTCGAAGGTCATGGTAGTCACACTGCGGACCAGGCCGCTCCCATCGCAGTAAGGGCACGGTTGCGAGAGTGCTTTCAGGAGGTTGTGCTTGACGCGTTTGCGGGTCATCTCGATCATGCCCAACTCGCTGATCTCGGAGATGGTGGTCTTGGCGCGGTCCTGTTTTAGCGCCTCCTGCAGGGTTTTGATGAGCTGCTTGCGGTTGCGTTCATATTCCATGTCGATGAAGTCAATGACGATGATGCCGCCCAAATCGCGCAGACGGACCTGCCGGGCAATCTCCGCGGCCGCCTCGAGATTGGTCTTGAGCACTGTTTCCTCCAGATGCGTCTTGCCGGTGAATTTCCCGGTATTGACGTCGATAGCAACAAGGGCTTCGGTTTGGTCAATGCAGATGTGTCCGCCGCTCTTGAGGAAGACTGTTCGCTGAAGGGCCTTTTGGATCTCTTGCTCTATCTCGAATCGTTCGAAAACGGGCCGTTTGCCTTGGTACAGCTTGCATCGCCTTTTGAGATTGGGCGCGAACGTATCCAGAAAGTTAAGGATGCGGCTGTATTCCGAGTTGCTGTCGATGGTGAGTTTGGACACGTCGTTGGTGAACGAATCCCGGACGACGCGGAGGATGGGGCCGAGGTCTTCGTGAAGGAGGGACGGCGCTTTCGCGCTCTCCATCTTGTTCTTGATCCTCTGCCAGACTTTGGTCAGATAGCGCACGTCGGCCTCGAAATCGGGCTTGCGGCGTCCTTCCCCGGCGGTCCGCACAATGCAGCCCAACCCGGGGGGCCGAACCTCCTGCAAACAACGCTTAAGCCGTTCCCGCTCGCGATCGCTGTCGATTTTACGCGAGACGCCCAGGTGCGAGACGGTCGGCATAAACACCAGATACCGCCCTGGCAGCGTGACGTAGTTGGTCAAGCGGACGCCTTTCGCGCCCATCGTGTCCTTCGCGACCTGAACCATAATGGACTGGTTTTTCTTGAGGATCTGCTCGATGCGAACAGGCTTGCCGTGACGCCCTTTGGTCCGCGGTTTTACGGTCCCTTCTTCGAACACGAAATCGCCCGTGCCTTCCGTGCCTGCGATGTCGGACACATAAAGAAAGCCGTTTTTCTCGAAACCGATGTCGACAAAAGCAGCTTGAATGCCGGGGACAACCGAGTCCACAAGGCCTTTATAGATGTTTCCGACGAGGCTCCGGCTTTCCTGGCGTTCGATGTGAAGCTCGATAGGACGCTTGTTTTCGATCAGCGCAACACGCGTTTCCAAAGGTTCTACATTGACAATGAATTCCTTCGTCACGGTTTGAGATCCCTCCACCCACCGGGCAGCGCCGGCTGGACGAGACGGACATACACCCGCTCGACCTGCAGCTGGGCAATCTGCTTATCCGTCAGCCCGAAGATGCTTGCGACGACTTCGTTTGGCTTCGGCGTGCCTTGAGCTAGGCGTTCAATGCGCATCACGACCTTTCTACCGTTGCATTCCATACGGGGAACGCTTACCTTGAGATCAAGGACTCGTTCCCGCCCTTTGCGGGTCTGAATTAGAGGCCACTGGGTTGCTTCTAAAAAGGCCTGAACCTTTCCAGGGTCAAGTGCTTCCTCAATAGCGTAGCAGAAACTTGCAACCGCCGCCATGAGATGGGGAGTCCATGGGGGCATTCGCCGCTGCCACAACAACGCGAGCCCTTCAGGAAGGCAAGGGATCAGACGCTGGGCGAAGGCGGTAGCGGTTATTGGTTGGCCCACTTCGAAGTCTACCCACTCGCAACGGCTCAAGTGTCCTGGCGTAAGGGGCGGTCCTGGCGTGATAGCGGCCCGATGGGCCTGACCGGTCCGCTCGACGGGCACGCCCGAACGGTCTACGACATCGTGGAGCAACTCGACATAGTCTCTGTGCGTAATCCACCGCAATGCCTCGCCGCGCCCGAGCTTGACCCGCATTATGCCCATGGGCGGCGCCTTGGAAGGGCGGAACAGGGTCCCAGGCCCATTGCCCCTATGCTTCGCCCAGTCATCCATGTCAGCACGACTGGCCAAGGCTTTTGGGACGTTTGCGGCGTCTTCTTCGAGACTTTTCCGGCTGGTTTTGGCCTAGGCAAAGTAAATGCCCCGTTTGATGTGGGCATTGAGCATCAGCCCGATACAGATCATCGTGGTCATGTAAAAGGACCCACCGTAGCTCATAAAAGGCAGCGGGATGCCCGTAACGGGCATGATCCCAATCGTGATGGCCACGTTGAGGAAGACGTGAAATGCTAGAATGGCCACGCAGCCCGAGACGATCAACTTGCCAGACATGTCTGGGCAGTCGCGCGCGATGGAAAGACCGCGCAGCAGCAAGAGGGCGAACAGCCCAATCACCACTACCGCGCCGACAAATCCCTCCTCCTCGGCCAGCAATGCGAAAATGAAGTCGGTGTGGTGCTGGGGAAGGTAACTGAGATGGGTCTGGGTGCCTTCTGTGAACCCTTTGCCCCACATCTGTCCGCTGCCCACGGTAATCTTCGTCTGAATGATGTGAAGCCCTGATCCCGTCGGGTCTGCGTTGGGGTCCGCAAATGAGATGAAGCGCTGTTTTTGGTAGTCCTCGAGATGATCCCAGCCCACGGCAGCGCAGGCCGCTCCTGCTATAAGGACCAAGACGAGATGCCGGCGCTTGCAGCCCGCTACGTAAAGCATGGCGAAAATAATGGGCGCCAGCGAGGCTGCCGTGCCCAAGCTGGGCTCAATGAGGATCAGTACGCCCGGGACGGCTGCGATAGCAAATGCGAGCAGAAAGAAGAATAGACGGGTTATCCGCTTCTCAATATGCATCAGGTACCAAGTAAGTGAAAGGATAAGGACCGGCTTGCTGAACTCCGAAGGCTGAAGCCGGAAAGGACCCACCCACATCCAACGCTGACCGCCTCCTGCGGCGTGGCCGTGGAACTCGACCCAGACGAGCAGCCCAATCACGATGCAGTAAAAGATCGGCGCCAGCGACACGAGAAAACGGTAGTCGACGCAAACGATAAGCGCTGCAAGCACGCCCCCGCCTAGTAGCCAGATGGACTGTTTCGCCCAATAGGGGAAATCGGCTGCCGAGCTTTGTCCGGCGCTATACAGGGTGAACAGTCCAATTACGGCGAGCGCCAATGTCAGTGAAAGCAACACCCAATCGATCCGCAGAATGTTGCGGTAGTCGATGACCCCGATATGGGAATCCATCATGTCGCGGTTCTTGGCTACCGCCATCAGGACGACTCCTCTCGCTTAGCCACCTGAACATGATCGGCCCGTTGCCTGTAGAAGAACTCGATGATTTGCTTAGCGCGCGGCGCCGCCGCCGTGCTGCCGTGAAGCCCATGCTCGATAATGATGCTGATCGCGATGGGAGGCTCCTCGCCGGGTACGCCGGCAATGAACAAAGCATTGTCTCTGTACAGGTAGGGTATGTCCTCCTCGTTCTCATAATGCTCGTACTTGCTTCGAGGCACCACTTGGGCCGTGCCGGTTTTGCCCATGACGACCATGCCTTCGATCTTGGCGTAGCGCCCTGTGCCGCTCGGGTAGTCTTCTTTTTCGACGCATTTGCGCATGCCTTTCTGGAGAATCTCGAGGGTCCGGTCGCTAAGAACTCGTTTGGGCTTATGCCGGCCGCGGCGGGCTTGGTCGACATAGGGCAGGACACGGTATCCCCCGTTGATCACCGTCGCCATCATGACGGCATTCTGCAGGGGCGTAGTCCCCGTTTCGCCTTGGCCAATGGACAGGTTAAGCGTGTTGCCGTCGTACCACTGCCATTCCCAGGGATTGTCGGGATAGCGCTCCTTCATTTGCTCCTTCTTCCACTCGCGCGAGGGGACCAAGCCGGCCTCTTCGCCCGGCAGATCGATGCCCGTGGGAACGCCCAGGCCCATTCTGTCGGCCCATTCCTTGATGGTGTCGACGCCGAGGAGAAGCCCCACATTGTAAAAAAACACGTCGCACGAGTAAGCGAGCGCATCGACGACGTTAGTGGCGCCGTGACCTCCCTTTTTCCAGCATCCCCATCTGCGCGATCCCAAGGTGTAAGACCCGTGGCAAGTGAACGACGTCTTTTCGCTGATCTTGCCTTCTTCGAGAGCCGCTGCAGCCAGCATGACTTTGAACACCGAGCCCGGAGCGTACTTCGCTTGATAAGAGCGGTTCGAAAGCGGGGCGAGTCGGCTGGTCAACACATCGGTGCGACTGTGGCTGGGGGCGACAAAGATGTTCGGATCGTAGCCGGGCGAGCTTGCCAAGGCAAGCACCTCGCCTGTCTTCGCCTCGATCACAGCGATCGCGCCTATCTCCCCTTCGAGAAGGTTCTCGCAGAAGGCCTGAAGCTCAACGTCGATGGTCAAGTATATGGGCGTCCCCGGTTCGGGATCGCGCCGCTGCTCGACATCGAGCTTCCGGCCGTAGCTGTCCATTGCGATAATGGGCTTGCCGTATTCGTTCGTCCGGAGTTCAGGCCGGCGGTCCGTTCGATAGACGACTACCACCATGCCGCCGTCCTCGCCGCGCAACGTTTCCTCGTGGAGGGATTCGAGCCCTGCTTTGCCGATGTAGTCGCCGAGGCGGTAGCCTTGCTCATAGAGCGCTTGCTTCTCCTCCTCGCTCATGCCGCGCGTGAAGGCCTCGCCGATATAGCCCAGGAGCTGGCCGGCGACTTTGCCGTAGTTGTAGCGTCGTTGGGGCCGAACGACTTCCATAACGCCTGGCAAAAGGTAGGTGTATTCGCCGACGCGGGCCAGCTCGGTTTTCGAGGCGTCCCGTTTGACCATCACTTGCTTATAGGGCGTGCGTTTCAGCGCCGCGATCTCTTTCAGAATCTCCTGGCCGTTCACGTCCAGAAGCCGCTCGAGGCGGCGACAGACCTCCTCGCGCCGCGCCTCGGGGCACTCGGCCGGAATCAGAACAAGATCGCAGGTGGCCCGGTTGTCGGCCAGCACGATCGTGTCGTCGCGTCCGTATATCATGCCCCGTGGCGCCTTGAGCCGCTGCGGGTGGAGTCGATTCTCCTCAGCCTGTTTCGCATACTCGTTTCCATCGATGATTTGCAGGTGCCAGAGGCGCAGAACCAGCACGCTGAATGCCAGTAGAATGGCGAATGCGAGCCATGTCACCCTCTTTTCGGCTCCTTCATGGCGCTGTTTGTCCGGCTTGGCTATCATCTAAGACGCGCCTCCCGCAATGGGATTGGTCCGCCGCAAAGCGCGATCGAGCACGAAGAAGACCACTGGCGTCGCCAGCCCTGTGTAGAATGCGCCCGGAACGACCTTGGCAGCAATCATTTGCAGCGCGCTCATGCTCGGCATTTGTATGTACTGGATCAGGGTATAGAGCAGGCCGTGGGCAAGGGCCGCAACAAAAACCGCGCCGGCTTTGACCGCAGGGTGTTCCGTTACCAGCCGGGTGGACATACGGCCTACGAGGTAGCCTGCCAGCACGTTGCAGAATACGTGATGGCCCAGCACGCCATTGCTGGCGATGTCTTGAAAAACACCCCCGAGCGCCCCCGTAAACATGGCGCGTTCCTCACCTTCCGCAATTCCGAAGTAGACGACGAGAATTAAAGTCAGATCCGGCAGAACGCCCGCCACGCGCAGAGCCTCCGGCCAAGTCGTTTGGACCAAGGCGGCGAGCATTACGACGGCCGCCCAAAGTAGGTTCTTGCGCATCAGTTCACCTCGCACAAGCTAGGGTGCATAGCGTTGTTGAATGGGGCGATCATCCGGCATTTCCGGCGCCACGGAGATCTCGGCGCCCGGAGCGTCCGCCGTACCGGACAGGGCCTCGGCGGCGTCTTGGGCTTGTGTCACCAAGAACACTTCATCCAACCGTGTGAAATCCACGGCTGGTTCGATGACAGCCAGTTTCAGGAGGGAGCCCGTGTCTTTCACGGCGACGACCTTGCCAATGGGATATCCGGCGGGAAAGATGCTCTCTCCGCTGGTGACGACCTCGTCGCCTTGGCGGATGTCGTCTTTCAGGTCGATGTTTTGCATCGTGCAGATGTGACTGCCCGATAGGCCGCTCCCTTGCACCTTGCCGCGGACCCGGTTGCGCCTGACCATTGCGCTGATAGTGCACTCGGCGCGGTGCAGCGTCATCACTTGGGACACAAGCGGTTCCACTTCGGTGACTACGCCCGCCACGCCTTGCTCCGTAATGGCGCACATAAAGGGGCTCACGCCGTGCAGGGATCCCCGGTCGATGACCAGAACTCCTTTTGATCGGGCAATGATCTCGACAGGCTTCAGCACCAGCCGCGGTTGGCTTCGCTCGAAGTCAAGCATGCGGCGCAGACGCTCGTTTTCGGCCATGAGCTCCGTACGTTCTGCGATGTGAGGCAAGAAGGCCGCAATCTGACGGTTCAGACGTTCCATCTCCTCGCGCGATGCATCATAGTCGACAACAAGGCCCAGGGCATAGTCGGCCGCTTCGCCGGCTGTCGTGAAGGTCTTCCAGAAAGGGTAAGCAACAATGGAGACCGCCGTGCTCAAGAGGCGCCGGATCGCCAGGGCTTTGGCGCCCGACGCGAGCGACCCGAGCGACAGCACGAGAAGAACGACCAGGATGATCGTGGGACGATGCTCACCTATCCGCCGCACCAGTGCCAAGGATCAGACTTCTTCGTCCTCCGGGAAGTTCTTGAGTCCTTCGAGGTATTTGCCGGTTCCGAGCACCACCGCTGTCAGGGGGTCTTCGGCTACCGTAACGTGCAGACCTGTTTCCTTCGAGAGGAGTTGGTCCAGTCCGCGCAACAAAGCGCCTCCCCCGGCAAGGACGACGCCCCGGTCTACGATGTCGGCGCTGAGTTCGGGCGGGGTCCGTTCGAGCGTTACACGGACCGCATCGACGATCGCGCTGACCGGTTCACGCAATGCCTCGCGAATCTCTTCGGAAGTGATGGTCAGGATTTTGGGCAGTCCCATGACTTGATCGCGGCCCTTAACTTGCATCTCGAGTTCGTCTTTCAACGGGAACGCGCTCCCAATCGCGATCTTAATGTCTTCCGCCGTTCGCTCGCCGACCATCATGTTGTACGTTCGTTTCAAATGCTGAATAATCGCCTGGTCCATCTCGTCACCGGCAACCCGCACGGACTTGCAGAAGACGATGCCGCCTAACGAGATGACCGCCACCTCTGTTGTGCCGCCGCCGATGTCGACGATCATGCAGCCTTGCGCCTCATGGACGGGTAGACCCGCTCCGATCGCCGCCGCCATGGGTTCTTCAATTGTCAGAACCTTCTTTGCGCCGGCCTGCTGCGCGCTCTCCGTCACGGCACGCTTTTCCACTGCCGTGATGCCCCAAGGCACGCAGACGGCCACCCGCGGCAAGGCCACCAAACGGCGCCGGTTGTGCACTTTCCGAATGAAATACTTGAGCATCGCCTCTGTGATCTCGAAGTCGGCGATGACTCCATCCTTCATAGGCCGGATGGCCACGATATTTCCGGGTGTCCGGCCGATCATGCTTTTGCCCTCGTTGCCGACGGCCCGCACCCGGCCCGTATCCTTGTTGATAGCCACGACGGACGGTTCGCTGAGCACAATGCCTTGGCCTTTCACATAAACCAAGGTGTTTGCCGTGCCCAAATCGATGCCCATGTCATGGGAGAACAGGCCCGGCAGAAAACGGAGCAATTTTCTCACTACAATGAATCCTTAAGATAGAACTCCCCGCCCAAACCTGCTAAACTAGCTAAATTGTCTATTGACAATCGCTTAAGGCATCTACCCTTGGAACCGGACACATTATATCAAAATCGCCCTGCAATTGAAAGACCGCCGGCTCCTTGGCGTCAAGAGCTAAAAGAGTCGAGACACCCGTCGCGGAACGAATGGTCACAGCAACGATTTATTGAGGTTTCTCCCACGCAGAGGCCCGTTTTTCGTATCGTTGAGAGCCTTTTCTCAGGCCACAGACAATGGTCGGGCCTAGATGGTTCTTGCCCTCATTTGTTCGGCCAAGGCCGGAAGCTGCGGCCTCGAAGATATGCTACGGCTAGGATCGCGCCTGCAAAATCAGCGACGAGGTCCAGCGCGGTGTTGAGATAACCGCCCACCCCCGTCTCCGGAATCAACACCGTAGCCAGAAACTCGACGATCTCATTCAAAGCCCCGACCCCCAGCCCGGCCATGAGGACCACGATCGACAAAGCGGTCCATCGCTCGAGGTCCGGGCGAAGCAAAGGACTCATGACGTGAAACATAAGAAGTGTGGCCACCCCAAAACCGACCATGTGGACCACCTGATCATAGCGCAGAATCGGCAGTGTGTTGGATAGAGGGACAAGCATGACTCCGTAGAGAACGCCTTCGCCCACGGGGATGCCGCCGCCGCACATGTGCAGAACAGCCCAAAGAACCAGCCCCCAGATGACGGGAAGAGGGTAGCGGAGTCGCCCGTTGGTCAGCGCAATAACGAAGGCGAAGAAGACGATCACGCCCACATACATTAAGAACTCATAGTTCCGCTGCACCGCGAAGTAAGTTGTGAACGCAACAAGTGCACACAATAACGTCGTGAGGGGCGCAATATGCTTTCGCTCGAAATGGACCGCGGACCATCTCTCCTGTCGTATGGCGTTCAGCTTTTTTCCCCATCTGTCAGAACGGCTATCGACGCCCAGTAACCGGCCTCGCACATCCAGCCGGAGGGTTCGTTGAGCAGCTCGAGCGTGACGGTGCGTCCGGCGTAAGGGGCGAGGTCTACGAGGGCTACCAGCCACCCGTCGCGGACAGTATCCGGTCCGACGGTCATCCTCTCAATTTCTTGACTGTCGACCTTCACGACAAAGGTCCAGTCGCCTTCAGGGTGATGGCTGACGACCGCTCGCAACGCCGCCTTAGCGCCTTCAGGAATACGAAGCTGCCGGGTCAATCTGCAAGCCGTCGAGGGATCTCGCGGGTGCGTCACAAGGACTTTCTGGTGGCCGCGGAAGGTCTCGCGGAGCCCGGGATCCATATCCCATCCGCATTTGCTGATGGTCCAACCGGGGGCAAACGCAGCAATGGCTTCCGAGAGATCCACGGAACCATCCGGCGTTGCCTTAGGGACGGCAAGCTGCGCCATCTCCGCTTGGGTATAGCGTGTGCCTGCGGGAGGCCCCGGGTCCCAGCATTGTTCGAGGGACAAAGGCTTGGCCGTAGCCACGGGGATCACGAAAACCTCGCGGCCTTGTGCGTCTTTAGCGATCTTTCCTCCGGCCTGCTTGACAGCCTGACGCGCCAGCGCCTCGCAGACTTTGACGAGCTTGGTGAAATTGTAGTCCGTATGGAGAAACTCGCGCTCGGCATCGAGGGTGGCGGTGTAACGCGAGGGCATGTTCGAGAATCCGATGGTTGTGCAAAGGATCCCAGCGGCGCTCGACGGATTACAGTCGGAATCCTGACCGCATCGCGTCGAGACGGCGATGGTCTTTTCGATGTCTCTTTCGCCGTACAACAGGCCCATGACGATGTATGCGCCGTTGAGTTTGGCGTCAATATTAAATGCTGATTCGGGGCCGCTGCATGAAAAACGCCGGTAGTCAGGGTTCAGATGGTACTTCTTGTTGACCACTTCCCAGGTTCTGGTCCAGTCGTCAGGGAATTGCGCGTGCCAGGCGAGTACATCACTGATGCACTCATGGTACTGGCTTCCCCTTGGGATGCATGCAAGCCCGGCGCGGACGATCGCCTCGACGCTGGTCTCGAAAAAGGCCTCGGCATACATCCCGCCGACGAACTGACCCCCGTAGAGACCGTCGCCGTAGTTCATGAGCCGCCCGAAGGTCTCGCCGAGCCGGATGGCAAGATTGGGAAGCCCGGGTGCAATCAGCCCGGAGAAGTCGGCCTCGATTTGATAGTCGATGTCGTCTGCATGATGGTTGAATTGTGGATGGCCCGAGTCGGGCGGAGCTATGCCCGTGCGCAGATTGGTGCGTCCTGCGTCATTGGCGTGCCAGAGCGGGTAGCGGCTGTTGGCGAAATCCAGACCCGCCTCGCGCGACGACGCGGCAAGGCCATAGCGCTCGAGGGTCTCGAGGAAGGTCATCTCGACGTAAAGATCGTCCTGCTGGAACTGGTTCACCATCTCGGGCGTCCAGTCCGGCATTTCCTCGGCGCTCAGCATTCGGCCCTGGGCCTTGAACTCGGTTGGACCGCCCCAACCGACACCCACCATCTGGCCGGCCCATCCCCCCTTCATTTTGTCAACATAAACATCTACAAGAATGGAACGCGTGTTTGTTTTCTGTTGTGCTGTTGCGTCAACAAGCTCCATGCCAAGGCCGAGCAGCCCAAGCGCCAAAGCAACTGTCCGCATCACCCCTCTCCCTGTTGCCTGCCCTCTTTGCGGCGCTTAGCATACTCCACTGGGAGGGGGCTCGCTACGCAACAAACAAGCTCCCTCGAGGGAAAGCTGCTTCTAGCACCGGAACTAAGTGCTTTCTGCCTGCAAACGCTTTAGCAACGAGGCGAGCAACCCTTCCTCACTGCGCAATTGGTCGTGCCACTCGGGGTTTCTCGTGCGGCGCGTCTCTATGCGCATGTCCGACAGGGCTTGCTCAACCAAACGTGCCAGCTCGTTCCGTTCTTCGTCCGTTATTTCCAGCTTCATGGTAGGGCTCCTTTTCGTGTTCCACGCCCTAGCCGCTCTTCTGTCATACCGGCATTTCTGGAACCAACAAACTCGGCAAAGCAATTCCCGCAGGCTCGGCTTTACACTACGCTTCGATCTAGGAAGGCCCCCTTCCGTGCACGATTCAGACGTGAGAGAAGGGGGCCGACCTTCCAACTTGCATCAGTCGCTAAGAACGGCTCAGCACCCTAACAAGTTCCACTCTTTGCGCATTTGAGCGGGGTCGTGCAATCCACATCAAAGGGATTGCCCGTACTCAAAACGCATTTCAGATACGCGAGATACGGGTCCATCTGAGCCGGGCGCGGTGTAGTCACCGCTTTCACATGTTTCATAGCCTCTGCCTCCTTTTGTTGTCCCCTCCAGACCACGATTTGTGGTATTAAACAAGATCCTGTCAGTTTTGTCAATTGCTTGTTAAGACTGCCTCGATACCCCAGACAGTCTCCATGCGGTATACTTGCACTTGCTGCCAGGACGCACTACGAAACAGAAAGGAACACAACTATGCCCGAATTGAGCTTCTTCAATCAGCCCATAAAGGTCCTATTTGCTGCTGTCATCACTCTTTTATGCGCTGTCGGCGTTACGTCTGCCCTGGCGGACGACGTGCCGCCCTTTGGCCGATTCGTGGATCGGACGCGGCTTTGGGAACAAGTCAACGGCGATCTGCTGCACAGTTTCTACAACATGTACAACCTGGATATTGTGCCGGACCCAAGCGACGCCGAGTATCCTTTCAAAGGGTGGTTCTTCGGGTGGTCTGTTGAAGGATGCAACCCCGGCTATCCCGGTTGCGATGCCATCTTCGCGGCGCGAGCGCCCAAGCTCTCTGGGCCGTGGGAGGTCTACTCGGGTGAAGAGGACGGCCGGGTTCTATGGGATAGAACCATGACGCCGTCGAAATGGGTACCCGTGGTGACGGCCCAGGGCGCCTACTACAATAGCTGGCACAATGGCGATCCGTCGGTCGTCCGCATGAAGGATATGTACTACATGGCCTACAGCGCTACGGGCCATAACAAAGACGGCATCCTCCATGGCCAACCAGGAGATGCCGATTCGGACATCAGTTGCGTCATGGGAGCGACCTCGAGAGACGGCGTCCATTGGACGGCCACGAATGAACCGCTCCTCATCGAGCCCTCGAACATAGGCGGCGCGCCGCCGAAACCCGGCGCTTACGGCCATCCCAAAGGGAACTACCACCGCCCCTCGCTGATGTATGAGGAAGGCGTATGGAAGATCTGGTTCGACTGCATCGTCCATGGGAAGCCCATGATGACGATTTACGCGGAAAACCACGGCGATTTCGGAAAAGGGGAGGATTGGAAGATCCTTCGCGGCATGGAGAACCCCTGCATCATCGAGTATCCCAATCCTGACGTAGTCAAAGTGGACGACATATACTTTGCCTTCGGCGACCCAGGCGGATACGGCCAAGGCTGGGCAGGGCGTAAGACCCTCGAGGCAGTCTCGCTGAACGGCAAAGACTGGGCGCTGCTGGGATATATGGAACCAGACCCCGACGTCCAGGCCAATCATGTTCCTGAGGGGTTTGTCTGGCGCGAGAACACCAAAACGTGGCTGTACGTGAATTACGGCGGGCAAGTCCCCGGCGACTACCGCTACGAGCGCATCCGGATGAAACGCCGTGAGATCACCGCCGCCGACCTGCAACGCTATCGTGACCTTTGCAAAGAGGCTTCGGGCCCGGTTCCCTACGAACCGCGGCCGGAGTAGCGCTCATTCGGATTTCGCAACCATCATCTGTCTTAGCTGGCGTTCGCCGGGTCAGTCCAGGCGCAGCTCGCAATCGAGCGCCATGTCAGCCTCGACCAGGATCTCCGCCTCAGGACGCACCACAATCGCTTGGCCGGCTTGGCCAAACGCGGCGGAAATCTCTTTCCCGCCATAGCGAAGCGAGACGCCTTTTACATCGGCGCCGCCAGGCAAGGCGAATATCAACTCTTGTACAGGAAGACGGCCATAGGAGAGTTCGAAGCGGCATGATTGCACGCCATTGCTGCGCTTCTGGCGGAAGATCCCCCAGCCTTCCGCTGTCGTGAAGAAGGAGGCGTGATCCTCGGGCCGCCACACGGGCTGGAAGCCGATGCGCCGCCTTGGTCCGTCGTAGATGAAGCCTTGGCTGGCGAGCAACAGCGACCAGACGCTCATGGCGCGCGCGTAATACTTGCCGGCTTCATCGTCGCCGAAGGGGTTGCCGCTGTAGCCCCATGAGGCATAATCTGACTCCGTGAGGCCAGTGCGGAGGCGGCCGTCGTACCGGTCGGCTACCGCTTTAGCTACCATGTAACCTTCCTTGAGCAGTCCATGCTGCACCATGTTCGCGGCTGCCGCGTACTCGAATCCCGTCATGACCTCGTCGGCGTAACGGGTATGGGGCGTAGGCCGCCGCCTGTCGGGCCAGACGATCATCTGCATTCCCGCATCCGGATCGGCCACGAATTTGCGCGGGACCTGGTCGACCCCGGCAAAGTTGTCGCGGAAGTTGTACTTGAGAAGGGAGCGCAAGGCGGATTGCACGCGGTCGAGCGGGTATAACGGGGGGAGGTCGAGCTGTTTCACCCACCACTCGCCCAGCACCTGGTCAATGCCGCAGCCGCTGGCGTAATCTTCGAGCAAATCAGGACCAGGCAGGTGGATGTAGAATTCACCGTTCCACAACGCTGTGTTCTGTTTCTCCTCGCCCGAGCGCCGGATGCGCGCATAGCGAGCTCCGGCTTCGACATCCTTTTCGATAAGGGCCATCTGTTCGCACGCTGACAACGCGGCGAGGTAGAGGGACCCCAGCCAGGAACTGCAACCGCCCATCTCGCCGTCCAGTGTGTTGTGCTGCGGTCCTTCGAGCAGGCCGTCTTCGTCGGGGTCGTGGGTACGAATCAGGTAGTCCATGGCACGCTGTATATGGGGCCAATGTTCCTCGAGCCAGGCACCGTCTGAACTGGACAAATGTTCGCGGTAAGCGCCCAGAATGTCGCCGCACTGGCCGTCAACTGCCGTGCCGGTACTTGGCTGGCGCATCGGGATTGAGCCGTTCTCGCGTTGGAAGCCAAAGCCCTGCTCACGCATGCGCCGCCCGATCTCGGGAAACAGCCGTGCGTGTGCCTGGGCGTAATGCCAGACATGGTTGCAGTTGCCAGGACAACAGCCCATCGACCGGGAACAGCCCTCCCACCCGCCGAAGTAGCCGTCCTTGGCCCAGTAAACCGTTGGCGTACGTAGAATAGCCACCTGGGAGCTTACGCGGTCCAGAAGCCACTGGGGCAGATTGCTCGCATAGAACGTATCGTGATAGAGGCGCGTGAGCCGGGTCAGCTCGGGCAAGCGGTCACGCAGATCGCGGACTACGCCCGCCGCATCCGGCCACCAGTTCGCGTACATCACGCCCTCGCCCGCCCAACGTCCGCCCGGCTCGTTCGGGAAATGCCAGGCCACGGCGAAGACGGTCGTGCGTTCCGCGCCGACTTCGAGTTTGAAAGACGCCGACAGCGCTCCGTCGACGGTCTCGCCTTCGAGCGTTGGACCGGCCTCTCGTATGTTGGCAAGGGCGCCCGAACCGGCAAACGTCTTCGCCAGCTCCTCGACGGTATCCCAAGATGCGGCATAGGTCGCATCGTCGGCAAACACGGCCAGCGCCATGGTTCCTGCTCCGAGCATGTCGGCCCGTTTGTCGCTGGTCATCTCGATAAAGCAGAGCCCGCCCTCGGTAACGACGCGATTGCGGTTCCCGCCGTAGTCCCGATGGCGCCGTGCCTCGACCGCGTCGTTGCCTGTGAAACCTGCCGCATTCTGTTGCGCGGCAAGGAGGCTGACGTCGACAGGTTCGGGTCCTTCATTGCGGACCCTCACGCTGAAAATGGCGCACGGAATGCCGGAATCCCTGGCGTCAAGCGGGATGAGCGGCGAGAAGACCTCGAGTTGAACCGCGACCGACAGCGCGTCGTCAATGAAATCGTACCAGCCGAAAGGGTATTCGCCGCGGAACGTTAGGGCCTTCATGGGTACAAAAGGACCCACAGCCTCGGTTTGCAGAACACGCACGACCGGTTCGCCCGACGCGGTTAGCGCGCGAATCGCCATGAAACTGTGCGGGACGACTGCCTGGGTGTGGTTGTTAAAGATCTGCCAAACGGCGCGTTTACCTTGTCCGTCCATCTGGATGCAGCCTGCGCCTATCCCGCCGACAGGCAGCCGGATCGCCCCGAGGTGTTCGCCTTCGTAGATGCGTGTCTCGCCTCGATCAACCAGCGCGGGGTCGTTCAATCGGCGCTCGACAGCCTTTTGATGGCGGGCTTGGCGTTCCTTATCCTTCTGCGCTTCGGCCGTAAGGAGGTTTTCCGCAGCGGCGGCCGCTCGCGCGCGCCGCTCGCTCCAGCCGGCTGCGTCGACAAGAGCTGCGATGGTCTCCGCGGGCAATGCGCGGTCGTAGAATGCGAGTTCGTCAAGGGCGCAGGGGCACTGCTCTTCGCCTTGCGGCGTGGACGCGCCGAGAACCAGCGGCTGGTTGTTAAACGCGAGGTTAAAAGAGCCGCCGCCTGACAACGGGCGCCGCGCGCCGTCCACGTAGACCTCCAACTCATAGCGGGACGACGCGACCGCGACATGATGCCAGCGGCCTACTTCAAATGGCCCCTCGGGCAACGCGGCCCAACGTACCGATATCCCGTTCCATACAGCCAAGGCGCCTCGGTCGGCGCGCACGTGGATGCTGAAGCGCGTTTTGTTTTCGACGTCGCGTTTGGCGACCAGGCAGGGGTTGTAGCCGTCGGTAGGGGCCTCAAGCAACTGGAAAAAGAACGTTACTGTGGTCTCGTGCGTGTCGAGGATCGGCGTGGGTCCCATGGTCACGTAGCGGCCGGAATCGAGCGCTAAAGCGTTGCCCGACACGGGTCCCTCGATGTATCGGATCGCGCCGCCAGACGCCGTGCCGTCGATCCCGCCGACGGCGTCGACAAGCGTTCCGTCGAACGGCCAATATGCCGCCAATCCCGCTTCGGCCCGGACTCCTTGAGCGTATGTCATATCTCCTCCTGCTTCCTCGGCGCCTGCAGCGCATGCGACGGCTAACACGATTATCCAAGTGCTGCTCTTACGACTGCACATTGATCTTCCTCCGGGGCCTTCTGTTTCTGAAGAGCATAGACTTGCAGAGGCGCATTCGGTTTCCAGCCAGGCGCTCCCTGCATCATCGGGAAACGCTAAGACTCGCCACGGGTGCGGCCGGAGAGCAGAATAACGTCCCGCAGGCCCTGCTCGTTGTGGGCGGCTAACCAGCGCTGCTCGAAGCCTTCATCCTGAACTATCTGCGCGATCGCCGCCAAGGCGCGCAGGTGGAAGTTTCGCTCGTCGCGCGAACCAACGAGGACGAAGACCGTTTTCACTTCCGGTGCATCTTCTGAGAATTGTATCCCTTTGTGGGCACGGACTATGAGCAGGTCAAAACGCGAGGCCCCTTCCACGACCACGTGGGGGATGGCGAGCGAGGGGGTAAGCAGCGTGCTGCTTTCCTCCTCGCGAGCCCTGAGCACCCGCGCCAGGTGTTCCTTCTCCATCCCGAGTCGGGGGGCCAGGTGTTCGGCAGCCAGATCAAACAAGGCGAACTTGTCGATGGAGGACTCGATGTCGAGCACCACCGCCGTCTCCACCAGGCGGTCGAAGCGGTCCACGACGATGTCGTCGCGATCGCGGATGACTTGCTTCAGCTCCGCCTCGAGCGAGCCTGTGACCAATTGGCGGTCGGTAAGCCGGGCAATGAGATGGAGCAGCGCGAACTCTTGTTTTGCCCGGCCTCTGCCGAAAAACCAGAACCCCAGAAACGCGAGCAATATCAGTGCGGCGCTGATGAAATAGGCCTCGATGCCTAGTTTGGCCATGGCGAAGCCCATGCCCAGAACGCCTGCAATCTGAAGCCACGGATAGAGGGGCGTCTTGAAAGATGGACGGTAGTTTTGCAGCTCGCTTTCCCGCAAAACAATGACGGCGATACATGACAGCATGTAGGTAAGCATGAGTACGCAAGAGGCCGTCTCGACAAGGATGTCCAGATCAAGCAAAAGACTCAGCAGGATCAGGACGCCCGTCGCCATAATGGCAACGAAGGGGGTATGAAACCGCTGGCCGATCTTCGAGAGCGGGGCGGGCAGCAGTTTGTCCCGGCTCAAGGCGAGGAGATATCGGGAGGCAGCCATAATGCCCGCGTTCGCCGTCGAGACAAAAGCCAGGATGGCGCCAAGGGTCATGACGGCGAAGCCGATCGGCCCCATCAGGATCCGGCCGCCTTCGGAAATGGGCGTCAGCGAGCCATCCAACGCATCGGTTTCCACGATGCCGCTGGTAACCATGACCACCAGGACGTAGCAAAGGGTAACGGCTACCAAGGCGAGCGTCAGAGCTACGGGCATGACCCGGCCCGGATCCCGAACTTCCTCGGCGACGCTGGCTACTTTAAGCAGACCTCCGTAGGACACAAAA
>CAZBQH010000426.1:0-2289 GCA_964493915.1 uncultured Nitrospiraceae bacterium
CTCCGTGTCCCTCCGTGTTCATCCGTGGTAGGGGGTAGGAGTTAGAAGTTAGGTGGTAGGCGCGCCGATGCGGCACTTGTCGATGAACGCTTCCACGTCTTCCCGTCGGTACCGAACCACCTTGCGTCCCAATTTCACGTAGGGTAAGTTGCGCCCTGTCATAGCCCACACCGCCAGTGTCTGTGGCCGCAAACCGAGCATCGTGGCGGCTTCCTGGCGGGTCAACAAGCATTCGTGGGGGTTGCTCATTCTGCCTCCACACAGGGAACCCGGCGCCCGGGTGACATCCGGGCGCCGGGCCACTCGATCACGCCCTGGGCTCCAACCACGACTTCTTCGTGTCGATCCGGATGCCAGAAAGCGTCTTCTCCTCGCGGAAGGCGTTCCAGGCGTAAATGCCCGCCTGGTAGAACTCCGCCGCCTTCGGCGGGTTCTTCAGCTCCTTCTGTTTCGCCGCGACAAGCCACGTCGAGAGCACCGTCGCCGGGTGGTTGTCCTCGTACTCGTGACCACCCTTGGCCACCAGGTCCCAGAACCGGCGGCTTTCCTCCTCGTTTGCGACGAACGAGGCGTACATGGCGCTGACCACCTGGACCCGACGCATCTCGGGCGTCTTGATCGTGAAGACCTCCCCGACCCAACGGATGAACCCGTGCAGCCCCGTCTCGTTGAAGAGGCTGTACTGCTGATCGCCGCTGGGCACCGGCTGCCCTTCGATGGTCCGCCGATACCAGCACGCTCCTTCGACGGCCAACTTGGCCGACCTTCGGGGCACGTCGCGGAGCGGCTCGTACAGCATCTGGTACGCCCCGGACACGTCCAGGGGGGACCGCGAGCTCTTGCGCTCGTCGAACTGCCGGAAAAGCAGCGCGAGCCCCTCCGGGCTGTCCACTTGGTAGGCGTCGACGTGCGCCTTGAGGCCCTCGGGGAACTCCTCAAGTTCGCAAAGCATGGCCGAGGAATGTTGGCCGTTTGTGCGAAGCCACTTGCCGTTGAGCTTCGCCTTGGCCCAGTGGAACGTCACGAGAAGGCCAGCCTCGGCCTTCTCCCGCAGCATGCGGAGCCGCCCCGGGTCAAGAGTCCTCTCGGTAGGTGAGGGCTCCATCTTCTGGAATTGCTCCGCCAACTCCTTCGTCATCGGCACACACTCCGACGACAACAGCTTGAAACTTGCCATGACCTTTTCTCCTGTGCATGGCGCCAACGGGCTATTTCGCCAACCTCGTAAGCAGCTTTTCGAGCTTGTGGGCAAGGTCCAGAACGGCAGACGGGGAAAACGTTGCCATGTTCTTCTTGCCCTCCTGCTTCAACTGCCGGATGATTGGCGACACTTCACCGCGAAGTGTTTCGATGTCGATCCGCTTGCCGGACCCTCGCAGGATCCGGTACTTCGTTCCCTTTCCCGCCGGGCGGGCGTCCGCGTGACACTTGTGGGATCCGTATTTCAAGATCGCACGCAACACCCGCCCGACCTGCTCCTCGCTTGCCCCAACCGCCGACGCGATCTCCTCGGGGTCGTGCCATTGGCCATCCGCAAATTGCTTCACCACCGCCTTGCCCACCCAGGCCGGCGGCCGGACCCCCGCGATCACAAACTCCCCTTCCATTAACCGCAATACCTGCTCGAACCGCCGCGGCTCCTTGGCCCCCTTGTCCGTTCGGTCGAAGTAGCCCCGGAAAAGCCGCTCACTGAGGTTTTTCGGGGGTTTTGCCTTTTCTTGCCCACTGGGCAAGAATTCAACAAACCGGCCAAAGCGCAACATCCTACAAACCCAGCCCTCCGACTTCCCCATCCGCTCGGCGATCCGCTGTTGCGTCCAGCCCGATTCGCGGAAGAGCTTCGCCACCTCCTGATCGCGATACGCCGCCACCCGGACCTGCATCGCCCGGGCCTGATCTTCGATATGCTTCAACCTGGCGGCAAACTGCTCTTCGTTCATCGTCCAACCCTCCTCTTCACGCGGCCCGGGGTTGTTGGAGCCGGGCCGATTCGCGGACGACGGGGACGTGGCGCGGGGCGTCGACGGCGAGCCGGAGCTTGCCGTCCTTGCGGTTGACGCGAACCGTCGCCTCGCCAATCTGGACCGCCTCGCCTCCCTTGATGTTTAGAACGAGCATCACGAGTCCTTTCGAGTAAGAGGGGTGGGAAACACTAATACCCGCTAATAACCGCTAATTCCTCGATCTTCCATTAGTGGGAATCAGTGGCGATTAGCGTTCCTTTTTCTTGTTCATTAAAAAGCGGCCGGGCCCCGGGGCTCCACACCCGGGGCGCCGGCCTTGGTAACG
>CAZBQH010000427.1:0-11234 GCA_964493915.1 uncultured Nitrospiraceae bacterium
CATGCCCCGGCCCGGACCCCGAACTCCCTCGGCGCCGCTGGCTCCTTTAAGCAGCCCCCCGAAGGACAAAAAAACAAACCCCGCCGTAGAGATGATGGGGCCGATGCCGTATGGCGCAAAGGGGATAAGCAGTTCCGCGCGTATTCTGGTCAGGCCGACCACCACATAAAGGGCTAGAATCGCAAACAGCGCCGCGACCATCGCGACTTGGGCCCGCGCCGCTTCTTTTACGCCGATCACATTCAGGACGACGAAAAACACCGTGAGAGCAGCACCGGCCCACAGACCTTGTATGTCCACAAGCAGATTGACGAAAGCCGCCATCCCCACAATGGCAAAGGCACTCTTGAGAGATAACGAAAACCAGCTCAGCACCCCCGCGATAGATCCCGCACCCGCTCCGAAACTTCGCATGATGATGAAATAGTCGCTGCCGGCTTTCGGCATAGCAGTAACCAGCTCGGCCAGGCTCAGGGCCCCTGTGCTTGCCAAGATGCCCGCCAAGAGATAGGACCAGACGACTCCCGGCCCTGCCATAGCATGGGCCATTCCCGGGAGAATGAAGAGGCCGGAACCAATCATAGCCCCCGATGCAATAGCGAAAACATAGAGGGATCCCAAATCCTTGCGAAGCGCTTGTTTTTCAGCCATTTTAGGACATTCTTTCCCTCTTGCTTTTCAGTGCCTTTTTGACCGGCTGTCAGACTCTAGCACCTCTGCTCGCGTGCGGCAAGGCACCTGTTGAGCGCGATGGCGAAAGAACGGACGCAGAGCACTGCGTCCCTCCCAAGACCAAGCTCAGACCGGCCTGCCTGTCTCTATCTCGTGGACTTCAAGCCCTTCCGGCCTGACGTGCACGAGTAGGAAGCCGATGGAGGCCCCTTGCGTGTTCCAGGCGCAGGAGCATACGTTGAAACAACGCGCCGCGCCGATGGCGTACGCTTTCGTGGGTTGGTGGAGATGGCCGAAAAACATCATCTCCGGCTTGGTCTGGACAACCAACTGGTTGAACCAACGCGAGTCGTTCCGGCTCAGGAACATGTTGCGGTCGCGTCCTTCCGGCTCAGGCGGAATATGGGCGAAGACGATCTTACGCATATCCGGAGTTGAGAGCTCCTTCTCAAGCCACTCGCACTGGCCTCGCGGCTGGATGAATTCGGAGCAGAGCTGGCCGATGTGTTCGCCGCCCCCGCCGGCATTGCAGACGCCAATGAAGCGCAGGCCCTTATGGGTGAAGGCGTAGTAGTCGGCTTTGCCGTCGCCTTCCGGGAACAGAAGCCGCAACTGTTCGCGCTTTTGTCCGTCTGATTCGTGGTTGCCGGCTACGGCGTGGACGGGGATCGTGATCGCCTGTTTATGCTCCTCGAGAGCCCATGGATGCACGTCGCCCACAAGAAGCATGAAATCGGGCCGCTCGGATACGTCGAGCTGCTCGATGGTTTTCACACAGGCCAAGAACTTGTCGACGCCTGTTCCGTAACGTTCGAGACCGGCCCTGGGACCTTCGGCGCAATGCGGGTCCGCTACAACCGCAAAAGTGAATCGCGGCGTTTCAGCGGCGGCTTGCGCCGGTTGGCCTTTGCCGGCGCCGCTGACAAGCGTTAGACCGGCCCCTGCAGCCGTCCATTTCACGAATTGCCGGCGTCCTATTTCCATGGTCTGTCGCTCCTTTTCTGCTTCGAGAGCTTTCCGTGTTGATCCACGAGATTTTTCGGTTGACGGCGGATGCGTTATCGAGTATACTGAAAATAGTTTCAGTAAACGCCGGGCTGATTCACCGTCCATACAAGGCGATCTCCGGCATAGACAACATCGTGATGAAAGTGGATTTAACAATGCAAATGCAACGGCGAATCCTCCACATTGATATGGACGCCTTTTTTGCATCGGTTGAACAGGCGCTCAATACAGAGCTGAAGGGCAAACCCCTCATCGTAGGCGGCGATAAAACGGATCTGCGCGGGGTGGTGTCGACCGCCTCGTACGAGGCGCGTAAATACGGCGTCCGCTCAGGGATGCCCTTGGCGGAAGCGCGGCGCTTGTGTCCCCACGGGATTTTCATGCGCGGCTGTTTCGAGCACTATCTTCGGGCTTCGGAAAAAGTGCGGGCCGTCCTTGACACCGTGTCGCCCGTGGTGGAGTTTGCCTCGATTGACGAGGCCTATGTGGACGTATCAGGCTCGCAGCGTCTTTTCGGCGGCGACGACGCCATTGCCCATTATATTAAGGAGGCCGTTCGCGAGCAGACGCAGCTTCCCTGCACGATCGCTGTTGCACCGAACAAACTGGTGGCAAAGATCGCCGCTGACGAGGCCAAGCCGGACGGGTATCTCTGCATCGGCGAGGGAAAGGCAGCCGAATTCCTCCGTCCTTTGTCTCTGAGCAAGCTTCCGGGGATAGGACCGCGCACCGGCGAAACGCTGGAATCGCTCGGCGTGCTGACCATCGGCCATCTTGCGGCGCTCCCGTTGCCCAGTCTGCTGAATGTTTTCGGGCAGATGGGCTATATGCTACAACAAGCAGCTCGGGGCCAGTCGAACGCGGCGGTCGAGCCAAGGTCGATGCCGAAATCCATCAGCCGCGAGACGACTTTCGAGCGCGACCTGCTCGACTGGGCTCGGGTCGAGCGCGTTCTGATTTATCTCGCGGAACGCGCCGCCTATGCGCTCCGGGAGAAAGGCATGGAAGCTAAGTGCGTGACGTTGAAAGTGCGCTATGCCGACTTCAAGACCTATACCTTCGCCAAGACCTTGCCGGAACCCACCTGCCTGGACCAGGACGTCTTGGCGACGTTGTACGATTTGCTTCCTAAGGCGCAGCGGCGCCGTGCGCGGGTCCGGCTGATTGGCGCAGCCCTCTCTTCGCTCACATACAACCAGCATCAACTGCATCTTTTCGGCAAGCGGCGCTCAGAGAAATGGGAACGTGTGCTCGACAGCGTGGACCGTATCCGGATGCGCTACGGCTTCGAGTTCATCCGGCTGGCGAAGTCTATGGAACTCGGGCGGCAGGTCCAACTGGCGACGCCGTCGCTTTCGCGATAGGCCTGCCGGTTGTGTGATCGAGTTGCCATGATCCATCTGCACGTACATAGCAATCATTCGTTGCTCGAAGGCGTGGCCGCTCCCCAACAGTTGGTCGAGCGGGCCGTCGCCGTAGGCATGAAGGCCCTCGCCCTTACCGATACGGGGGGGATGTACGGGGCGATCCCTTTCTACCAGGCGGCGCGCAAAGCGGATATCAAGCCGATTCTCGGCGTAGAACTGAACGGCGCAGTGCTGCTGGCTCGCGACCGGGAAGGCTACGCACAGATTTGCCGGGCTGTGACCGCCTATCAATTGGAAGAGGGATTCGACCTGGCCGATCATGCCGGCGGCGGCCATGTTTTTGTCCTTTCTTCAGACTCTGAGCAGATTCAGGCGCTGCGCGCACGCGGCATCACGCCGCTCGTGGCGATCGCCTGCTTCGGCGACGCCGCCTCCCGCTACGAGGCAAGCCGGTTGCATGATTTCGCGTTGAGCGCCGGTCTGCGGCCCGTAGCGGTCACGCCGGTCTATTTCATCACGCCCGGAGACCACCCTATCCATCGTGTCCTCTCGGCCATCCGCTGCAATGTGACCGTCGACACGCTCCGACCGGGCGAGACGATGCCGCCGTCGCATTGGTTCCGATCCCCTGAAGAGATGGAGCGGCTCTACGCCGACTGGCCCGATGCGCTCCGGAACACTGATTGGGTGGCGGAGCAGTGCAATCTCGAACTGCGCCTTGGCGTCCCGATGTTCCCCGAGAGCGAGCTTCCCAAAGGAGAGACGCCCTTCTCGGTTCTTTGGAAGGAATCCTTCGAGGGGATCAAGAAACACTACAATCCCCTGACGCCGCAGGTGGTGCAACGCTTGCAGTACGAGCTGGACGTCGTCAACCAGTTAGGCTTCTCGCCGTACTTTCTGATCGTTTCCGACATTGTCCGTTATGCTCGATCACAGGGCATCCCTGTTGTGGGGCGCGGCTCGGCCGCCAACAGCATCGTGGCCTATGCGCTCGAGATTACCCGTGTCGATCCCTTCAAATACGACCTTTATTTCGAGCGGTTTCTAAACCTGTCCCGCACGGATTGTCCTGATATTGACCTCGACATCTGCTGGCGCAGACGCGACCAGGTCATCAATTACGTCTATCGCAAGTACGGCGCGGACCGCGTGGCGATGATCTGCACCTTCAACACCTTTCAGGCCCGCTCCGCCGTGCGCGAGGTGGCCAAGGCGTTCGGCATGACCGAAGAAGAGGCCGGCGCCGTTACCCGCTATCTCCCGCATTATCACGCCGGCGACATCCGGGTGGTCGCGCGTTTGCTGCCGGAGTGCCGCCATCTCCGCATTGACGAGGAGCCCCTCAAGTCCATCGTCGCTGTCAGCGAGGCCATTGACGGCTTTCCCCGCCACCTGTCAATCCATTCGGGAGGACTGGTAATCGCGCCGGAACCTTTGACGCATTTTGTACCGTTGCAGCGCGCCGCAAAAGGCCTTCGCATCACGCAGTACGACATGGGCCCCATCGAGGAGCTGGGCCTGGTCAAGATGGATCTACTCGGCCACCGCTCGCTTACGGTGATCGACGAAACGGTCCAGAAGATCTGGGACAACCGTAGCATCCGCCTCGACATCGAGACCCTGCCCGATCCTGATCTGCTGACCGCCGATTTGATCCGGAGCGGCCGCACCGTAGGCTGTTTCCAGATCGAGTCGCCTGCCATGCGCGCCTTGCTTCAGAACACCCGCGCCGACAACACGGACATGCTGATCAAGACCCTCTCGCTCGTGCGTCCCGGTCCTTCCGGCAGCGGTATGAAAAAGCGGTTCATCGCGCGCCGCCTCGGCCAGGAGAAAACGGTCTATGCGCATCCTGCGCTCGAGGCTGTATTGGGCGACACCTACGGGGTGATGCTTTATCAAGAGGATACGATCAAGGCGGCCCATGTCATCGCGGGGATTGATCTCGCCGAGGCCGAGTCGTTGCGCCGGGCCTTGAGCAAAGCGAGCTCCCCTGAAATCATGGCGCGCTGCATGAAAACGTTTATGGAAAAGGCCGTGCGCAACGGCGTTGCGGCGGCGGCGGCCGAAGAGATTTGGGCGCAGATCGCCAATTTCGCCGCCTATTCCTATTGCAAGGCTCATGCCTCGACCTATGGCGAACTGGCCTATCAATGCGCGTATCTCAAAGCCCATTTCCCGGGAGAATTTCTGTCGAGCGTCCTGTCCAACCGGGGCGGTTTCTACCATCCTGCCGTTTACCTCGAGGAGGCCAAACGGCTGGGGATCGAGGTTCATCCCCCCGATGTGAACAAGAGCCTTTTCGGTTATACAGTCGAGGGAGACGCCATCCGGATGGGCTTCATCGAGATCCGCAACCTCACGTACAACACCGTCGAAGCGATGTTGCGCCTGCGCAGGGAACAGCCTTTCCAAAATCTAGGCGATCTGTGCGGACGGACCGGCATGCCCTATACCGACGCGGAAACCCTTATCCAGGCAGGCGCCTGCGACGGTTTCGGTCCAACCCGCCCCGCCCTGCTCTGGGAACTCAAGATCATCATGGGCGGGGACACATCCAGCCGTCAGATGCGCGGCGAGGCCGTGCTGTTTCCAGAAGCAGGGGCGGGACACCTCGTCCCCCAATTGCCTGATTATCCGCGCAAGAAACGGATCAATCAGCAATGGACCGCGCTGGGTCTCATTCCCTCGACCCATCCTGTCGAATATTACTTGCCGTTGTTGACGGACCGCGCTCTGGTCTTGAGCCGCGACATGTCTTTCTATGCAGGCGCCGCTGTTACCATGGTCGGCTGGCTTATCGCCGAACGCCGGGTTGGACTCAAAGGGAAAGGCGTGATGAAGTTCCTCACTTTCGAAGATACCCATGGGATCTTCGAGGCTGTCCTGTTCCCAAGCGTCTATCAGCGCTACGGCCATCTCTTCGACTCGCAAGGACCCTATTTCGTTACGGGGGAAGTTCAGCAAGAAGACAACTACTGTTCGCTTATCGTGCAGGAAGCCGAGCGGGCTGGGCACAAACCCAAAGCCCGCGGCCAATCGGAGATCACCCCGCCGCTAAGCTGGATAACAGGCGACCCGAACGCCATTGTCCACGCCGACTGACAGGGCGCCCGCCGACCCGAGGCAAGAACGAATGCCTCACCTTTTCCTCTTGCATGCTCCGCATTGCATTATCTGTGCAAAGGCCGATAAACTCGGCTTTCGATGAAGAATGTCCTGGCATTGTTTCTTTTAACTCTGTTCCTTACGGGGCTGGCGGGGTGCGATGCCGTCCGGCCTTTGCCAGCCCGCGCGGGCGAAAGCCGCGTCCTCGAGGTCGCGGTGTTTGAAGGCGGCTACGGGATCCACTGGCACAAGAAGATTGCTCGGGCTTACAGCGCCCAAGAGGCAACTCGAGGCGTATCGGTCAATCTGTGGGGGGATCCGCGCGTCGAAGAAAAAGTCAAACCCCGCATTCTCCGGGGCGACCCGCCCGACGTGATCATGACGAACCGCATTCCTGTATGGCTGCTCATCGGCGCAGGGGAGTTGCTGCCGTTCGACAACCCCCTCGAGCAACCCGCCCCCGGCAGCGGCGTCCCATGGCGCGAACTTTTCATGCCGGGCGGGCTCGAGACGTACACCAGCGGGGGTCGCGTTTACGCTGTGCCAAGCGCGTTTGGAGCGTGGGCCTGCTGGTACGATGCGCGCCTATTCGAGGAACATGGTTGGCAGCCGCCGGGAACATGGGCTGAGTTCACCAAACTCTGCGCGCGTATCGCAGCCGCTGGAATCGCGCCCATCGCCTTCCAAGGCAAATACCCGGTCTATGCGTGGTACACCTATGTATCTCTCGTGCAGCGGTGCGGCGGGTTGGAGGCCATCAACCGCATCAATACGATGACCCCGGGCGCCTTTGCCCATCCGGATTCCGTCAAAGCGGCGCGCCTGCTGCAAGACAACGCGCTCCACTTCTACCAGAAGGGCGCCATGGCCATGACGCATACGGAAAGCCAGCTCCAGTTTGTGAACAACCAGGCAGCTATGATCTTCTGCGGCATCTGGCTCGAGAACGAGATGAAAGACAGCATCCCGCCCGGCTTCGCGCTTCGTTGCTTCAATATACCGGCGGTCAAGAGCGGCAAAGGCAACCCGGCCTTATGTTGCGGCGGAGGCGCGGAGTTTCTATTCGTTCCGAGCGACGCACGCTACCCGGACTTGGCTTTCGACTTCATCCGTTTCATGGTCAGTCCCTTGAATGCGCCCGATATGGGCTCGAGCATCGGCGTCATCTCGCCGCTCAATGACGCCACGCCGCGGGACGCCGTCAGCCCAGCGCTTCAATCGGCTCTCGACATGATGGAAGATGCACCAGGCGTCTTCAGCGTGCGGCTCGTCGATTTGCTTCTCGAGTGGACGAACCAGGTCTTGACGCCCCAAATGGCGGCCCTGCTCGAAGGCGACATCACGCCGGAAGCGTTCTGCAAAGCCCTGGACGACGGCATCGCGGCGGCTAAGAACAACCCGGACGTGATCGTTCCGCCCTACGAGCCGTACGACCCAACTGCTTATGGAGAGACGCCGTGAGGCGCACGCCGGAACAAACCCGCTTTATTGCTGTATTTCTCGCGCCGGCCTTTCTCCTCTTCACAATCTTCGTAGCGACTCCATCGGTGCGGGCGTTGGGCTACAGTCTCCAGAAATGGGATGGACTCGGCGAGGCGCAGTGGGTGGGCTTTCGCAATTTCGTCCAGCTCTTCCAGGACAGCGACCTTTTTCTCACGGCGCTCTGGCACAACATTATCCTGATGACGGGAGGCGGCGCCGGCATCATGGTTTTGTCGCTCTTTTTCGCGGCGGTGCTGCACCGGCGGGTGCGCGGCGCGCCCGTCTTCCGGGTGGCCTTCTTCTTTCCGAACGTGATTGCCTCGGTTGCCATCGCACTGCTCTGGGTTCTGCTGTACAGCACGACCGAGTTTGGGGTGGTGAATGCGATGCTCGGCGCCCTCCAGGACGGGCTGCACCGTCTCGGCGTTGCGAGCGCCGAATTTGACTTGCCGGTCCCCTTCGTGAGCAAGCGCTACCTTATCTACTCAATGATTCCGATGATGATCTGGACGGCCACCGGCTTCTACATGGTGCTGTTTCTGGCCGCCATGGAGAGCATCCCCGAGACGTTCTATGAAGCCGCGCTGCTCGACGGCGCTTCGCCCTTTGCCCAGTTCCGGCACATTACCCTGCCGCTGATCCGCGAAGTGCTCACGGTCGGGCTTGTCTTTCTGGTCATCGGCAGCCTCAAGTTCTTCGAGGCGGTGTGGGTGATGGACAACGGCTGGCCGACCCGCGAGACCCACGTGCTCGCCACGCTGCTCTACCAGAAAGTGTTCTCGGAGTACAACGTGGGCTATGGGAGCGCCGTCGCGGTGCTGCTGTTCATTATGGTCTTCTTTGCGACGTTGGCCACGTTGCGTCTGTCCCGTAGAGAGGCCCTCGAATACTGATGGGCGCGGGGATGAAAAGAGTCCTCCTCTATACGGTCCTTACTGCGTGGTTATGCGCAGTCGTGTTCCCGCTTGGCTGGGTTTTCATGAACTCCTTCCGCAGCTCGGCCGAGATCGTTTCCAACCCGTTCGGCATGCCTTGGCTCGTCACCGGCTCGCCCTATGCCGGCGATCCAGGCGTGCCTACGCCTTGGGAAGCATTGCGGGCCAACTATGCCAAGGCCTGGGTCAAATCCGGATTCAGCCGCTTTTTCCTGAACAGCGTGCTCGTCACGGGCTCGTCGCTCGCAGGGATCCTTGCATGCGGCGCCATGGCCGCTTACGTCTTCGCCCGGTTCCCTTTTCGCGGCAGCAGACTGTTGTTCCTGTATTTTCTAAGCGGCCTCATGATCCCCGCGCAACTCGTGCTCGTCCCGCTCTTCTTCCAGTTCACGACGCTGTCGCGCTGGGGCAGCGCCCTGCTCGAGCCCTTGGGCTACGAACTGCAGCTTCACGACTCGCTCTCCGGTCTCGTCACCATCTACATCGCGCTGAGCCTGCCCTTCACCATCCTCGTCCTGACGGGTTTCTTCAAATCGTTGCCCGGGCCTCTTCGCGAGGCCGGGATCGTCGACGGGTGCGGCGAATACCGCGTGTTCTGGCACATCATGCTGCCCCTTGCGCGGCCCGGCGTCGTGACGGCCGCCATCTTCAACTTCCTCGGCATCTGGAATGAGTACATGTTCGCCCTGGTGTTCCTCAACTCCGATGCCAAGAAGACCCTGCCCCTGGGGCTCGCCGCCGTCAGCATCCAGGCGCAATACAAGACGGATTTTGGCCTGATGTTCGCCGGACTCGTCATCGTTCTGTTGCCGACGCTCCTTGTCTATATCGTCCTCCAACGCCAACTCACCCGCGGCATCACATTAGGGGCGCTCAAGGGCTGAGCGCCGCGGCGAATCCGGCGGGC
The DNA here is from genome assembly GCA_964493915.1 of uncultured Nitrospiraceae bacterium. Lineage (GTDB taxonomy): Bacteria > Hydrogenedentota > Hydrogenedentia > Hydrogenedentales > SLHB01 > CAZBQH01. Next base: position 9,480 of record CAZBQH010000427.1, read on the forward strand.
AAGGCGTAGCTGCACAAAAGTGCTTGACAGGAACGCCCCCCGTGCTATACTGAGTTCAGTGAGCGGATCCACTGCAGGCTCCCGTAGGGGGGAGCATAAGACCAGGGGGGTGAGTATTATGCGGGTACGAATTGCTCTCCTTTCCCTTTTCTTTTGGTCTGTGTTGCTATTGTTCTTGTCGTCGGTTTCAAACCCACGGACGCATCCGTGGATGTCGGCCTATGCGCCTGCTGGCCCGACTACTGGTGGATGATGTATGGGCCCAATCAGCCGGGCCAAACGCCAACGGAGCTGCGCCTTAGCTACGGTTTGCCGCTTGCTCCCCGTCTCCCGCAGGTGCCAAATCAGGCGGCGGCGTGTTGCATTTACTCGTGGGTGCTGATCAGTGCGTTCGGGGCAGACGACAGGGATCTTATCCAAGGCCCTGGCGACTGGTGCCTCACGAACACCTGCAGCGGCGATCCGATCAGTTGTTGGCCTGGTTACTCGCAGGGGCATCAGGAGGCCAACCAGGACGAGAAGTATGAATGGACGGTTACCAACGCGAAGGCCGTGTACGAGCCCTCCAACGATGAAGAGATGTCCGATCCCTCTTGCCCGGCGTTCAACTACGACAAGGACAGCTTCATCTGGGTGCAGATGCCGGAGGCGCCCGGCCAGTTGGTTACCATCACGTGCCAGCGGGACGAGTGCCCTCTCTATGCAGAAGGAGGCGCCCAGTCCTACACGGGATATCTCATCTCCGAGGATCAGCGGAACGTCGTGGAACGGCATTTCTGGCAGATCCAGCAACTGGACCTTTCTGGTACGCAGGTCGAGGCAAAAGTCAATGATGCCAACGCGCGCCTCAACGACGACCTTGACGGCCCGTGGAGACGATACGACTCGGATCACGACAACGTCCTGGATGCCGAGCGAGGAGGCTACGACACACCCGTCTGTACAAAGTACGACATGGCCAGCTTCGCCACGCTGCCCGATTCACATCCAACTGCGTTGAAAGACCAGCTATTGGCCCTCGTCGACGAGGACGGACAAGTAATCGAAGTGATTGAAGTGTCTGAGTGGGCCGTGGTAGGTGGTGTCGATAACTGGTGGACGGGACTCAATGAATCGGTGGTTCTTGTTGAGCCGAACGAACTGTACAACATAGTGGACAAGGATCCGAAACCGCCGCATGGACACCGCGTAGGGGGACTGGGCATCTGCGGGCAACCCAACGTGGTGATGGTGGCAGACGCTTCAGGGTGCACGCTGCTTCACGAGTGGGGCCACAACGTGGGCCTTGCTCATACGTGGACCGGATCCGAGGAACTCTGGTACGTCGCCAACGTTATGCGACCGGTCTGGGACCCAGGAGTCAAGAGATACATATCCCGGACGCCCCTTTACGTGGACACCAAGCCGAGTTGCGGGAAGTCGTTCCCCCAGAAGGAGTCTCAGTACGCCGCATTTGAAAATGAAACCTGAGTCTTGCGGTGCGGAAAACCCACTAGTAGAAGGAGGGTGTTGCTGTGAGATTTGGACGCAAACACATGTTGGGGTATGCAGCAAGAGCCCTGGCCCTGAGTGTGACCGCCTTTGCCGCTGCGGTTTTGGCGGCGGAACAGGAGCCGGTCCGAGAAGAGCCGGGGCTGTTCTCGACTGCTGAGCTGGAGGCCCTGTACAAGGCGCGGACGGTGCAGATCCAGGCCGCGAAAAAGCAGAAGGCGCGCGAGGTCGGATTCGACATGGGCGGCGACTGTATGTACCCTC
>CAZBQH010000428.1:0-5380 GCA_964493915.1 uncultured Nitrospiraceae bacterium
GCGCAGGCCTGCGCGTCGGCTGCTGCAATCGTCTCGACGCCGACAGACCGGAATCCGAGGATCAGCTCCTCGCCGCCAATAACGTAGGCTTTACCCATGAATCGTCCAAAGCCTCCTTCTAAGGGTCGCAGCGGCGATGCCTTTCATCCGGCCGTAGACTACCGTTTTCACATTGTGCCGCTCAGCGGAGAGCCCGGACAGGTAGCCGAAGACCCGCTCTGGCCCAAACACTTGCGTTCTGCTCGAGCGCAGGGCATATGCAAAGACATGGCTGCTCAACCGCTCGAACTCGACGGCCTGCTCCACCCCGGCCTTTTCCGCCGCAGCGAGCAACGCGTCGCCCAGCGCGCCGCCCAAACGTCTGCCCCAGTCCTCGACGTTGGGCAAGCGCGCAATTTCCGCGAGGAGACTGGCGCACCACAAACGGTCACCCACGGCGCTTGCTCGTTCTTCTGTTATAGCAGCCTGCGCATGCAACCGAAGCAGCGCGACCAAAGCCGAGGCAAGGACGCGCTGGCGCGTCCATTCGGCAATGGCCGGGCTCCCGCATGCGGCCCCGAGGAGTTCGACATGGTACAGGTATGCGCCATCCCAGGCCAGGTGAAACGCGTCGTCTCCGCCGTTGCCCCGCAGCAGAGCGGCCGCGTCTCGTGCTGCGCTCCGGACCGGTTCCGGCAGCAAATCCAGGTTGCCTCCAAGTACAGGGTCGAGTCGCTCTCCCGTAAGAAGGCCTCTCGTAAAGGGAAAGCTCTGCCGGCCAAGAAGTGCATTCTTGAGATTCAGGTAGTCTCCATCCAGCGTGAACAGGTCCACAACGCCGGGATCGGGGCAATTCTCGCGTAGCGAGGCCGTCCGCTGGGCATAGAAATGCTCGAGATGGCCCGTCCACTCGCTAAGAGACGTCTCCGCGGCAAGGCCCCGGCACGCAGGGACCGCCTGTGCCTGCCGGACGAAATCGTCCGGGGAGCGGATCCCGAGGAGGAGATCAAATAAGTCGTTGGACGCCATCTCCCCTTCGAGGACGCTAATGCGGCCGCATACGAAGCCCCAAGCCGGATCGTTGCGAAACTCGGTCGTCGTCATGATGTGGAGGATCCCGCATCATTCTGGAAAAGGTCCGCGGCGATTTCGGCCGCCAAGTCATGCCGCAGGTCCTGAAAGAGCGTGTCGAGCGTCTGATCAACGTCGTAATCGCTTCCCTCGAGAATGAACCCGCCCCGCGTTTCGAGAGGACGTTCGTTGTCAATGACAATCTCTTGAGCAGCAGTGCGGGTACCGTTCAGCTCGCGCACAATTCCGGCGAACATGGCCTGGTCTTCGGGGTGCATGCGCACCGTGGCCGCCATCGAATCGGCCGCCTCGCCCAGCAACCTGGCCATAAGCTGCCTATAAGCATCGGGGCGCTTCGCCAACAGGGCCTCGCGCGCCCGTGCAAAAACCTCGTCAAGCCGGGCGTTACGTTCATTAAGGAGCTGCTTCGACGCTTCGCCGCGGAACTGGTTGAGCTTGCGCGCGAAGTCCTCTTCGATAGTGCGCATCTCCCGTCTCAGCCACTGTTCAGCCTCGTAACGGGCCTCCTCGATCTGCTTCTGGGCCACGACATCAGCCTCTTCTTGAGCTTTTTCGAGGATGTGCGCAGCCTCTTGCCGGACCCTTTCTTCGACTGCTTGCTCTATGCGATCAAGAGCCATCTTGCATCCTTCAGGTTCAGCCGCCCTGGGCCAAGTTAAGAAAGCCGAGCACAGACTCGTTCGTCAGCCAGTTGATGAGCAGGATGGCGGCGAGAAGGGCTACGACGGCATAGGTCTCGACCAGCGCCGGAAACAGAATAGCACGTCCCGCTTCCCCCGGACGCCGGGCCACAAGCGAAATGCTCGCGGCGGATGCTTCGCCCTGTTTGATTGCGCTCACATAAAGCGCTAGACCGGTCGAGAAGCCGACGCCGAGCAAGGCTAGGCCTGTACCCGGAGAGATCAACAGCTCGCCGCCCATAAGGCCGCTGTTGATTGCCAACAGAATGGCTGTAATAAAGCCGTAGAAACCCTGCGTTCCTGGCAAGGCTATCAGCACGAGCAATTGCCCGAACAGCTCGGGCTTCTCGCTCAAAACGCCCGCGCCCTCTTGTGCCGCAATCGAAATGCCCCGGGCCGACCCGGCGCCGCCCATCCCAAAAGCGAGAGCGCCGCCCACAAAAGCCAGCCCCCGTCCCGTTTCGATGAATAGGTCAGTCCACGATGGATCCATAATCTCCCATCCCTCTTTTGGTCGCCCAGACGCTTGCCTGGACTTGTTCCATACATCCAAACATGCCGTTACACCTGTGCCGGTCAATGCTGCGGACCGGCTGCCTTTTTCAGTTTGAACCGTTCCGAATCAAGGGAAAGGGGCTGGAAATGCCTTCCGCCTCCCGAGTAGAAACGGCCGAAGAACTCGACGAAAATCAAGCGGGCCGAATGCACGAATGCACCCAGCACGCTGATAAAAAAGTTGAGGATATGACCCGCGATCAAAAGGACTACAAAGAGGATCCAGCCAATATAGGGTATCCCTTGGAGCATCGAGGAGATCAAGTTAACCGACATGGCTACGATCGAGGTCGTCAGACCCAGGGCCAGAAGTCGCGAATAGGAGAGCGTGTCCCCGATGAAGGCCGTGCATCCGTAGCTACCCAGAATGCCGTATAGGCTGACAATCCCGACGATGATCTTGCCGCCCAGGGTCTTCTCGTGCCGTCCTTGGGTTAGCACAAGACCCAAGGCCCCGACGCCAAAAAGGATGAATCCCGTAACCTGGACGGCGTACGGTTCTTCAATAAACAGATTGGCGGCAATAAGAACCAGCCCCGGAAGCGTAATCAACCAGAAGCCGCCGTCGAAAACGGCCGCCGCCCAGTCCCCGCGCCGGGCTGTGCCGTACATCCGCAGCACAATGCCGTAGAGCTGATTGATCATGCCGATGGCAAGCGCCAGAACCAGCGCCACCACAGGTTTGCTCAAGGGCTCGAAAGCCATAAAAGTGGTCCGCAGGCGGACCAACGGGTTGCTCCCGTCCAGGTATTCGGTTGTGAACAGGTCGCCGAACCATGACCCGAGCGCGGCGCCCATCACCACAGTCGAAATACCGGCGTACAGGAAGAGCCGTGCGAAGTTGGCGATGCTCTCGTGTTGCTTGCTGTTGCGCACAAGCAACGCACTCGTGAGGATTAATAGTAAGCCATAACCGACGTCGCTAAAACAGATCCCAAAAAAGACGTAGAAACTGATCATAAGGAAGGCGCTGGGGTCGAAGGCGCGGTACGGGGGAAGACCATACATGCTAACCAGCAGCGAAACGGGCCTCACAAAAGCAGGCAGCGACAAATGAACCGGTACGTCGTCGTCTGGTTCCGGGGCACTGTACGTCAGAAACACGCCTGGGAACTCACCTTCCAGCGTGGCGCGAAAAGCGTCAAGGTCCTTTTTTCGGATGTAGCCGTGGATGACATAGGTCCACCGGCCGGCAAGGCTCCGTCTATGAGCTTCAACCTTTCGTTTCTCAGCTTCCCAATAGGCGGTTAGAGCAAGCAAAGCGCTCCGTTTGGTTGCCAAGGCACGAATCCGCTCGTTGGCTTCCTGAACGGCTTTTTCAGCTTCGTCCCGTTCCTTCTGGCGCTCCGCTGCAAGGTCGTCTACGCCGGGGATAGGTTCAGGAGGCCGTACCTCGTCTACGCCGGCCCGTGTCAGCATAGTGCGGATGGCTGTCTCTTGATCGGGCAGAAAGGCTACAACGACCGCCGCTACATCTTTTTCTGGGATGATCTTGAACGCAGCCTGTTCGTATGCCTCGAGTTCGGCGCCGAGGGCCTCGGCATTCCTCTGCGGCGCACGGACCACGAGAATGCGCGTTCGGTTCAGCTGCTGGAGTTTATCGGGCGTAAGCCCCAGCGAGGTGTAGAGTGCAATGGCCTCTATGTGGACGTCGATATCCGTCAGCGCCTGGTTGCACTGTTCACGCGATGCCGACAGATGCTGCGCTTCCTCGTACAAGGCGTCGAGGTCGACGGACGCGCGGGCCGCCTCTATCTCGGACTCGTCGACAACCTCGGCCAGAGGCACGAGCTTTTCCATCAGACTCTTCGCCCGCGGCACGGCGTTGTCGATAAGCTCGAGGACGAAGTGCAGCTTCTGCAGCTGATCGCCGGGTGTTCCATCGGTCGCGCCGGGCGCCTCAAGAACCTTTGTCAACGGCTCATAAGCGGCCGCTGCGTCGGCGACCTCGAGTACACCGAGTTCCTGCAGGCGTTTGATAAGAGCGTCCTGGTCTGCAGCCGGGGCGGCAACGCTCACCTTCACCATTCGGTCAATGCCCATGCCGCATCACCCTATAAGCTTTTCCAGGACAAATGCCGTCATTTCCTCGATACGTCCGGGATCGATGCTTTGAACACGCTGAAGCGCGTTCTCGGCGTCTTCTTTTTCCTGCGCAAGAGTCGTTTCGTAATGGGAAGTCTGCTCCATAAGGTATTGCTCGCGTTGTTCACGCACCTCTTCCCACACCGTCGCAATCACGTCTCTGGCATCGGCCTCTGCTTTTTCGCGCAGGTTCACCGCTTCTGCGTAGGCCGAATCCAACATGTCATCCGCCTTCCGCTCGATCGCCAGAATGCCGTCGACCAAGGAATCCATTCCAAAGCCTCTCAAGTGTCTATCTTTTGCCGCACCCGCTGCCTACCGTCTCAAGTGTTCTTGATAAAACTTCCCGGTCTCGCGAAAGCACTGACGCGGCCCCGCCATGAGGTACTTGATTGAGTGCCGTTGCTGCTATTGCGCGTTCGGACCGCTGCAGGTCTGGGAAGGACAGCACACACGTACATCGAAGGCGCCTTTCCCGCTCCAAGACACCAATAGGCAGGTCGCCTGGTTGCTGCTCTACACCCCCAAAGGGCGCAGTCCTGCCGCCCAACTGCCGCACCAATTGGCTAACGACGGCGCAGTATCCACCGCGAGTCGGCAGTGCCCGGCCATTATACGGAGCGAGAACCCGCATCGCAAACAGATTGATATATTGTATAATGGGGTCGACTTAGCAACAAGCTCTACAGCTTGTATAATGGGCGGATTTCGCCTGCCCCTCCGTATTCTTCGGCTCGTAATAGAACAAAAGCCGCTGTTTGCTCAACAAGGGCGAGTTACAGCATATGTGCACCGTAACAATACACCGCAACCTCGATCGTCTCCAACTTACGATGAACCGCGACGAAATGCGGAACCGCGCTCCTGAACTGCCCCCGGAACTCTTCACAAGCGACGATGGAATGGTCAGGTGGGCAGCGCCTATTGACGGGAAGGCTGGCGGCACTTGGATCGGCGTAAATTCCTACGGCGTTGCAGCCTGCCTGCTG
>CAZBQH010000429.1:0-10761 GCA_964493915.1 uncultured Nitrospiraceae bacterium
GTCTGCGAAGTCATATCAAGCACGTAAACCTTGTAACCCTCGCGCTCGATAACGCTGGCAAGGTCGAAACCATAGGTGGGATCGAAAGCATGAATGTACTCATCAAGAGCGGTGGCCTCACGCGCCAGGATATACGCGATTTTCGTCACCGCGTTTTCAACGGTGCGACCGTCGCTCAACTCAGCCGTCACCAACAGCGTAACGTCGTACGCGCCCGGCTCGGCGTAAACGTGCGTTGGATTTTGCTCATTGCTTGTCGTATCGTCGCCGAAACTCCAGGACCAAGTAGTGATCACCCCGCCCTGCGGGAAAATTGTCCATGACAAATCCGTAAACTGGACGATGCTGAGCCCCGCTACAGGCGTCTTGTTGTCCGCCAGGAAGTCAACGGAAGGCAGTGGAGGACCGCCGACGTTAATGAAACCGCATTTCCGGATCGAGTCGCTGCCGTACTTGGTCGTAATACGCAATAGAACGTTCCAAGGTCCTTCATCATCGAGGGCAAGCACAACCTCGGGTCCATTCCCAAGCAACGCATCGTCGGGAACGGTCAAGCATTCCGGATCCTCCTCGAAATCGTATGGCCAGACGAACCATTCCCACGTGGTGATTGGCGCGGAACCTGGCGAGGACAAGTCAATAAGGCGAAACTCCTCATCTACATCCGGGTAGGGGTCGCTGACCATGAAGTCGGCAACTGGACCTCGAGGCCCAACCGTGATGTAGGCCTGCCGGGTCAATGTGTCTTCCCCAAACGCGTTCACCACAGTCAGACTTACAGTAAACGTGCCGGACGTAACGAAAATGTGCGTCGGGTTCTGGGCAGCGCTCATGAAGCCGTCACCAAAATCCCAGACCCAGTTGGTAATCGGCGCAAGACCTTCACGCGACTCGTCGGTGAACTGAACAATCTCCGAGATATCAGGCGTCGTGTTGCTCACACTGAAATCAGCCCGGGGCAGACCAGTCGGGGCGATGATCCGATCCTTGGTGATCGAGTCTTCCCCGTGCCGCGTCCGGACGGTGAGCGTCACCGTGTAAGGACCGCTGTCGGCATAGCTGTGGGCCGGGTTCTGCTCGCCGCTGGTCTCGCCGTCTCCAAACTCCCACAGCCACTCGGTAATCGGGGCCGTGCCCGGATCGGACAGATCCGTAAACAGCACATCCTCATTGACGTGCGGGTTCACATTCGACGCCGAGAAGTCCGCCACTGGCGGCGTGACCTGCGTCTCGACATAGTCTGGCTTCGTCTCCGTATCGGAACCGTGTTGCGTCGTCACGGTCAAGGATACTGTAAAGGGCCCTTGGTCGACGTAGGTATGGGTCGGATTCTGGGCTGCGCTGGTTCCACCGTCGCCGAAATCCCACAGCCAACTACTAATCGTGCCCGTGCCTGGGTCGCTGAGATCAGTGAACTGGACGGCTGTATTGACGGGTGGGTTCTGGTTGGACACGGTAAAATCTGCTGCGGGCGGCTCTTTTACCAGAACCTGGATATAGCCGACTTTCGTCTCCACATCGAAACGGTAAGTTGTGCGGACTGTAAGCGACACGGTATACGCCCCGGCGGCACGATAAATATGCTGTGGATTTTGCAAATGGCTCGTCGCCCCGTCTCCAAAGCTCCACAGCCAACTGATGATAGGCGTAGAACCTGCTGTCGACTGATCGGTGAACTGCACCTCGTCGCCTACAAAAGTGGCCCGCGGGTTTGCGGTAAAGTCGGCCGCAGGCGCGAGCGCATCGACCTCTATATAGCCCTGCTTCAGTTCGGTATCGCTTCCATGTGCGCTTGTTACCGTCAGCGTCACGTCAAAGGCGCCTACCGTAGTGTAGATATGCGTCGGGTTGCGGAGGTCGCTGGTGTCGCCGTCTCCAAAGTTCCACAGCCATTCGGTGATGGGGGCCGTCCCTGCCACCGAGAGATCGCTGAACTGAACCGCTGTATTGACGAGGGGAGTACGATCGCTTGCCGCAAAATCAGCCTCGGGCGGCATTTTCGCACGGACGAGAAGCTCCTCTTGCACCGTATCCTCGTACGTGGACGTCCCGATCTGAGTCGTAACCGTCAGCGTAACTGTGTATTCCTTGTCAACAGGGGGACTCGAAACGGCGTAAGTGTGAGTTGGATTCTGAAGCGTGCTTGTCGTCCCGTCGCCGAAGTCCCACAACCAACTGTCAATAGCATCAGCCGACCCTGGGTCCGATTGATCAGTGAATTGCACAACCTCGCCCGCATAGGGCGCTAGCGGAACAACACCGAAATTCGCTACAGGTTCGACGGCACGAACGTTGATATAGGCCGGCTTGGCGGCCGTGTCGGCGGCCCCTGTATTAGTGGTGATGGTCAAAGAAACAGTGTAGTTTCCTGGCAAATCGTAAGCATGTTGAACCGGCGTCGCGCCGTCCGTTACGACCAAGGGGTCTGTCCCATCGCCAAAATCCCATTCCCACTGCACAATGCTCTCGCCCGAAACGGCTACCTGCGACATGTCCGTGAAGGTGACCGTCTCGCCGCGTGTCACTCGGGTCCGATCAGCCCGGAAGTCGGCCACAATTGCCATTGTTGCCTGAATGCTGACTTCCCCCGGCACGACCCCCGGGGAGGAAATGACCACAGCGCCCCGATTAACGCCCGCGTTCAGCAGGGATCGTTCGATAGTGACTGTGACAGTTGTGGCGTCAGTCGGACCTTCGCTCGCACCTTCAATCGGATCTACGTGAATCCACGGCTGCTGAGCTTCGATGGCAAACGGCGTAGCGGACTCAGAGGTGAAGTTTTTGCTGACCTGGAACGTCAGAACGTTCTCTGAACTGCCAAAATCCAGCTCGCCGGGCTCGATTATGAAAGCAGGCACCAAGGCTGGCGGCAGCATAGGACAGCCCACCAACATCGCACCCATTACCACTGAGACTAGAGTTAAATACACAACGGACCGCGAAGCTAACATGTGACGCTCCTCTTCCCTCGATGAAATCCCGGACGATCCGAGTAGGCGCCTTGTCCCGCCTGACCCACTCTAGGCCCTTACATCATGCCACTTTAGATCACTTCAGTCAACAGATTTCCATCGGGAGCTGTTTGCGCAATCGCGAAAAACGGGAACAGCAACCATTTACTGCAACCCTAAGACCCGAAACGCGGTTGCACTCCCCGCTCACACACACATTTCGCAAATGCAGATCATCAAACCCCAACCAGCACCATGTGCAGCGCCCGCAAGAAAAGGCCCCGCAGTCAGATACTATCTTTCCCATCGGATCCTTAGCGTACCCTGCAATCCGCCCTGGCAATTCGCCACAAATCCCTCTTGCTGCGCCTATGACGATACAGCCGCTGCCGCCCTCGATGACCGGCGCATTGTACCACAGATAATCGCATTTGACGAGGTTCGAGTCAACTACACGCCCAGCCCATGTCTCGCCGGTACAGGTTCAGAAGCGCCTGCGCCAGAAGATCTGGAACAAACTCGAGTTAAACTCGGTCTCGTGGTCGTTAAAAAACGTGTATCCAGTCATGAACGTGACCGAGTCTTTTCTGGTCACTGGCGCCTCGAAAGATAGACGGGGACTCATAAACAGCAGATCATACTCATCATCCTGCCGAATGCGCAGAAGCCGTCCGACAATCGGATTGGTTATCCGAACGTCTCCGATAACGGTCTGTTTGCATGTGCCCACATTGCACTCAACAACAGGTCTGCCCGCCTTGAACGCTCGTATGACGCCGTGGCCCTTTTGTACGCCTTCGGGTTTCGTGGGACGTCCCAACGGATAGTACGAGACCGAAGCCCCTGCAAACAGAGAGCGCCTGGTGAAGTCGACGTCTATCTTGAGGGGGATGCCCACAGGGTAGTACCAGCCTTCATTCGGGATAGTTCCTTGGCCGCCGCCTGCGTACACGGCCCAAGAGGATCTGGCGCAGATGTCTCTACCGAAACCCGCCCATAGATCCCAGATGCGCCCGTTGTCGCTCCAATCCTTGAAGGTAGTCGGCTTGTCCCAACTGGGCAACACCGAGCCGAGGAGACGGTTGATCTGGTTGTCGATCTGGTCCTCGGATTCCTCGAGACGAACGCGGTAATTGGAAGTGCCCAGAACGAAGAACCACTGTTTCTGAAAGGTTGCCGGCGCCTCTCCCACGGCTCCTGCACTGCCGGCAGTCTGCAGTTCCTTCTGCTGGGCTTGCCCTGATAAGGAGAAAAACAGTAAGCAAAGACTTATAGCCAGACGCGTCATGCAAAGAGTATCGGCAATTCACGATGCATAATTCAATGGAAAAATGCGCCGGCGCTATGCGCTTTGTGACAGTTCGTCGCGGACGGGGGCCGCCCCATCCCCAAACGCTACGCAATCCCGATTGGCTCCCGTCGCTCGAACCATGCGTATGTCCGGCCTGTTCACGGCCTGCGATTGGAATAAAAAGCGCCGAAAAAGGTCTTGTTTCTAAAGGATATTTGAAAATCACGGTCGCTTCGACTACAATCAATTGAGCCTCTGAATGTGCCGGTTTGGTGAAATTGCTCAGGAAGCGAGGCTGTCATGAAACTTATCCGCTGCCCCCACTGCGGGGAAAAACGTATTGCCGTTGCTAAGGTGCCCCGGGATGTCGTTGTCGTGCTCCCGTGCCCAAACTGCCACGAACTGGTTGTTCTGTTTCGAAACAAGGTGTTGCCGCTCAAACGGGAGATCATCGAAAACGGTTCTTTCGAGGAACGCAAGCAACACATAGCCGAGCTCATCGCGGAATTCCTTGAACCGAATGGGTTGTCGTTGTTGCTTGGCGACAACCAAAGAAAAGATGATTCTCAAGACATGGCCGACGAGGCAGATGCAGATTTGGAAAGCGAAGAAACGAATAAGGCGGATGCGCCGCGCACCAGCGGTCCTATTACGCAGGGTGAAATGGACACGTTTCTGAACGTCGAGTTGCGGCGGATTGACGAAGCGGCCTACTTCAAGAAACACTTCGGCTGAACCTAGAGAAAAAACGGCGCCGCATCCTGGCCGGTTTCCTGCAGCACATGTTCTATATCGAGAGCCGGTCTTCTCCCGTTTTTTGTACGTTCGGCGTAGAGATCCGCTTATTCGCCTAAGACGGCGCAAGCCTTTCGTGAGACTGCTGTACGGGGAAGCATCGATTCCGTAAGTACGGGGAAATACCGCTTGACACTGTACGGTGAGGAACGTAAACTGAGGGCGTAGGTCCGTACGCGTAGCATACCTTTCTGTGCAAAGGTCTTAACTAGCGTTGTCCCTTCTGGCCCTTTTCACATCGAGCAAACAACAGAAAAGACCAATGGACGAGACCGTTGGCAGTTGGGAAACGCTGGCAGACCGTTTATTACGAGCTAACGGTGAGCCTTTCTACAGGCTTCGCAAGAGAAGGACGTCGCCATGTTGAAGAAACATATGTCGGGGAAGTTGGGGCGGGGAGTTTCCGCGACCCTCTTCACTCTAACCATGTATTGGGCGCAGAGCGCAATTGCTGAGAAGTGCCTATCCACAATCGTAGCAGACCCGCTTCAGCCTGTTGCATCCGCGTTGACACAGTGTGTGATGATGACGCGAGGCGGCTTTGATGTCGACGACAAGGCAATTCTCAGACAAATGGATACGGCGCGGAAGGCGTTGGCCCAAGTGATTGTGCAGGCAGCGGGATCGGCCCCCGTTGCCTATGAGGACGATTTGCATTTCCATGAGGACTTGGGTCGGATGCTTAGCTTTCTTGAAACAGGCAGACACTATCTGGAGGAGGGCGACAAGCACGGTGCTCACCATGCGCTTAAAGATATCCGTCTTCTGATTAGCGAAGTGAGATCGCGGAATGGAATTGTGGCCATCGGCGATATGGTTTGGCGTTACAACTGCGCTTTCCATCCTATGATGCATGAAATCATGCATGATCCGGGAGAAAAGACAATAACGGGCGAGCAGATCGCAATCTGCAGGAGCGCCGTCGAAAACGCTGAATTGGCGCTGAATGCGCTTGAGGCCGTCGCCAACCACGGTTGCTATAAAAAAGCCGCCCAACTCGCCTCGCTAATAGGTGAATGCGCCCACTCTCTAGACAGACTTGACCAGGCGCTAAAGAAGGAGGAAACCGCACAGGTCATTCCTCTACTCAAGGCGGTACGAGCGTCTTACATTAAGCTTGCGGCTTACGAAGCCGAAAACGGGTAAAACATATCTCGGGGATGGGCGCCGTATCGTGCCCGGTTTTCTGCAGCTTATGCATGCAAAGCCGGTCCTTTTACATGCCTTGGATTGACCAGCCGACTTGCGTGAGATGCCAAGCGTCTTGTCGCGAAAGAGCTCTGCTGGGGAAACCAGTATTGACTCCGCACGGTCAGAAACGTAAACTGAGCGCATAGAACCATAAGGGAGGCAAGCCTTCCTGTGAAATCGTTGCACAGATCGCTTCTGATCGCTGTGTCATTGGTGTTGACGTTAGGGGCCTCGCCAGAGATCCAGGCGCCGGACGGAGGCTCTGTAGTGATTTGCCCCGTAAACGCGGAAGGGATGATCGACGAAGGTGTGGCGGTCGTCGTAGAACGCGCCGTACAGAGCTCCCGTAGCGCCAAGGCAGTCGTCTTTAAAATTGACACATTCGGCGGGCGCGTCGACTCGGCCATGAAGATCGCCGACATCATCCGCGCATGCCCTGCCCAGACTATCGCCTACATTGAAGGGAAAGGCGCCATATCTGCGGGGGCGCTCATTGCATTCGCCTGCAAAGACATCATCATGCAACCGGGCAGCAACATGGGGGCTGCTGCACCGGTGCTCTTGACCCCTGAAGGAATGTTGCCCACTGGCGAGAAAGAGGTCTCGTACATGCGCGCGAAGATGCGCGCTCTCGCCGAGTTGAACGGGCACAATCCCGATATTGCCCAAGCTATGGTCGATAAAGATGTAGAACTGTGGGCATTTACAGCCCCCGATGGCCGCAAAACGGTCTTCGCAGCTCCGCCGACTGAACCGACACCCACTCAGCACGAGACGTCAAACGACCCGATTGATCCGTTGGTCGATCAGCTGAGCAGAGAGCTCGACATCCCTGGACAGACGGGCGAATCCATCAAGCGCGCTCTGCGCGGGGTCATCAAGACCCCTGTGGAACTTGACAAGAGCCCCGAAGCATACCGGGTTTCTCAATCACCGTCGCCGCCCTTGGCCAATGCTGTGCCCAATTCGGAGCTCATTTTGCCCAAAGGCAAACTGCTTACCCTCACAACCAAGGAAGCCATCGAGTACGGCGTTGTGCCGGTTTCAGCCGAGACACTTGATGCAGCCCTTGCTTATTATCATCTTGATTCGCTCGAGAGGATTTACATCAGGATGACTTGGGCCGAGCAGATCTTCCGGTTTCTGACAAACCCGACCGTCTCAGGCATTCTGCTGCTTCTGGGAATCGGCGGACTCTACATTGAGGTGCGAACGCCGGGTTTTGGTGTTCCCGGCATTGTAGGCATTGTCTGCCTTGCCCTTTTCTTCGGCGCGCGGGCCATTCTGGGCTTGGCCGATTGGATCGATTTGCTGTTTATCCTGGCCGGAGTCGGGCTCCTGGCCCTCGAAATCTTCGTCACACCCGGTTTTGGACTGCCAGGAATTGGCGGCATTGCGTGCATTCTCATTGGCATTGTCCTGTCCTTCACCATGAACGATTTCACGATCCCAAAATACTCGTGGGAATTTGAGCGTCTCAACGACGCGCTGGTCGCATTGGGCATCGCCTTAGTCGCTTTGCCCATCTTTGTCCTTGCGACATGGAAGCTTTTCGCTTACACGTCTGCCCATCGCAACCTCGTTCTCTCTTATGCAGAGGAGGAAACCGAGGGCTATGTAGTCCAGACTGCCGACACAGAGAAGCTGGCCCTAGGGCTTACGGGCAAGTCAGAAAGCATGCTTCGACCCACAGGACGCGGCCGCTTTCGAGGCAAGGTCTACCCCGTTGTTACGCGGGGGGATTTCATCGAACAGGGAGAACGGATTGTGATTGTCCAGGTAGAAGGCAACCGCTATGTTGTCGAGAAGACCCCCGAGGAGAAGGCGTGATGGACATGCGTAACTCGCTGATCCGGATGCTCAAGCAACTTCTCGAAGACATTCATGTGCTTCAACAACAAGGGGCGGGTTATTATAGCTGCATTCCTATGACGCGGCGATACAACAAGCTGCTCGAACAGGCGCGCCACTATTTCGGCGCCGAAAACAACCTTATCAAAACCTTTGACGACCTTCCAGAGAGCGATCCCAAAGATCCTGCAGATAAAATGAAAGTCGTCCAAGGCATCCGCATCGAGATAGGCCAACTCATCACCTTGCTCGATGCTTCAAAGGAAGAAGGCGCATGATAATGTTCTGGGTCGTGGTTTTGGGTCTCGCCGGCCTCGTTCTTATCATGGCGGAATTCCTAGTGCCGGGCGGCATCCTGGGCGCCATTGGAGGGATCCTTGTTTTGGTCAGCGGCGGGATAGGGGTGTATGCTTACCCGGACTATGCGGTATTTATCGTATTAGGCGAGGTTGTCGTGGTTGTGTTTGGAGTGCTTGCCGGGTTCTATGTGCTCTCGCACTCGGGTCTGGGCCGCCGCTTTGTTCTCGACGCCAGCCAGGATCCCCGCGAAGGCTGGGTATCTAGCCTCACAGACGAGCATCTTGTCGGAGCAGAAGGAGAGGTTCACACGCCGTTGCGTCCTTCCGGCGCCGTCCTGATCGGCGGAAAGCGGATTGGCGCCGTTGCCCAAGGCGAATACATCGACCGAGGCGAACGGATCCGCGTCCTTGAAGTACATGGGAATCGGGTGGTAGTAGGACGGGCAGAACGCGAAGACGCAGGATAAGCGTTGGGTCGTGTGGACATTGGTAACGCAACAGACTGGATAAAGCAAACAAGGGAGATCGACCCATGACTGCACTGTGGATTGTCCTAGTGATCATTATTGCGATCCCGGTTCTGATCGGCTTGACGGTGTTTCTTGCCTTCTTCAAGCTCTGGATCAGGGCGTATTCCTCAGGCGCCGGAGTGACCTTTCTCGAACTCGTGGGCATGTGGTTGCGCAAAGTAAAGGCCGCCGCCGTAGTCGATAGCCGCATCATGGCCGTCAAAGCGGGGCTTAACGTCTCCACACGAGAAATCGAGACGCATTACCTCGCCGGCGGCAATATAGCACGCGTCATCCTGGCTTTGATAGCTGCCAGCAAGGCCAACATCTCCCTCACATGGCAACAGGCTACCGCGATTGACTTGGCGGGACGCGACATCCTCGACGCGGTACAGACCTCCGTCAACCCCAAGGTTATCGACTGCCCCAACCCCAACCAGGGCCAACCCACTATCGCAGCCGTAGCAATGGACGGAATCCAGCTTCGCGCCAAGGCCCGCGTTACGGTCCGCACAAACATCCAGAGCCTGGTAGGCGGCGCGACTGAAGAAACGATCATCGCCCGTGTCGGCGAGGGTATTGTCACTACGATCGGCTCTGCCGAGTCCCATAAGCAGGTGCTCGAGAATCCCGACCGCATCTCCCGCGTTGTACTCCAAAGGGGCCTGGACGCCGGAACTGCTTTCGAGATCCTCTCGATTGACATTGCCGATGTGGATGTAGGTGAAAACATCGGCGCCCAGCTCCAGACCAAGCAGGCTGAGGCCGACAAACAAATTGCACAGGCCCGGGCAGAGGAACGACGCGCTATGGCGCGCGCGCGCGAACAAGAAATGCAGGCGCAGGTCGTCGAGATGCGCGCTCGAGTGGTCGAGGCCGAGGCGGAAGTGCCTAAGGCGATTGCTGAAGCCTTCAGAACCGGCAACCTCGGCGTGATGGATTACTACCGGATGAAGAACGTTGTCGCTGACACCGACATGCGCGACTCGATATCAAAGATGGAAGAGGACGGCGAAAAAGGGGGAGATAAACCGCTCTAGAAAGGGGTGTTGTGCCAATGGAACAACTGCTTGACAATCTTATACCCCTCATCTTTGTGATTGTTATCGGTTTGGGTGCCCTTCTGAGAAAGGTGCACGAGGTCCAGGAAGAAGCCCGTCAGCGAAGCCTGCGAGAACAGCGACGCCACGAGGCAGGCGCCGGACGGAACAGGCAACCGGCCGGCAGGCAGGCCAAAACAATCAGCAAGGCTCACCGGGATATTTCCGAGACCATTCGGACTGCGGAACCCCGTCATAGGCCCGAAACAAAGGCGCCCATACGGACCGCTCGCGCGCGTCAACCGGGACCCCACCCTGCCGAGCCGGTATCCGAGCCCCGGCCCAGGCCCGCAATACCCGTCGAAGGCGAAGCGAGCCCGCCTTACACTCCGGGAAAAGGGCAGCCGACACGCCTGTCTACTGAAGAACCCGCAGCGTACGAACGACGCGTGCAAGCGCCGGCGCCCGAACGATCAATTGTCAGGCCTGCCGCGCCCACGCAGCAACGGCAACGACGGCCGGCTGCGGCGGCAGCGCCTTCTGCCCCCAAGCCCCAGCGGGTAAAAGCACGTCCTACAAGGACTCTTGCATACCGTCCGCAGCAGTATAGAACGGAACGACGAAAGGCGCGGAAAGGCAGACCCGTCTTTCTTTTAAGAAATCTCGAAGACGCCAGGCAAGGCATCGTATTAAGCGAGATCCTTGGCCCGCCGAAGGCATTTCGTCCGTGAAGGACCTGAGTTCAACACGTCTCTGAAATTTCGTCGTAAGTCCTTATTTCATAAGGAGGCCACTCCCGATTTGGGTGTCCCGAGTGTAAACTGGCCCCATGTT
>CAZBQH010000430.1:0-2887 GCA_964493915.1 uncultured Nitrospiraceae bacterium
CGCCTCCTCCGGAGGAGGCGCTGAAAAGCCAAGGACATATCTCAATCACCATGGCGCTACATCATCGTCCTCTTTTGCAGAACTTGACACACACAACTCATTTATGCTGTATTGCCGGTCCCACAGCCAAATTCTAGCATAATCAGGCATCGAGCGGTATCGAAAAAGCTCCATGATGCTCTTCATCCAACCATTGCGCGCTCTCGAGTCGCCAACATGAAGAGGGGTCTTTTCCCTTTATCGCTTTTCTGTCGCCGCTCAGGGCGAGCGGCATACGCCGAGAGCATAGACAAGATTTGACAGGAGGAAGAAACGCCTTACGGCGTCACTACGAACGGTGCTGTCGTGCCGTTATGCGTGTGTGCAGGGCTCTAGCCCGTTGACCCAGCCAAAGCCATCCCAGTATTTCTAGTTGTTACCGTCCAGCAGGTACCTAATCAGGGCCGCGCTCCGTGCCATTTCTGTTTGGTAGACTTCCGCAACCGGGTCATAGGAGCCGTGGGCGTTGCACTAGATGATCCCCTTGCCCGCCGTAAGCGTGTTCCTGAGCGTCGACACGCTGCACTCTTCTGGCGAATCGTCAAAGCTGTGCTCTCTGTAAGAGATGAATGTGTATTCCTGCACCTGGCCGACTCTATCGCTGAGCTCCGGTTCGAGGCTCTGCAGAAAGTGCCCGTGCGGCTCCCAGGAGAGGACGACGTTCGACTGGGGAACGACAGCCCCTGCCTTATAGGACGCGCTCAGGATGAGTAGAGTAAGCAGACCTCCTGTCATAGTCGCTGATCGTGAGGTAAGCATGGCCAATCCCTCCTCTAGTTAGAACCCCTTTCAATGCCTCACCCAGGGCTCACCTGCCAAGAGCAGTTTCTTTCCGCTGAATGAGATCATCAAGCGCTGCAAGCAACGGTGCGGGATTCTGGCCGGCATTTGCGGCGACTTCGCGGGCCAGTTGCCTATCCTCAAGCACCTGTGCCAGTTCGCACTCCAGTTGCAGCACATCAAGCCCACCCGAATCCCGCAGGATACCAGCAGTCTGCCGCAAGCTGTCCAAACCCGGTATCGAGGCGGTCCCCGTCTTGCCTTGCACGATCAGGGCAGGCCGCTCAAGCTGTTCACCGAGTACCTCTGCCTGCAGCTCAACCCGATCTCGAAGAGGTGCCGTTTCTGTCCCCCATGGTTTTGCGGTGTCCAGGTCATAGTTCTCGGGCAAGGCTGACCAAGAGAGCGGGGGAAGGATGTCTCCCTCCCGCGTAATCCACAGACGGGGGTGCTCATCGGTGACAGCCGCTTCAGTGACTATATCCTGGGTACGCAGGAAGGCAGCAGCCTGCTTGAGGGCGCTCTCCGTATCCATCGACTTGCGCAGGCTCGGGTATAGCACCATCGAGACGTACCTGATGAGCTCGTCATAGTCGCGGAGCTGAATGCCCGGCGTGACCTGCGCCGGCAGCGAGACCTGCTGGCCGACTAACTCGGTGATATCTACGGCCCGGAGACCATTCACATCGATCCGGTAGCCGCCGCTTATCGAGGCCATAGTGACCGCGTAGGGGGCAGGAACGTACTGGCCATTGAGCAGCAGAACGGCGCCTCGTACCCCCTTGGCCGGCGTCGAGGGCTGCGCCTGCCGCTGAAAACGGGAAAGCACTTCGCTCGCCGTCAACGTGGGGTCGTAGCGATCGGGGAACAGCACGTCAAAGTACCAAGTGTTGCCATCGCGTGAGGACTTGATATTCAGGGGAGTGTCGACGTCGTATATCCACTGTTCAGGGCTTTTGAACGCATCGGAATCCGACAGGGAGACGAACGGTGTGAGAGGCTCGGCGAACTCCGCTTGGCAGCCATCGGCCTTCGCAAGTGCTGACAGCAGCGCCTCAATCGGCGCGCAAGCCGCGACGACATTGATCGTCCCATTCGGGCCGCGGGTGATCTGGAATACAGACCCCGAGGCCTGTTGCGCGTGCGCCGTTGCCAGCAAGGGCGTCAGCGCAATAGATAGCCCAACAGCGATCAGGTATCTCGCTACATGCCGGACCATAGGTACCTCCTTAGTCTTTCTTTATCCCTAGCACATTTGCATGGGAACCAATGCCGCCAGCACGCGCAGCGCGAACCACCTCCGCTTCCGGCAGCGCTTCCGCTCCCGGCTCGCCGCCCGGCATCGCGTTTGCCCACTCCCCGGCCATCTTCATAGTATCCCGTCCAGTCTACGCTTGAGGATTGCATCTTTCACGACAATTTCGCCGCCTATGGCGGAGCGGTAGGCCTGTATGGGCTGACGGTTAGAGCCTGCGTCTTTTCAGGGAACGATGCCCCAGCAAAGGACATCGACGGCGTGCCCCGGCCTATTGGCGCCGGATTCGACATCGGGGCGTATGAACAGCTCGAACCCGACGCGGACGGGGACGGCGTAACAAATGCGCTGGACGTGCAATTGGTGATCAACGCGGCCTTGGGCGTGGCGCCGCCCGGAACCGACGCCGACGTCAGCGGCGACGGCAAAGTCGACGCAGCGGACGTACAGATGGTGATCAACGCCGCCTTGGGCCTGTACGCTTGAGGGGAAGAGCAGAGACAGAATTGAGAGGGTGAAGAAACGCCTTACGGCGTCACTACGAACGGGGTTTTTGAGCGCAAGGGGAGGCCTCTTTCACGTTCCAGGGGGAGCATGGGACGGCAGAGGCGAATCGTGTTTGCCTTTGCCCCCGGCAAGACGCGCGTTTGTAGTGCGCTCGTAAGAGCGTTCTTGGCTTTCAGCCCTTCGAGGTCACGGAGGAAAGCGCCGGACCTTTGGGGTAACAGAAAATGCCGCGTTGGGCCTCTACGGCTGACGGGAAGAGCAGAGACAGAATTGACAGGATGAAGAAACGCCTTACGGCGTCACTAC
>CAZBQH010000431.1:0-3456 GCA_964493915.1 uncultured Nitrospiraceae bacterium
CCTACTTTGTCTCAAGCGAATCTGGCTGAACAAAGCGTTCCCAATCCACCACTTCAAGAGCAGATACGCATCGCCGCCCGCCTCGACGCCCTCTCCGCCGAGACCCGCCGCCTGGCCGCCCTCTACGAGAGCAAGCTGTCGGCGCTGGCGGAGTTGAAGAAGTCGTTGTTGCACCGGGCGTTTGCGGGGGAGCTGTGATGGGGGATACCGCCGGAGAAAGACGGGCACGGACGGACCTGGGCAAGAATGAAGCCTTGATTCCGCCGCATGGCGGTTACCGGAAGCTGAAGAGCTTTCAGGTGGCGCAACTGGCCTACGATGTCACGGTGCGGTTTTGCGAGCGGTACATTGATTTCAAGAGCCGGACGCGGGACCAGATGGTGCAGGCGGCGCGGTCGGGTGTGCAGAACATCGCGGAGGGCAGTCAGGCCAGCGGCACGTCCAAGAAAACCGAGCTGAAGCTGACGAATGTGGCGCGGGCGAGCCTGGAGGAGTTGCGGCTGGATTATGAGGATTTTCTGCGGCAGCGCGGGCTGGCATTATGGGCGCCGGATCACCCGGCGCTGATGCGCTTCAAGGCGAAGCGGTGTGCTACGCTGGAGCAGGTGCGGGCGTGGGTGGCGGCGGAATGCGGGCCAACAAGGATTGCCACGGACAAGCATCGACCGACAGGAAAGCCGTCCATGCAAGGCCGTGAAAGTCCGTGTTCGTCGGTGCCCAAGCCGGAAGAACTGGTGGCGAATGCGGCGCTCGCGCTGCTGAACCTCGCGTGCTATTTGCTCGACCGGCAACTGGCGGTACAGGCGGCGGCGTTTGAGAAGGAAGGCGGGTTCACGGAGCGGTTGTACCGGGTACGCAGGCAGAGGCGAAATTCATGAACGAAGCCGAAACCAGAGCCGAACACATTGACCCCGCGCTGGCGGCGGCGGGCTGGGGCGTGGTCGAGGGCAGCCGCATCCGGCGGGAGTTCCCCATCGCTCCGGGGCGGATCGAGGGGCCGGGGCGGCGCGGCAAACCGCTGACCGCCGACTATGTGCTGGAATACCGTAACCGCAAGCTGGCGGTGGTCGAGGCCAAGGCGTGGGACGAGGAGCTGACCGAGGGCGTTGGCCAGGCCAAGAACTACGCGGGCAAGCTGGCGATCCGGTTCGCCTATGCCACCAACGGCCGGGGCATTTACGCCGTGGACATGCAGACGGGCAAGGAGGGCGAAATCGCCGCCTATCCGTCGCCCGCCGAGCTTTGGGCGGCGACCTTTGCCGAGGAGAACGCCTGGCGCGACCGGTTCGCGGCGGTGCCGTTCGAGGACAAGGGCGGGTCGCATCCGACGCGGTATTATCAGGACGTCGCCATCGAGCGGGTGATGCAGGCCATCGCGGAGAACCGGCAGCGCCTCCTGCTGACGCTGGCGACGGGCACGGGCAAGACCTTCATCGCGTTTCAAATCGCGTGGAAACTGTTTCATTCCCGCTGGAATCTCTCCCGTAAAGCGACGCGCCGGCCCCGCGTTCTGTTCCTCGCGGACCGGAATATCCTGGCGAATCAGGCGTACAACGCCTTCTCGGCGTTCCCCGAGGACGCGCTGGTGCGGATCGAGCCGGGCGACATCCGCAAGAAGGGCAAGGTGCCGAAGAACGGCAGCCTGTTCTTCACCATCTTCCAGACGTTTATGACGGGCACGGACGAACACGGACAGCCTGCGCCGTACTTTGGGGCGTATCCGCCGGACTTCTTCGACTTTATCGTGATTGACGAGTGCCATCGCGGCGGGGCGAACGACGAGAGCACCTGGCGCGGCATCCTGGACTACTTCGCGCCGGCGGTGCAACTGGGCCTGACCGCCACGCCCAAGCGCGACGAGAACGTGGACACCTACCGCTATTTCGGCGAGCCGGTCTATGTCTATTCGCTCAAGGACGGGATCAACGATGGCTTCCTGACGCCCTTCCGGGTGAAGCAGATCCAGACCACGCTCGACGACTATGTGTACACGCCGGACGACACGGTGATCGAGGGCGAGATCGAGCAGGGCAGGCGCTACGAAGAGACGGACTTCAACCGCATCATCGAGATCAAGACGCGCGAGGAGGTCCGGGTCCGGCTATTCATGCAGCAGATCAACCCGAACGAGAAGACGCTGGTGTTCTGCGCGAACCAGGCCCACGCCCTGGCCGTGCGCGACCTGATCAACCAGATCAAAACGAGCCGAGAGCCGAACTACTGCCAGCGGGTGACGGCGGACGACGGCGAGCTGGGCGAGCAGTATTTGCGCGATTTCCAGGACAACGAGAAGACCATCCCGACCATCCTGACCACCTCGCAGAAGCTCTCGACGGGGGTGGATGCCCGGAACATACGCAACATCGTCCTGATGCGGCCCATCAACCGGATCATCGAATTCAAGCAGATCATCGGGCGCGGCACCCGGCTCTACGACGGCAAGGACTACTTCACGATTTACGACTTTGTGAAGGCGTATCAGCATTTCGGCGACCCGGAATGGGACGGAGAACCGATGGAGCCGGAACCCTGCCCGAAGTGCGGTTGCCGGCCCTGTGAGTGTGAGAAGAAGCCGCCTGAGCTGTGCCCGGTCTGCGGCCAGTCGCCCTGTGGCTGCCCTTCGGAGCCTTGCCCGAAGTGCGGCCGGCGCCCCTGCGTATGCAACAAGCGGAAGCGGGTGAAGGTGAAACTGGCGGACGGCAAGGAGCGGACCATCCAGCACATGATGATGACCAGCTTCTGGCATCCCGACGGCACGCCCATGTCGGCCCAACAGTTCATGGAATTGCTCTTCGGCAAACTGCCGGAGTTCTTCAAAGACGAAGCGGAGCTCCGGGCCATCTGGAGCGCGCCGGATACCCGGAAGAAGCTATTGCAGGGGTTGGCGGAGAAGGGCTTCGGGCATGACCAATTGGCCGAAATGCAGAAGATCATCGACGCGGAGAAGAGCGACCTCTTTGACGTGCTCGCCCATGTCGCCTACGCCTTGCCGCCGGTGACGCGTGAAGTGCGCGCCGCGAACGCACGGGGCCACATCCACATGCATTTCAGCACCAGGCAACAGGTGTTTCTTGATTTCGTCCTCCAGCATTACGTCCAGGTCGGCGTCGAGGAACTCGACCCGGAGAAGCTCACCCCGCTGCTCCTGCTCAAGTACCACAACTCCCTTGCCGATGCCGTAGCCGACCTGGGCGGACGGCCGGAAGCGATTCACCAAGCCTTCGCCGGCTTCCAGAAGTATCTGTATCGGGATACGTTTGCGGCATAACAGGCGCCATAAGAAAATGGGCCAATCAGGCGCGGCGGGAGGCGCCTGACCAATGCCGTATTGTCTGGGCCGCCCACACCTCGTGGGCGACTTCAGCATCCATCTGCGTCCAAAAAAACTCTTCTTGGCTTGAATCACCGCTCCGGGCGGCGGGTGAGGGCGAGGAGCTCGCGCTGGTAGGCCATGTG
>CAZBQH010000432.1:0-1666 GCA_964493915.1 uncultured Nitrospiraceae bacterium
GGAGCCCTCAATGAAAACAGCAATCCCCACCAAAGCAGCACGCCTCTTCCTTGCGCTCACCGCCCTCGCCCTCCTGCTCGCCACCGGGCAGTCGCAGGCACAGGAAACATGGATCGGCGGCGGGGGAGACGACCTGCTGTCGAATGCCAGCAACTGGCAAGATGGCATCCGGCCCGACGTGTCGGATGCGGCTCAGTTGATCTATTTCGACAGCGCGACAAATCTTACCCCCAACAATAACTATCTGACAGACGCTGGCGAACTCCGCTTCCAGTCCGGGGCGGGCGCGATGACGCTCTCCGGCAACCAAGTGACCGTTGGACGCACCAGTGATAACAGTACGAACGCCTTGGTTTCTCTGAGCACGGCTACGCAGAAGGTGGAAATCAATATCGTTCTCCGCGGGCACGCGTCGAATGTGCAGGGACGGAACTTCTATGTCGCGCCCGACGGCACCATGATTATCGATGGATTGATCTCTTCGTTGAGTGCGACGCCTGAATTGATCAAAGTGGCCGGCGGCACGTTGATCCTGAACGGTGCCAACACCTATTCCTCGGGCACCCGCATCAATGCCGGCAGCTTGTTCATCAACAATACGACCGGAAGCGGAACAGGCTCTGGGGTTGTATTCAACTCCCCCCTGGGAACCATTGGAGGAAGCGGATCCTTTTCGGGCAATTACTCCGGTGGAGGAACAATCAGCCCTGGCGCAACCGGCAGTCAAGTCATCGGGACTCTGACGGCCGGGGGCAATGTGGATTGGGGTCCTTCGTCCTTATCCCAGCGGTCGTGGGAGTTCAACCTCGGAACGGCTGCGGCTTCGCTGGCCCTTGCGGAGTCCGGCGGCAGCATGCAGGACCAACTTGTGATCGGCGGGAATTTTACGAAAAATACATCGTCTGGTGGCGACTACCAATTCGACTTCCTGGGCGGTGGGCAGGCTGGCTGGTATAAACTCATCGATTGGGCAGGCACGACCGGCTTCTCTGCATCTGACTTTGACGCGCTCAACCTCGATTCCGGTCTGACCGGAAGCTTCACGATCGACAACGACGCGCTCTACTTGGAAGTCATTCCCGAGCCGGCGACTTTCATGATGCTTCTGGGAGGTCTCGGTGCGGTTGCACTGCTCCGGCGCCGGCGCGCTTCGACGAACGCCTGAAGCGCGGCAGTCCCAAATTTCGCACAGTGAGTTAGCAAGCGGCGATGACGCGGAATCCGGTCCATCGCCGTTTTTGGTTTGAAGGGCGGGGGAACCGCCCACCGGCGTGCGCAGCATCTCACCAACCCAACATCCTCATGATTTATCGCAAAAAGTTGTCCTGATTGTTTCCCTCGCTGCAGCCGGCATGGCTGCCGTCCACGCGCAGCCCATGCTTCTAATCTTAAACCCGAAAACGGCGATAGGAGGGGATGAGAAGGTGCAAGATGTTGGCCGATAGGGCCTGCGGAAGCGCGAGGCGTATCCGCTGTGTTACGGTGAGCGCTGGCAAAGGCCCTTCGCGGCCAGCAGATTGTGGCAGATCGCCCCGAGCTATCGCCGTTTTCGGGTTAAATACTGTATAATGAAAGCGAAGAAGTCATAACCAACAATTTTTAAAGAATGAAAGGAGCGACATGAAGAATAAGAGCCTTGGACTGGGGATCCTGCTGGCTGTTGCGG
>CAZBQH010000433.1:0-4147 GCA_964493915.1 uncultured Nitrospiraceae bacterium
ATCCCCGAAGCCCTGCCCGCAGAGCCGGTTCCCGACACGCTGGATTGGGACCTGTGGATTGGTCCGGCGCCGGAACGCCCCTACAATCACGGCTACGCCCCCTTTAACTGGCGGGGTTGGTGGGACTTCGGTTGCGGCGCGCTCGGCGACATGGGCTGCCATATTATGGATCCCGCCAACTGGGCCCTGAAACTCGCTAACCCGACGCGTGTCGAAGTGGTGCGCGAGGAAGGCAACAACCAGCAGACGGGCCCCAACGCTTCGGTCATCCGTTACGAGTTTCCCGCGCGTGAAGGCATGCCGCCCGTCACCCTCTACTGGTACGACGGCGGGAACCTGCCGCCCCGTCCCGAAGGCATTGATCCCAAAGAGACCTTGGGAGAAGGCGACAACGGCACGCTGTTTATCGGTGACGACGGCTTCCTCACCTGCGGCACCTACGGCGGCAACGCGCGCTTGCTGCCCGAGTCCCGAATGAAGGAGTACCGGATGCCGGCGGAGGTGATCCCGCGAGTCAGGATAGGCGACGAGAAGCTCTGGGGCGACATTGATTTCCAGCACCACCAGGACTGGATCCGCGCCTGCAAAGGCGGGCCCAAGGCCGACTCGGATTTCGCCTATGCAGGGCCGTTCACAGAAATCGTTTTGCTGGGCAATCTCGCCCTGCGCACGGGGCAACCCGTCGAGTGGGACAGCGAGAACATGCGCGCCAAGAACGTGGACGTGTCGCATTTGGTTAGGCGGGCCTATCGAAAAGGCTGGGAGATCTAGCCCGCGTCTTTCCGCACCGCAGAGGGATCAACAAGCGGGCCGAAAAGGGAAACCTTCAGGCGCTGGCCACGTGGTGCAAGGCTTTAGTTGCATCCGGCTTGGCAATGCCGGGCGTCTCGTCCCACGTGCGGCCATCGAGGAGTCGGCCCGCTCTCTTCTTGTTTGTGCCGCCCCACTGTTTAAAGAAGAACGGGACCCGATTGCGTATGCAGCGGTCGCGGATCTGCCTTGCCCATTGTGCGGCCATCGGACGGGCGTGCGGCCCGGATTCGCCGCCAACGATGATCCAATGCATCCCCTCGAGATCAAGATCCCGCAACGGACCCAGAAGCGGCTCGAGCGACACGAACTTGACGTGCGCTTCTGTCTGCCTCAAGTCGGCGATCCGGAAAGCGTACTTTGCGGTTTCCACGCTGACGCCCATCCAGATGTGAGGCGCCCAAGGCAGGAACCGCTGCATGGCCGCGAGCCTCGAAGAGCGCTTTGTGAGGATTTGAAAGCAATGCCAGTCTGCCCGTCGCATGACGTCGAAGACCTTCAAAATGAAACTGTCTGGGATATCTTCATGAAACAAGTCGCTCATGGAATTGACGAAGATGCGCTGCGGTCTCTTCCAGGTTAAGGGAAGTTCAAGGCTTTGCTCGTGCAGTGTAAGCTGGAAACCCCTTGCATATCTCGGGTGCCCCATCGCTTGGAGCCGCTTTGCCATCCGCTCTGCATAGCAATGCTTGCACCCGGGACTGACTTTGGTGCAGCCTGTCGTAGGATTCCATGTGGATTCCGTCCACTCGATCGTGGAATTGACGCTCATGTTTATGCCTCGCGGTTTTTATACTTGTTAAATATCTGTTTGACGATTTTCAGACCTGTCTCATTTTGCGAAGCAAAAAACAGATAGTAAACAACCGTCCCTTTGGAGTTGCGCTCTCGGCCTATCGAGGCTCCTCGACGACCCGGATCTCGTCGTCCGTGAGGCCGTACAGCTCATAGACAAGCCGGTCGATGGCTGTATCCGTCGCCGCGATCTCGCGCTCGATCAGCTCGCGATCATGCGGCGTCTGTACCGACTCGAGATCCTCGTGCAACTTCAGCATCCGCTCCACCAGCCGCACCATCCCGTCGTGCCGGCCGCGGTCCCGTGGGTCGCTAAAGTCGATGGTTCGGATTGGAACGCGTTCTAGGTACTGCGTGAAATACCGAAAAAACCCCCCGCGCAGAGCTGTGCTGATGCTCTTCAGGAAAGCATCCACGACCCGACTATTTAGGAGCCCCAACAGGTATAAGTAGGACTCGCGTGTCGATGGCCGCAGGACAATACCGTAGCCGCTGGTGAAAGCCCAGTTTCCCGCACGGTCTATAGTAAAAGAGGCCCTCTCGGCGATGTCGGGAACGAGGATCTTTGGGGATGACATAAGTTCAATGTTCTGCACACGGCCAAATCCATACCAACGGGATCCACGAAACCGACCTCCTTCACGCCCCTCAAGGTAGTTCCTATTCGCAAGAAGATATCCCCATGCGTTCGGGAGCGCCCGTGATAGGTCCTCACCCGACCTTAGCTCGACTTGTCCTGTCACCATGTGGTATGGCCAGAGAACTACCCTATCCGATATCAGCGGTTTGTATCGTCGTATCTCCCGTCCGCGGAGAAAGCCCTTGACTGCCGAATGCTCAACAACAACTCGCCGTGCGAGACTAGATGAATACCCTCTTAGGAGTTCGTCAATACCGGACGACCCTTTCAGGACGTAGACTTCATTGGCACTTGTGCGGATACCTTGGGCTATTCGTTGGGCAAGCGCAGCGAGCGGACAGTGTCGTTCCTCGAGTTGTGCCCACAGCCTAGCGCTCGAATCACCCGATAGAGTCCACTGGCTGGCACCTATGTCGCCGGACGGAATCATCTGTCTCGAACCATTCCCCCCATTTACCCATTGCGCGACCTCAGAAACACGAATCACCTCACACGCATCCTGGGCGCGTTTCGCCAAAAACATCAGACACGTATAGGTCGTTGCGCCATCGAACACTTGCTGCTCACCAAAATGTACGACATGCTCGAGATGTTTGCCTTGCGAGATCAGACGACGCAACGGCTCGCCATATTGTGCAGTGAAGAATTTGTGCGGAAGGATGAACCCGAGGCGGCCTTCGCCATTCAAGAGGCTCAGACCACGCTCCACAAAGAGCACATAGATGTCGAAGTTCCCTTTGCTTGCGGCCACGTAGTTCGTCTTGTAGAAGGCCGCTTCAGAAGGGTAGCGCTCAGCCAGGCGTTGGACCCGGATATACGGCGGATTCCCGATGACCGTGTCGAAACCCGGATCGTCTCCGGCGAAGACCTGCAGGAACTCGGTCTTCCAATCGAAGACGTTGATCCGGACTCGCTCTTCGTCTTCGAGGAGCTGCATCTGCGCGTTCTGATAGAAGTCAGGGCCGATGAGCGAGTTCCCGCACTTGATATTGTCTCCGAGGTCCGGCAAGGCGCGCTCGTGAAACAGCATCCGGCTCTGGCCTATCGACTCTTCCGTCTCGCCTTCGAGCACCTTCAGGAGGAGCGAGAGCTTTGTCACCTCAACGGCTTGGGGGCGATGTCCACTCCGTAGATGTGATCGAGCAGGATCCGTTTCCGCTCCGGCGTGGTCAGCCGCCATTCGCCGGTCCGGTCCTGGTAGAGCCGCGGCTCGGCGCCGCGCGCGTATTTGTCCGGGTTTTCCTCGACATAGCGATCGCGATGCCAGTCGAGGAGATGCTGATAAGCTTGGATCAGGAACGAGCCCGAGCCGCACGCGGGATCCAGCACGCGCAGGGGATGTCCCCCCTTGGTCTTGCCAGCCGCCTGCCGCACCGTCTTCCCCTCGAGCTGCTTTCCAACCGCATGCTTTACGATGTACTCGACGATGTAGGTAGGCGTGTAATAGACTCCGCCCGCTTTCTTGACCTCCGGTTTGTCCTCGACGACTGCCCGGTGGGAGGGCGTCAGCCGGATCACCTTTCCCAGGAACTGTTCATAAACCTGGCCCAGGATGTCTGCCGGCAAGACGCTGAACTCGTACGGGCTGTCCGGATAGTACAAGGCGCGGAGGATGCCCTTGAGCGTCTTGTCGTCGATGTTGAGGCCCAGGGTCCATGCGTCATGGGCCTGCCGGTCTCTTTCGCCGCGGAAATGGAAAAGGCCGGAGTTATAGCGGTCGTCGGCCTGGCGAAAGAGATCGCCGAGACGTTGATACGTCCCCGGCCCGTTCAAGAGCGCCTGGAGGCGGCCGTAATCTTCGATGCCTCGATCCTCGCAGATGCGTAGGAAGATGATGCGGTCGATCGTGGCTTGCACGGCATGGTTCAGCGAGCGCTGAGCAAGGTCGGGGTTCCGCAGGGC
>CAZBQH010000434.1:0-3021 GCA_964493915.1 uncultured Nitrospiraceae bacterium
CTCTCTTCTGACTATCCGCCTAGGCCTGCAATCAACAACGTCAGCCTCTCGATCATCTCCGCCGCAACGTCTGCGTCGATCTTCTTGCCCTGCTGCGCCGTTACATGGTGCAGAAGGGCCTTGAGGTTATTCGCAGCAACTTTCGTTGCGTTCGGTTTGTCGCGTAGAAGTGCGACGGCGGCATGTTCGAGTTTGACCAGAAGACTCCGCTGAATCTGGGGCGCGATGAGGCCTGAAAGAACGCAGTCGAGCACCATCTCCTCGAGGTTGTCCACCTGGTTCAGAATGGAACCGGGCGTTACTGTGACCGTGACGCTGGCCTCTTCGCTCGCTTCGGCCGGGTCCGTTACTCTTACAACAGCGGTATACGGACCGCCCAATGGGTAAGTGGCGTCGGCCACAGCGGAGGAAGCATCTACGATGCCGTCGCTTGTAAAATCCCATTCAAACGACAGGACGTCGCCGTCCGGATCCCAGGACTGGCTGGCGTTCAACGTGACGCTGGTCCCGAGCCAGCTTTCCTCCTCGAGGACGACAGAGGTTTCTCTATTGACCAGAGCGACCGCGATGGGCGCGTCATTCGCAGGCTCGACCGTGATCTGGACCTTGGCTATGTTGGAGCTAAGGTTTCCGTCGCTCGCGTCGAACGTGAAGGCGTCCGCTCCATTGAAATCCGGAGCGGGGGCATAGGTCACGACGGGAAGATCGCCACTGAGCGTCCCATGGCTCGGCAGCGTTGCCAACTCGTACGTCAGTTCGTCTCCATCAGGGTCGGACGCTTGCACTGTAAACGTGACCGATTCGTCCTCGAGCACAACCACTTCGAGATCGTGGGCCACCGGTGCGCGGTTGCCCTCTCTGGTCGGATCGATGTCTGCGACAAGGGCAACGGTATGGGTCCACCCTGGGCCCACTGCGGCAAACCGATGCCCTTCAGGTACGTTGCATTGCCCGTAGTCGTTTCGGCCCCAGGCAAGCAACAATCCAGTTACGGTTAGTGCAAAACTGTTGCGTTCGCCGCACGCGACCGCGACGAAGTCGTTGCCCTCGGGCACGTTGCATTGACCATAGTCGTTTTGTCCCCACGCCATAAGGGAGCCTTTGACTGTAAGTGCAAGGGAATGCGAGTCCCCGGCAGCAACCGTCAGGAAACCGTCGTTTTCCGGAATAGTGCACTGCCCGTAGCTATTGCCTCCCCAAGCCGTTGCCGTACCATCTTCACGGAGGGCTACGCTGAAATCGCCGCCTGCCGCGACTGCTACGAAGTCGTTGTCTGGCGGCACGTTGCACTGGCCGGCGTCGTTGAGGCCCCAAGCGTCCAGCGTTCCGTCCATGCGTAGGGCGAGACTATGGAAGCCGCCTGCGGCGAGCGCCAGGAAGACGGCGTCTGGAGGCGTGTTGCACTGACCGTAGCGGTTGAAGCCCCAAGCCACCGCCTTGCCTTCGCTGGTCAGCGCGAGATTATGGTGCCACCCTGCCGTTACGGCGACGAAATCGTTCCCGGCAGGGACCCGGCATTGACCATGGAAATCCGCGCCCCAAGCCGTCAACGACCCGTCCTCTCTTAATGCCACAGAGTGTCCCCAGCCCGCAGCAACAGCGGCAAAGCCATCGCCGACCGGCGTGTTTTCAGTGTAATACCAGTTACCCCAAGCACATAGGGCCCCTGCGTGGGCTGCGCCCACAAAGAGGCCCGAGGTTAGCACCGCCGTCAGTGCGGCGGCCGTCCAATCTCTACGTAGGTTCATATGCTCTACCCCTTCCTGGCCTCGTCGTTCCTAGAGGCCGGGCCGCGGCGGATGCCATGGCCGTGCGGCCGGAGGAAGACCTTAGCGCCTGTTTCGCTGATTGGATAAAGAGCATAGAGCGTTCCAGGCGGCCTTGACGCGCTAAGTAATTGCTATAAAATAGGTTAGGAAGAGGGGAGGGTTAGACTATGCGGCTTATTTTGGGGCCTGTTGACAGATTCTCATCAGGAATGACAGAAGACTGCCGCCTTGCATCGTGGGCACAGCTCTCGTTTGCGCGGGCAATCGGGGAGAACACTCTTCACTCGGGGCAGTTTTGCGAAGGAAACGCTGCAACCTATACGTATTCTCCTGAGCTTGCTCATAGAGGGGTGGTTAGGACACTGCCCCGAGTCCCAAATACTCCACGAGCCGCACGCGCATCTCGGTGGGAAAACTGAAGAACTGCACGCCAAACTTGCTGTAACCGTCCGGCGTGGTCGCAGACCAACGCACCTCGCCGCGCGACTCGACCGGCTCCGGGGGGATATCAAGGGCTAGACGGACTTCCTGGCCTTTCTTGACCGGCCTCGGAACACGGCAGGCAGCGCCGTCGGGGCCGATATTCATGGTTATCGTCGCATATGCGGCAGCATCCCCTCCAAATGAGACCCATATACAGAGGGGTGTGCGAACACGGGGAGCGCCTCTCTGCTCCGTTGCTGCGGTGTTTGCCATGATACGCTGTCCTTCCTAGAAATCAGCGATCGTTGCGATCCACCACCTTCGTCACCTTCACCGCTTGTATTATACACCCTTTTTTACTGCTCGCGGCTACGAACTACGTTGCGCCCCGCTTTTGTTACGTAACCAGGCTGTTTGCGTCCAGAGTGTTAACGGAAGGTCAAGCCGGTTCACAACAGGTCAGCGCCTAGTGAACCGGAATCACGAGGGAGTTGTAAGCTGTGAATTGGATTGGTCTTATTGTTGGTGCATCGGCCGGACTGGCGCTAATCTCCTGCCAACTGAGCGAGCAGGGAGATGTTCTGGACGCCGAGGGCGAAAAAACGCAGGGAAAGGCTGACAAGATCATGAAGACCGAGGACGAATGGCGCGAGACACTCACACCCGAGCAATACCACGTAATGCGCGAGAAGGGAACCGAACCCGCGTTCTCGGGCGCCTATTACAAGACACATGCCGAAGGCGTCTACCGGTGCGCGGCCTGCGGCCAGGAACTGTTCGGTTCAGAGGCGAAATACGATTCGGGAACCGGTTGGCCCAGTTTCTATGA
>CAZBQH010000435.1:0-14040 GCA_964493915.1 uncultured Nitrospiraceae bacterium
ACACGAGATCAACCGCGCTGTCAATGCCGAGTAGGCTGTCGACATGCAGATAGTTGACTATATCCCGTGCTGCAATCGGCAGCATATAGGAGGGCGCATTCGGTACGATTGCATTCTCGAACGGGACATAGTACTTGCTCAGGGAGGGCTTACTGGTTTCCTCTTCGCCTGCGTCCGTAACGGTGATGTACTCAGGCTCGCAGTGGGTGTTGCTCCGGAGCCCTGTGCTCACGGTAAGCGACACGTCAAAATACCCGGCCGTTGCGTAAATGTGGACAGGGTTCTGCTCCTGGCTCGTTTCCCCATCGCCGAAGTCCCAATCCCATCTGATGATCGGACATGCGCCCCCCACGGACATGTCCGTGAACTGAACCGTCAGCGGCGCCTGTCCCGACAATGGGCCCGCCGTGAAGGCGGCCTCAGGCCTCCTGTTGAGCGGGCAACCAACAGACAGAACCACGAAAAACAATAAGGCGAAACCCAGGAGCAATCTCGAAGACCTTCGTGAAGACATAGCGCATCTCCTTTCTCAGGTCGTTCGCAGCAGCCGCAAAGATGACCATCGAGAGAATGCTGGGGCGGACACCTACATTAAGTATAGGCCGGAATCAGCCGGGCGTCAATAGGCGCCGGTACGATTACAAGGGTGCATAACTTGTTTCTCCAATTCTCATACTGCATTAGCGCCGTTCGACTAAACTGATATGCCCGTTTCGAGCAGACGATGAGGATCTCCTGAACCGGTTCGAAATGCTCTAGCCTACATGCTCGAAAGCAATAACGAAGGCACAAGCCATCGCTCCTTGCTTTACGCCATGCGCGGCAAGCACTCTCGAGCGGCCGCCTCTTTGGTCACATACTATGGCTCCATAGCGCCGGCCAGATCCCTGGCGACAACCTCCGCATTCAGGAGAATCCGCGCCCCTGCCTCTTCATGTATTTTAGGAAAGTCAAGCCGGTAGACTTTCCACGGGCCGTCAACGGAAGATACAGCAAGGGCGTCCCCTTCCTGAGATAGAAGAACTTCCTTGACGACTCCAAAGCTCTCAGGAACACTAACCCGAACTGATCGCCCCAAGCCCTCTTGGTCGAATTGCTGGATGACCAACTCATGGTCCGCAGACGCCCATGCCAACAGATCGCCGCTCAAGTCGAACTGAAACGGGATACGTTTATGCGCTATATCCGCCAGCACAAGCTCCGGCCAGACGCAAAGCTGCCTCCATACGTCGTAACTTATCCCCAGCGTGTTCGGCAACTCCACAACGCGTTGTATCCCTTCCCTTGGGCGGGAAGGATCGATAAAGGCCAGGACGCTCCATCCGTCCCTTTCCATACCTCCTTCACTGCAAAGCAGAACCAAGCAGCGCTTCTTGCCCGGAAACATTGTAGCATCGGCCAAAGAGGGGTATTCAGGGGAATCCTTTACGTCGAACATTTTGGGCAGATGGAAAGAGGCCACTACTTCCACCCGGTCTCCGGCAGCTCTTAATATGTCGTAGGCCATGCGGTCGGGTCCAGACGAAACGGCAAGACCCCTCTCGGCGACAAGAATGTCGCCCGCAGCTCCCAATGGGCCCCAAATCTCGGTCCACGCCCACACGATGCCCGGCTCGACACGACGCCCGCTTTTTCTGGTCATCGAAAGCTTTAAGTCGCGCATCCCAGTGACCGGCCCTGCCTTTCCTGCGCCGGTCGCCAGCCAGTAGTAGTTTACGTAGAGTGTCCACCGTCTGGCGGTCTGCCTTAGCAGGGTTCGGTCTGCAAGGACCAGAACGTCGTCGCCATAGGGAATTGCAACACGAGGTTCGGACCCCCGGTTCCTTCTCGTATCGGAGCGGGCCAGTGCCGCGCAGTAAGGTAATCTCACCGTCGCTTTGTACCCAGTCTTCACATCCCACCGGAAGATTTGCCACCCCGCAAACCAGTCCTTGCCTCTACCATGATAAGAGGTTGCATAGAACACATCCGGTCCTAAGAAAGACAAAGGCTGGAAATGCGCGTCCGACGACACGGCGCCCGTCCGCAGTTCATGGGATTCGCGGTCATATGCCCACAACGCCGTCCCGCTCTCGGCTTGGGCTGTGCCGACTAACCACCCTTTCGTCAAGAACCATAGATCCAGATGAGGAGGCTCGCTCCCCTGTCCCTGCGAATGGGCTGCTGCGGTCACGCAGAGCACCAGCCATAGGACCCACAAGCCCCGAACGTAGACAATCTTTTCAGCGTTCATCCCGCCTGACCTCCTTTTCTCATCCTGGCCTTGTCAGGGAAGCGCTCCAGTGACGCCCATGAATAGTATAGCACGCCTTCCACGGTTTCCGTGCCTGACTGAGGTTGTGCCCTTGCTTTTGACGAGCTCATCCCGGGAAGCCAGATAGATGCCCGCAATGGCCATTAAGGGCGGCAGGCCGCACACCAGCCGCACACCACGACCAAGAGTGCGCAGGCGGTCATACAAACAAGGTGCTGCTATCTCCACCGTCGAAGAAGGTTCCAGAACCAGTTGAAGAATGCAACCTTGGGGAATTGCGGCACGTTGCGTATCAGATGCCGCGTACCAAGATCGTCCGTGAACTCGATATCCCACATGATTTGCGAGAAATCGATCGACCCCGCCAAGTACAGCGGGAACCGTACCACGAAGGTCTCATTGCTCCAGGCGCTGGCACCGGCTGGAAGATCCGGGAACGTAACCGTCCCAACCAGAACCGTGACCTGCGGGGGAACATTGACGATGGTCGCAGTGATGTCGCGCGCGCCCCCGCCGCCCCGGTTCTCCATCTCGACCTGCTTCCATTCCGTGCGCGTACCCCGGCGCGTGCTGAACCCTGGGAACGGGGCGCCAAACCGGTAAGCGGTGAGCCAGAGGTCGGAGATGGCAACCGTTGTGACGCGAAGGGCGCTCGTGGCGCTCGCGCCGAAGCTGTCGGTCACACGCAGCAGGACCGTATAGGTGCCGATGGCCGCATACGAATGAGACGCCGCGGGATCCGGACTCGACGAGTCGTACACTCCGTCCCCGTCGAAATCCCATTCATACAGGACAATGTGGTCGTATTCGCCGATGTCGCTATTGAAGATGGCGCCCGGAAGTCCTTCCTCATTCGGGTCATAAGACCCTGAGGCGTCGAGGTCGATCGGCGCGCCGGCCGCCCCTGCATAGGGTCCACCCGGATCGGCGACAGGCGCCACGTTCATCGAGGTCACGAGAACAACCACGGTGTCCCGGTCTGTGCGTCCCACATTATCCTCGACCTCGAGCGTCGCCACCACCGAGTAGTCGGCGCCGGTCTCGGGGTACCCGCCTGCCAGGACAGGATCCGCCTCGGTCGCATCGGGGTTGTCCATGTCAACTCCGTCGCTCTCATCGTAGTCCCAACGATAGGCGACGATCTGGCTGTCGGGATCCTGGTGGTACGACCCGGAGCCGATGAAGTTGACGTCCGCATTGGGAGGAACCGAGGTCTGAACAGCCTCTGCCACTGCCACAGGCACCAATTCGGCGATGGACTGGGTAAGAATCTCGATGCCCCAAGCGGTATTGAGCACATCGCTGGCCCAAGAACCCGCCCAGTACCCGTCCGGGTTCTGGTCTTCAATAAGCCACTGGTTATATACCTCTTGCCAGTTGCCGACCGTCGGAAGGGATATCACCGGAGGATTCGAGATGCGGGCCCCTTTGGCCAAGGCGTACATCGAATACAAGTTGCCGCGGTTGTCGTCCTCCCAGTTGCGATCGATGTAGGCGAGCACATCCTGGACACGCGGGTCGCTGTCCGGGGCGTCAAGGTAGCCCAATTGACACAAACCGGCGCCGCTGCTGCCCTTGGTATACCACGTGGTGTCGTCGTTGCTGTAGAAAAAGGCCCCGTCATAGAGATCGCCGGGGTCGTGGTTCTGCGAGTAGGTGGTCCACAGATTAAGCTCTTCCTTGACCCAAGCCGGGGCAAGCAACCCCCAGACAGGGGACTCGAGGGCCTCGAGCCCGATTACCGGCCACTGCGTGACGGAATTGTCGCTCGAACAATCCGTGTTGGCCACGTAACGCCAGCCCCCCCGCCCGTACTCCGGCGTGCCGGTGCCTTCAGGCCCGACAATGGTGAGGTGGATACAGCAGATCTCAATGTCTTCCGGCCCCAACTCGCCGAAGGGTTCGTTGTCCCAATAGGCGCAAGCATCGTAGACACCGGGCTCATAGGCATGTGTCGGGTAAGGGTCGTACCCTGTCTCGGCATAGCCCTCTTCGCAGTACGCTGGGGCGATGGCCTCAGGGGCGCTGCCGTCGCCGTAATCTACAATGAAGCCGTGCCCATCGCTGCATTCGCTTTCAGCATTGCAATAGTATTGTATAACAATGTTGGCTTCTTGAGCATATTCTGCGTCCTTATCCGAAGCCTTATCTGGTCCACCGCCGCCTCCTCCTCCCGATCTCCATATCTCGAACAAACCGCAGTCCGAGCTGCACCATTCGTCGAAGCTATCGGCACAAATACCCTCGTTCTGAGCCCAGGCCATGTAGTCGACGGCGTCCTCCATGATCTCGCGGTATATCCATCCAGACGCCACCCCCGTGGTGGCGACGCGGTCAGGTGCGGCGCTTGCCGCAAAGGCAAGCATCACCAGCCCCCCGGTGTATTGGGCGAGGTTGCTGGAACCTTCATTTTCCGACCAGAAAACGCCGATGTCGTCCCCGTCCGAGTCCGGGTCTCCCGCGATTTGCTCATCGAGCGGCGTCTGTATTTGCGCTCTCTCACAGATGAAGTCCAGACCCGCGACAACCGTCGCTGCGTAGATGTCCTCGAGCGGATCGTTGGCCGGCAGATGGCCGCGGATCTCGAAGGCCTGGACGGCTCCGGCCGTATACGCTTCAGGTGGATACCCATCCCACGAGCCATCCTCAAATTGGTTAAGGTACAACCACTTGAGACCTTTCACTACGGCGCGGTTTACCTGCCGGGCCTCGTCGTCCAAGACCACGTCGATACGAACCATCGCTGCGTCTACCTCGGCGGCGGCGTCCGTGACAGTCAGCGCAGCAAAAAAGGTCCCTGTAACGGCGTAAGTGTGCGGCACTTCAATGTTCCTCGGATCGGCCACGTTGCCGGCATCATCAGGCGTTCCGTCGCCAAAAGACCATACGTACGTATAGGGTTCAGTTCCTCCCGTCACGTTGCCCCAGACGAAGAGTTCCTCGCCTGGCGTAGCATACGCTGTGTTGGTGCCGGGGACGCGCAGTCCGTCCGGCATAACATTCACATCCATATCGCCCCAAGCCGTGGCAGTCCCCAAAAGCAGCCCAACGGCAATCATCAGGATGCCGACGCCCAGAAGCGTGGGCCTTCGGCTTATTCTCGAATCACACACGTTCATAGCCACCCTTCCTTTCCCTGCGGCGGGGAAACCTGCCAACCTTCAAGCAGAATGCCCGCAAACCGGCTCTGCAACCTCGATTACCTCTTGCGGCGGGCGACGGCGACAGCCCCTAGGCCAGCGCCCAACAGAAGCAGCGTTGTGGGTTCTGGGATCACATAGCCCGGCGTATGCGGGTGGAACGCGATGTCAAGCCGGGGAATGATCTCATTCGTCGCTTCATAGGGATCCGTCACCCAGTCGTCATACCACAGTTCCCCCAGAAAAGCCGCCGGATTCCACCCGTTGTAGACCGTGTTTTCGAAACACACTTCATAGCCGCCCATCGTGCTACCGGGGCCTATCGGGTTGTAACCGGCGCTGTCACCTGTCCACACGTCCGCCGAACCCGCCAGATTCAGATCCCCGACCCCGGCGCCAGGCAGGGGGTCGAATACGCTCACATCGACCCACTCGGGCGGCGTCGAGTTGAAGAGGATCTCTGATATGCCTGGATCATCGAAGTAAACGATCACCTCCTCAATGCTTAAGGCAGCTTCCGTATTCGTTACCGAGAACGCGAGACAGTAGTTGTAAAGCGAGTCGCTGTCTGTGTCGCCATACGAGTAAAGATCGCCGGTGATGATGCTGCCCCAGCCTGCACGAGCGCAGGCGAAAGCCATCATGGCCAAAGCCGTATACCTCAAAACATGACGCATTTCTGGTTGCTCCTCTCTTTTTGTTTGCTCTAATTTGGCCTTGGACTAAGCGTCTGCTCGCGACGCGCACAGGTCGCCCCATACATTGCACCGGATACGCCATGCCACGGTTCTCATAGAAAGCACACCTTGCATTGGTTCCTTTACAATTAGCATTTTTTGCGCCAAAAGACAGCCCCTTTCTAAGTGTTTCAGAATACGTAGTTTACCCAGCCGACCCCGTTGCCAGAGACGGTGATCGCAAAAGGTCTGTGAGCAAGAAAGAATCGCAGATGACAAACATTTGATCATCAGACCGAGGAGAAGCCCGACAATCCTTCCCGGACAGCCACGGCTTGAACCGCATAAACTTCTGCCCTTCAGTAGCGCCGCCCCGGGCAATTGACACATGCGAGTCAACATGCTAGAGTAGCCTGCTGAGAAGGACGGCCCTTGTAGCCGTCGCTCGACATAGCGCGCCTGTGGGCCAAGGGAAGCACGGTGAGAGTCCGTCGCAGACGCGCTGCTGTAACCGGCGACCGCTGTCGAGTCCCGATTGCGTTCGGGAGCCACTGTCCTGAGGATGGGAAGGCAAGGCGGCGAGGACAAACCGGGAGCCAGAAGACCTGCCCGCAGGCGGCGAGCTTGTTACAACTTCGCGGAACGGTTGTGACAGTGGGCGCGTTGTTGCGCCGCCTGCCATTTTCCTTCTCTCCGCGTACTCACAACTAACGCGGCGCCGTTGCGTCTCCGGCCTCCGACGATGGGGCGACGCCCTGCGGGTGCAGCGGGCCGTTTCTGAGCCGCGCAGCGTTGTTGAGGGAGGGCTATGCTGAAGCCATGAAACGTGAAGCCTTTACTTTAGTAGAACTGCTTGCAGTCGTCGCGATCATTGGAATCCTTGCCGGGCTCCTCTTGCCGGCCCTGTCGCGGGCGCGAAGCAAGGCAGTCTCGATCCAATGCGTAAACAACCTGCGCCAGCTATACCTGGCAAACACCATGTACGCAGGGGAGAACGACGGCCATTACTGCCCGGCGGCGCCGGACATTTACGATGGTTTTGGCGGCCGCATCCGCTGGCACGGCGTACGGGAAACCGCGGACGGCAGCTCGGAGTTCGACCCCGGCAAGGGGCTCTTAGCGGAGTATCTTCCGGACGGCCGGGTTAAGGAGTGCCCTGCCTTCACCGAATTCCTGCGCACCAGCGAGGCGCCCAACGCCTTCGAGTCGGGCACGGGAGGCTACGGCTACAACATGGCCTACATCGGAAGCACCATGTACGCGAGGCGTTGGCCCGACGCCGTGGAAAGGACTACGATGGACTCCCGGGTGGCGCGACCCTCCGAGACCATCATGTTCGCCGACGCGGCGATGCCGCAGAAAGGCTATATTGCCGAGTACGGCTTCCTCGAACCGCCTTATTTCGTTACCCAGGAGTTCCCCAACGGCCAGAAAGAGTGGGGCCTTTCGGCGCCAAGCATTCATTTCCGCCATAACGGCCGGGCTAACGTCGTGTGGTGCGACGGCCACATCACAAGCGAGAAGTGGGGCTGGGCACCCGTCACCAACCTTTACGACGGCAACAACCGGCTCCATGCGGTGGGCTGGTTTGGTCCAGAGAACAACTATTACTTCGATTGCGGCGACAAAACCGGCTACGTCGCCGCGGCCAAGTAGACCGTATCCACGCTTGTTCGAGGTCCCTGCCGCCCAAGCGAATGTTGCCCGTGGCGATGCGCAGCTCAGCATGCATATATGTTGCTTGTTCTAAAGCATGCCACTGACTTCGCCGGGCCTGCGATATCCCCCGCGACTGAACCCCTGCAACCACCGGTCCGCAAGCGAAGCAGAGCCGACGGCGGTCCGGCTGGTCTCTGTACCCCAAAGGGGCGACCACGAGCGCGACCCCTCGCGCAGGCAAGGGATGGCGCCGGTCTGCCGTTGGATGCGGGCCTCAGGCCCGGTCGCGCAACACCTGTACCGCCTTCTCGACGCCCAGGCGGGGACTGGTCAACACAGGGACCTTGGTTTCTCCCAGCTCGTCGAGCAAAGCCATCATGCTCCCTTGTGCGCACACCACCACGTCCACCTGTTCGGCCAGCTCATGGATGCCCTCGAGCACCATGGCGTTGTGACCTCGCCGGTCGCCTGCAATCAGTTTGTCGAAGGCGCCCTCGCACAGCCTCTCGACAATCTCGATCTGTTTCCCCATGCGCTCGGCGGTTCTTTGGACCAACCGGGATGTGGGGCCCAACGTCGTCATCAGGGTCGCGATCACGCCGATGCGCCGTCCTGTTTCGCAAGCTACCTCGGCCATGCGCTCATCAATCTTCACCAAAGGAACAACGACGCCCTCCGCAGCCTTGTCGGCCGCCTCCCCCACCGACGAGCACTGCGTGAAGATCAGGTCTGCGCCGGCAAGCTCCGCCATCTTGGCATACGCGGCAATCCGCTGCGCGACGGCATCGGTCACCCCGCCATTCTCGATCACTTCGGGGAGCAGGCTGTCATCCATAATGTTGCGTACGGTGACTTCGGGGGCGAGCTCTGCGAAAAGCCTGAGGAGCTCCGTCATGGATACGGCGCTTGTGTGAATGATGAAGACCTTCTTGCGACCCATTGCTCTTTTCACTCCTCCTGCGTCAGTTTGCGGTACACCTGTGCCAAGGACTCGTCCGCGCCGACGTTGCCAGGGAAGACCACATAGGGCGTACCGGGCAACCGGCTTCCGGGGCCTAACTCCCAGACGGGGACGCCGGGCGCGATCGGTCCCAAAACATTCGCGCGGCCCACCGTTAGCCCTTGCTTCGCTATCTCATAGCTCGTGATGCCGCCTTTCGCGATAACAAAAGCCGGGCGACGCGTCAACCGCGCCACCACGTGACACAGCGCGTCCATGATCTTCCGGCCCGTATCGAGAAACCCAGCTTCGCCGGGATCGAGGCGCGCGCGGCTCGTGTACAGCACGGGCGTCTCTCCCCTGCGCAACGTCGCATCGGCGCTCTGCGCCGCCTCTGCGACCGCCCTCGCTGCGTCTCGACTGTCAACCACGCGTCCCACCTCGAATTCGATGGGAACCGCCCCGGGACATTTCAACAGCGCGTCAACTTGCCGGGTGGTCTTGTCCACGTACGAGCCCACAATCACCAGGCCCGGGCCGCGCCCCTTGCCCAGGACAGCCCCGCTGAGCATAGGACAATCAGGGATGCCTGCACGGACCTTCGCAAACGAGGCCGCGACGCGGTACAGAAACACCTTGCCGGCCATCTCCACTTCATGCAAGGCAACCACAAACCGTTCGATGTCCGCATCGCATGCCGCGTCTACCACGGCCACCCGGCCTTCCGAGACCCCGTCGAGCATCTGCAGCAACGGCGCGCGCGAGCCGGCCCGGATCTCCGCCAAGCCAATGCGGACAACCTCCGACGCGCGCCATCGGCCGCCGCTCTTCTCCTCGACCCATGACGGCAGATAAGCCGACGCGTAACCGAAATCCGGGTCCTTCGCAAATTCCGTGTCGTGCGCAGCCTCGACCATGCCGTCCCGCTCGACCCACTGAACGGCCCCGATTGTGTAGCGTCCCCCCTCAAAAAAGGCCGGCATCAGAATGATGCCGTCCGGGTGCAGTTCAAGGCCCTCGCCGAGCGCATCGACGTCAAGCGGGAAGTAGCCGCGCAGCGTGCTGTCGCTCCGCGATGCGACCCGCAAGCTGCTGAGGTTGCCGCCGAGGACATGGCGCAGATTCCGGCCTATCTCGTAGTACGCATGGCCGGCCTCCGCTTCCGGCAGGCTCCGGGTATTCACGGAAAGAAAAAAGACAGGGAAGCCCATGGCCTCGCGCAGTGTATCCACGTCCCACGTCATATAGACCGGCACGCGGTGTACGGTCTGCGTTCCCGTCGGGTCGTCGTCAATGACGCACATCGTCAGGCCCGCCTCGCGACACGCCCGCCGGATCCCGCCCCGCATCGCCTCAGACCCTGGCGGCGGATAGGCCGACGTGAGACTATCAAGTGTAGGCGCCATCGAATACTTTCCTTGGCGGAAGTCTTAACGGACGCGATGCCCCAGCATTGCAGCAGAGCCAATCTACAGGAAAGCCGCGTTCTATGCCAACGCATGAATCGAATGAGTTCCAGGAAGCCCTATAGCTGATATCTAAGCGCGTGCAATGGCCGATTTCTGCCTGCCACTCTACGACCCGGCACTGGATGTCTCGAAATCTGCACCGCCCTGAATGAGAGGGCGTGGTTCAGGACCATGTGCTGCGGACCGTCGCTTCGTGTTTAGATGCCGCTTTTGATCTTGGGTTCCTCACAGCCCTGATCGGTGTCCAAATCGTCGCGGAAGCTCCTAGGGCGCCGGGCCTTGACAAAACGCACAGCCGGACGTACTGTGAATGCAAACGCCCAACACTGTCGCGGCTCAGGACGCCGCGAAGGCTGTGGCGGGGGCCTAAGACCTATGACGATATCAGCTGCACGCCGAACACGGGACAACCCGATCGCCCGTGTCGCATACGACGCCGACAAAGCCGCCACCGGCGATTGTGCGTACACGTCCTACGGCACCATCGACGCCCAGGCCGGCGCCGCCGCAATCAGCGATCTCCCCGCTGCCTTCACCGGCAAACCCCTCGACCCCGCCTCCGGCCTCTACTCCTTCCCCTACCGCATGTACAGCCCGGAACTGGCCCGCTGGCTCCCGCGGGATCCCCTGGGGATGGTCGATGGGCCGAATGTGTATGGGTATGTCAAGGCCAGTCCATGTTCCTACGTGGATATGGACGGGAGATTCCCATGGCCTGCATTTATCCTCTGTGCGGTGGCACTAACCCGTATCCTTGCAGTGTTTAGCATATGTTACGGGTATTGTCCAAACAACTACAAGTACATCCGCG
The DNA here is from genome assembly GCA_964493915.1 of uncultured Nitrospiraceae bacterium. Lineage (GTDB taxonomy): Bacteria > Hydrogenedentota > Hydrogenedentia > Hydrogenedentales > SLHB01 > CAZBQH01. The sequence goes on from CAZBQH010000435.1 coordinate 10,951, forward strand.
TGCAGATCCGCATGCCCAGACATGGTTTCTCGGTAGGGTCATCTGCAGCGGCCATTCTGTCCGTTAGTAAGAAGAGGGGACTTTAGCTACTTATGCTCGTCCTGCTTGCCATCGCCTCAGGTTCCTTCAGTGGATGTGTGTTCGGAACGCTGGTGTTTACGGTTGTGCGCTGGCTTATTCCGCACACGCACACGCCACGCGAGGTCCAGCTTGTATTCGGTCCTCTGTCCGCCTCGCTGTTATTCGGGCTTAGCTTCGCCACTACAGTAGCGCTGGGTCTGGTCGTTTTGTCCCCTGAGGAAGCTGCTGTCCATTACACGATATCTGCGGTCGTCGGGGTTCTCGTGCTCTTTGGCCGACGGCGCAGTCCAGGTGGGACCGGGAGACAATCAGGGGAACGCTGATAAGTCGCTGGATTCTTCGATCAGGCGCATGAGGTTAGCTTTGGCGAAACACCAATCTGCTGTTCGTATCACGTACGGAGTGATAGGTCTAACCCATTGCCACGGAATTAGGCGCCGGCGCACCCAAGACGGTCGGGGTCTCTTGGTGTCTTGTATGTGTTTTCGGGATGAACTGTTCCTCGCGAGGCCGTTTACCTTCGGGATCGGCCAACCCACGCAATACAGCCATCCCAACGGCATGACGACCGTCTACACCTACGACGCGAACAGCATGCTCACGACAATCGAGCACAAGGACGGCGAGACGGTCAAGAAAAGCTTCACCTACGCGCTGGACGATGTGGGCAACATCTCGACGATGACGCAGGACGACGGCACGGTGTGGGATTATGATTACGACGGGCGGTATCGGTTGATCACGGCGACACGGGACAACGCCGCCGAGAGTCCGACGATCAGCGCCACGTATACGTATCCGTATGACGACCGGGACACACTCTACAGCGTCGCCTCGAACTTCCCGAGCGAAGGCAACGTCACGTACGATTACGGCGGCGACCAAAAACGCCGGGAACGGACGGCCGGCGCAACGCCATGCGTGAACGCCTTTTTGTCAACGTGACTACAGATGTCCACGAAGTGCTCCCGAACATACCAAATCCCGACTGCGACACCAGCCACATCGCCCGCGAGTGCCTGTCCAACACCCTCGGCAACAGGGGATATCCTTTTCCCTGCGATATGTTGCGAAAGTACAAAGCGTACGGCATCGACAAGTATATCGTCAACCATCATGAGAATCTTTGGAATGTCGAGGGAGAGAGTTGCACGTTACGGGAGCGGCCCGCCCCTGAGATCGGACAACAGGCGCTCAAAGACTATGGCGCGTTCGTGAAGAGCCTCGGATACCGGTTCAGTCTGTACCAGGAGTTTGCCGATATTGCCACCGTCAACGGCGAGTGGAACGAAGATATCGTGCTGAGGAACCCCGACGGTACGTGGCGGCACTCGTGGCCGCGGAACTATGCGCTCAAGCCCTTGCGTGGCGCCCAGCTCGAGGCGAAATACTCGCCGCGCGTGCATGAACACTATGGCACTAACGCCTCATGCATCGACGTGCATACCGCCCTGACTCCTTGGGAACGGACGGACTACGACGCACGTAGCCCCGGCGCCGCCAAGTTCCGCACGCAGTTCGATGCCTTTGCTAGAATCCTCGTCAACGAAAGCAGAATCCACGGCGGACCCGCCATAAGCGAAGGCAACTTCCACTGGTTCTATGCCGGGATCTCCGATGGAAACTACGCAACGATCCTCCCTTTCGGAACGGCCTGGAAGACCCCTCCATTGGTGGACTTCGACCTGTTGAAGATGCACACCAAGATGACTGATCTCGGCATGGGCTCCCCGTTCTGCTTTTACGGCTATGAAGGCGAGTGGACCACGAGGCCCTCGCGCTTGACCGAGAGCTTCGATCGCTTTATAACCGCCACCATCGCTTACGGGCATATGGGCTACCTTGTCGAGTCCTGGCACTTTGACGGTACGCTCAAATGCTACTATCTGCTGCAAGCGCTCCAGCAGCGATATGTGACCGTCCCAGTTGCGAGGATCCAGTACTTTGACGGCGAGGGCTTGGTCGATACGTCTAAGGCCATTGCGACGGACGCATACCTCCGGAGCCAAGTTCGGACCGACTATGAGAACGGCCTGACAACCTGGTGCAATCTGAGCTTCACAGATGCTTGGTCCGTACAGGTCAACAACAAGGTCTACGTACTCCCGCCTGCTTCGTTTCTCGCGTATAGGCCCAGCGATATCCTGGCTTACTCTGCCATTGTCGATGGGCACAGGCATGAACTCGTGTCTTGCCGAGACTATCTGTATGTGGACTCTCGTGAGCAGCCGGTATCAACAGAAGTGATCAGCGCCTGCGGCACCGCAGCAGTCAAGCCGGATGGACCGAAAGCATGGTGGGTCATTCCCGCGGTGGAAGCAAAGGACATTGAGATTGCCCTGGGATGGCTCGAAGTGGACAAGGCAGATAGACTGCGGGCACTGGCATGCGACGCCGACGGCAAGGAAATAGCTCCAGTACCTGTCGAAATTAGAAAGGGCCGGGCATTAGTACCTGTGTTGTCTGAAGAAGCTGTGGTCAAGTACCGCCTGGTTGCGTTCTGATGTTCGTGTCCAAATGTCTGTGTGACGTTGTGTGCAGGTGTCCTTCCCGAATGCGCGGTGATGTCTATAGCGGCAGATAGCCTGTCTCGTCGGGCGACAGCGTCACTTTGCCTGAGTAAGGCGGCATGTCCCGCCTGATATAACCCGATGATTACATGACAACCTGGCCTGCAAGCGCTGCAAAAAGCTTGCGGCGGCCTGTCTCTATTGGGTAAAAGAGATGTAGTTCCTAAGTCTCTACCCAACATAGGAAAGGCCACCGCCAACGAAGTCGCGTAAAGCACATACGCACGCGAATTACCACAAAGTCCCAGCACTCCATTTTGACGAACAAGAGCTGACCTCGTTCTCCGGCTTGGTGGTCTTCCAGGCACTGTTTGACCGCCTTTGGTTGAAGCTGCGCCTGAAGGGGTGTTTCGCCCATCTCAAGAGGTCCTGCGTCTTTGGACACCACGTCGTTGCGTTGCTTTTGGTCGTGCATTTCCTGCTGGGTTTCAAACGGCTG
>CAZBQH010000436.1:0-11009 GCA_964493915.1 uncultured Nitrospiraceae bacterium
CTCCAGAAAAAGGTCCTGCCCGCCGATCCCTTCGAGAAACTCGACCAGGAAGGCATTGGCCAGCTGGTAGAGATGGCCGTCCAGCGCGGGCGCAAAACACGCAAGGACTTGAAATGCGGCATTTGCGGCGAACACGGTGGCGACCCCAGTTCGGTCAAGTTCTGCCATCGCGTCGGCCTGAACTACGTAAGCTGCAGCCCGTTCCGCGTTCCCATCGCACGCTTCGCCGCAGCCCAAGCCGCCATCGAGTCGCCCCGCAAGAACGCCAAGAAGTCCAGCAACAAAAAAAAGAAGTAGACCCAACAAACCGGTCAGAGCAAGTTTACAGCTCCCTACCTTCCCGGCAGGGAGCTTGTTTTTACTCATGCCGGTTCTGGGGCGCCGTCTCTCTCTCTCTCAAGAGGAACTGAATGCTATAGCTTCAGAGATAGACTTCAAGAGCCTATCGGTCCCGACTGCGTCAATGGAGGCGCTGCACGTACCTCTAACCCGTCTTGCCGAGTGCGGAAAACGTGCACATTTCCCAATGCCGCTCTTTTTCATGTAGACTCCCGTCTGGTCAGCAAGGAACTCATACATGACCAACGGGAAGGCGAGTCTTTTTGGGACGGCGACTGCTCCGTCATCTATCTGTCTGGGGACCGGCTCATTCGGAGCAGAACTGCCCCGGGAGGAAAGCCTGCGCGTGCTCGATGCATTCTACGAAGCAGGAGGGAATTTTCTGGACTCGGCCCACATCTACGCGGCGTGGATCGACGGGGCTTGGGGCGCTCCTGAACGGACCATTGGGGAGTGGATCCGCGCCCATGGTCTCCGCAACAAGATCGTCCTCAGCACCAAGGGCGGCCATCCTCCTCTCGGCCGCATGAACCAGAAACGTCTGTCGCGTGACGCCATCGAGAACGACCTCAACGAAAGCCTCGAACGCCTCGGGACAACCACCATTGACCTCTACTGGCTCCATCGCGACGACCCTTCCCGCCCGGTCCAGGAAATCGTTGAGACGATGGCGGGATTCGTCAAAGACGGGCGGATTCGTACGTACGGCGCCTCGAACTGGGGAACCGACCGCATAGAGGCCGCTACCCGCTATGCAGAGGCGCATGCCCTGCCCCCTTTCGTTGCCAGCCAACCGGGATGGGCCCTTGCAGACCGGACTTTCCCACCGCCTCCCGACGCGGACATGCGTTACATGGACGGCCGTGCGCGGCAGTGGCATTGCAAAACAGGTCTGCCCGCTGTATGTTACTCTGCTCAGGCAAACGGGTACTTCGGCGAGGCAAACACTTGGTGGGCGCGCGGAGGTTTCCAAGACGATCCACCGGCCGGCAAGATCTACGACAGCCCCGAGAGCCGGCGTCGGCTCCTCGCCGCCGTCAAGCTCGCCAAGGAAAAAGGATGCACGGCCAACCAAGTTGCGTTGGCTTATCTTTTGCATCAACCGTTCCGGGTGTTCCCCATCATTGGGACGGGCAAGCCCGAGCACGCAAAGGAGGCCATGGGCGCACCGGCCGTCAGTCTGAGCCGCACCGAGCTGGAAGAGCTGCAAGGCAGGCAGCAGTCGGACTAAAAGCGGATGAGCACGCGCCGCGAAGCGGTGAACGAAGAACTGGCGTGCATACAACAGAAACGTTTTGCGAGGGAGGAAACGCATCGTGTCGCCAAGAGAACGGGTCATGGCGGTGATCCGCCATCAAAAACCGGACCAAATCCCTGTGTATGGATGGGTAGCTGCAGACCTGTCCGCCGAGATTACCGAAGCATATGGTTCGGTCGCTGCATTCGAGGATCACTACGAATTCGACTTTGCACATCTCTTTGGAGGTCCACACACTTACCCCTACGAGGCAGTCCGGTCCCTTGCTCAACACTTAGGCGGCCCTATCGATCCGCCGTCCGCTTTGGACCTGCCGCTGACCGACCCCAACGACATCGCCTCATATGCCAATATTGTTGAGCAGATCCGCCATCATAAAGAGGAGAGAGGACGCTTCGTCTATGTGCAAACGCCGGGGATTTTCGAGGCCCTCAACGGTCTGTTTGGCATCGAGAACCACATGCTTTACCTGCTGATGTACCCCGATGCGCTGCACCAAGTCTACGCCCGGCAGGCCGAATGGAACCGTGCCTTCGCTATGAACTGCCTTGATCTAGGCGTCGACATGGTCCACGTTTCAGACGACTGGGGCGCTCAAACCGGCCTGATGTTCAGCACGGACACCTGGTGGTCCCTCATTTACCCCTATCACAAAGTGACAACGGACGCCGTCCACAGGCGCGGGGCGTTCCTGAGTCTCCACAGCGACGGGAATATCAACGCCGTGATCGACGGCGTTATGAAACTCGGCTACCAGGTTGTCCACCCTTGGCAAGAGTCAGCGGGCATGAATATGGCCGACCAGAAGAAACGCTACGGCGACCGCTTCGTGCTCATGGGCGGACTCGATGTCCAGACGACCATCGGCTTTGGCAGATATGACTTCCTCAAAGCCGAGATCGAGCGCATACTTGGGCTGTTCGCCGACGGAGGGCTGCTGTATTGCACCTCCCACTTCGTCATGCAACACTGCAGCATCGAGGAACTGACCTTTGCCTTCGACACGATCTACAAGACGGTTCGAGCGCTGGCCCGGAGTTAGGCGCGAGACTTGAGCTTGAGCGTGAGGCGCTGTTGCGGAGATGCCGAGGGGCGTGCTCCAGGAAGGAAGGCAGCAGGTAGCTACATTTTCGTAGCAGCGCGCTCCCTGATCCTACCGAGGTGTAGGAACGCACCCGTATGTTTCTCCTCGCCTGAGACGGCCGACTCCCAAATGTGCCCGGTTCCCGTCCGTAGAAAGGCACGCAACAGAGCCGATCGAGAGTCTCTCGGGCCTGAATAGACTCTGCATGAAGACTTGCCCGCCTCTCGAGAGCGATTGGCACAAAGGTTGCTCCCTATAAGCGCGCCTGATTCACACCGGCAACAACGTATTGTCTCTATGCATGGCGCTTCGCTATACTCTCCCTTCTGGGCGTGTATAGGATGCCACCGACTCGAAGCCAGTTGATGAAAGGTAATAGAGGTGAAGAAGGTCGAAGCGATCATTAAGCCGTTCAAGCTCGAGGACGTCAAGGAAGCGCTTGCAGGGGTAGGAATTCAAGGGTTGACCGTGATTGAGGTAAAGGGCTTTGGCCGCCAGAAAGGTCACAAGGAGCTCTATCGGGGGGCGGAATACGTCGTTGAATTCCTTCCGAAGGCAAAACTCGAGATCGTCGTGAGCGACGACAAGCTCGAGGCTACGGTCGAGGCCATCATTAAGGCAGCAAGTACGGGCCGGATCGGAGACGGCAAAATCTTCATCAGCCAAGTTGAGGATGCCATACGCATACGTACGGGCGAGTCGGGCGAGATAGCCATCAGTTAGAACGACAGACACCCCAAACACGGACGGAGGCAAGCATGCGCAAAAACTACAGCCCGAAGGACGTTGTCGAGCTCTCTGAAAAGCTGGGAATCCAGTTCGTAGACTTCCGGTTCACTGATTTCCCCGGCCTGATGCAGCATTTCACGGTTCCCGCATCCCAAGTATCGGAAGAGACTTTCGAGGAAGGGCTGGGCTTTGACGGTTCGAGCATTCGCGGTTGGCAGAAGATCCACGAGAGCGACATGCTTGTGCTGCCCGACCCGAGTACGGCCACTGTTGATCCTTTCGCCGAGATTCCGACCCTCATTCTTTACGGCAATATCTTGGACCCAATCACAAAAGAACGGTACTCGCGGTGCCCCCGCTGCATTGCGCAAAAAGCTGAGAACTACTTGATCTCGACGGGCATTGCAGACACCGCCAATTTCGGACCGGAAGCTGAGTTCTTTATTTTTGACAGCATTCGCTATGACTCAGGCTCGTACTTCGGCTTCTACGAAATTGACAGCGATGAGGGCATATGGAACAGCGGGCGCGACGAGAGCCCAAACCTGGGCTATAAGCTGCGTCACAAAGAAGGTTATTTCCCGATTCCTCCGTCCGATTCGCAGTCGGACTTGCGCAGCCGGATGGTTGCAGCAATGATTAAATGCGGTCTTGAGGTCGAGGCGCATCATCACGAGGTCGCTACAGCGGGACAAGCAGAGATCGACCTGCGCTTTGAATCGTTAACCAACGTCGCCGACCAACTCAGTTTGTACAAGTACATCGTCAAGATGGTTGCGCGTCAAGCAGGCAAGACCGTCACCTTCATGCCGAAACCTCTCTTCGAGGACAACGGTTCCGGCATGCACACCCATCAAAGCCTGTGGAAAAACGGCAAGCCCCTCTTCGCCGGTGACAAGTACGCGGGACTCAGTCAGGAAGCCCTCTGGTACATCGGCGGTCTGCTCAAGCATGCCAAAGCCCTGGTGGCGTTTACGAATCCGACGACAAACTCTTTCAAGCGGCTTGTCCCCGGGTTTGAGGCGCCTGTGAACCTGGCGTACTCGAGCCGAAACCGCAGCGCGTGCTGCCGCATTCCCATGTACTCGCCCAGCCCTAAGAGCAAACGCATCGAGTTCCGGGTCCCGGACCCGTCCTGCAATGCGTACTTGGCGTTTTCAGCTATTCTGATGGCCGGCCTGGACGGCATTCAGAACAAGATCGATCCGGGCCCACCGATGGATAAGGACCTTTATGACCTGCCGCCCGAGGAAAAGGCGCAGATCGAACAGACGCCGGGGAGTCTTGCTCAAGCGCTTTGCGAACTCGAGAAAGACCATGAGTTCCTACTCAAAGGGGATGTCTTTACCCGGGACGTCATCGAGACCTGGATTGACTATAAGCGGAAAGCGGAGGTTATTCAGGTAGACTTGCGGCCGCATCCTTATGAGTTCATGCTGTACCATGACATCTAGGACCACCGCAAGGTAAACGCTGCACGCCGACAGCTAGAGGCCCGGCACTCGCCCCATAGAGCGAGCCGGGCCTTTCCCGTTATTGTCGACTGGTTTTGGAGCCGTCTACGGCGCCCGCTTAACAGGGCATGAGGCAGGTCTTTCTCGCTTTTCTCTCTGCAATACCTGGATGAGGGGCAGAACGGTTGGATCAGGTACGAACGCCTCTTTCAAACCAAATGCAGGCGGGCGCAACCTTTCAGTTGACTTCGATCCCGACCTTTGCTAGCACGCGGCGCAAGTCGTCCGGAGTGAACGGCTTGCGCAGGCAGGCGGCTGCACCTTGCTCATAAACCCGGTTGCAGTTCGCCGGGCCGTCTTCTACCGAAGCCAAAGCTATGATGTGAGTGCCGCCGAAGTCTGGAGAAAACTTGATCCGGCGACAGACGTCCAGGCCGTCCAGTCCCGGCAAATGGAGATCGAGGAAGATCACATCCGGTCGAAAGGTAGCGACCTGTTGCCCCGCGCCGAAAGCGTCGCTGGCCACTTGGACTTCAAACGGCGTCTGCGCTCTCTCGAGAAATCGCTGGACGACGGAGATAGACGTTTTTTCGTGATCCACGACGAGAACGCGCACGCCCGAATCACTCAAGTCGGGATGGATCGGAATGTTGTTTTCGCGAAGGAAACGAATGAGATCTTCACGGCGAATGCGCCTATGGCCGCCGGGCGTCTTGAAGACCTGAATGCGCCGGCTCTCAGCCCACTTGCGGATGGTGTCCGCGGTTACGTGGCAGTATTTTGCCACCTCAGAAGTGCTGAATGACTGTTTCATATCCGTTCTGTCATGGGCCTTCAATAGCCGTCCCCCTAGTTGACCACCTGGGGAAGGTGGAGTAGACGCTGCCAGTAATCTGCAATGGAGCTGGATCGGGGAGTCGAACCCCGGACCCCATCATTACGAGTGATGTGCTCTACCAACTGAGCTAATCCAGCTCACAAAAAAGATGGTGCCAAGGGGCAGAATCGAACTGCCGACACGCGGATTTTCAGTCCGCTGCTCTACCAACTGAGCTACCTCGGCACACCTAAAAGCAAGATACGGATTGCGACGCTTTTTGTCAAGTTCCCTAAGTGCAGAACCATCCGGATGGGATCAAGAACGCTGGTCAATATAGCAGCCGCCGCGGCGACTGGTCGCGCTTTTCGCCCTGATCTGAGCGAGGGTCTCAAACATCTGCTGGGGGGTGTTCGTATCTCTTCGATCCCGGATAGTGGCGCAGAACCACACGTCGAGGAGGGGCGCCGGGCACGGCGCGCCTTCTCTCTCAGCGGCGGATGCATCATTATAGAGTTTTCCGTGGCCGATCGAGGTATAAAAGGGCTCGAGATGCGATTCCCAAACCTTGCGCACAAACTTGCAGTAGGACGCCGTCTTGGCCGGAGGAAGCAGACACACAAAATGCCCTCCTCCCATGTGACCCACAAAAAAGGAATCAAGCCTCATCTCGACGCCGCATTGGTCAAGTGCACGAGCCAGATGGCGAATGGCCTTCATACGGGCCTCGGAACCGCAATGGTAGGAAAACTCGCGGACATTAACCAGTTCGGCGTAGCCCAGCGCGAAGACATCGCCCAGGCTGATCCGCTTTTGGATCTCGCGCTTGGTAATGTCCGCAGTCGGCAGCTCGGTCGCCTTGTCAAGGTGTTCCGTATCCAGAGAAGTCCGCAACAACGCTTCGATGCGCTGAATCAGGTTCCGAATGTCAAAAGGCTTAACCACATAGTCGTCTGCACCTTGCGCCAGACCATGCAAGACCTCTTCCTCGCCGTTCATAGCCGACAAGATAAGTATCGGGATGGTATAGAGCTCGGGATCGCGTCTTGCTTGGCGGCACACCTCGAAACCTGAAGTGCCGGGCAACATGACGTCCAGGACGATCAAGTCATAGCGCTCCCGCTTCGCAAGTTCAACTACGCGAGAACCCGTCGTCTCAATTTCGTACGTATGTCCGGCAGCGGCAAGGCTCTGCCCCACCCTTTCGGCTGTCTTTTTGTCGTCATCGACAATGAGTATTCTGGCCAAGGCTCCGCCCATTCCGTTTCAAAACCGCACGCTCCAACCGGTCATGTCCCCCACCCGTTTCTGCGGAGAAATGCCGGACCGACCTCACCTGAAAGCAAGTGTAGCAGCAAAGACGCCTTCAGGTCTACCCTGCCATTGCAGCTCAAATCAGAACTTGGAAGCAATAATTCTCAGAAACTGCGGGACAGCGGTCTCCTGGATCTGGTGGGCGAGGAGGGAGTCGAACCCTCAATCCCGCAAGGGCAGCGGATTTTAAGTCCGCCGTGTATGCCATTCCACCACTCGCCCGTTAGACTCTTCAAGCCGCGCTTAATCGGTGGGACGCGCCGCCAAGGGCTTGCGGGAATGCGCGTGGAGGCGGCACCCGGACTCGAACCGGGAATACAAGGCTTTGCAAGCCTCTGCCTTACCAATTTGGCTATGCCGCCTACCGTTGCGATTCTAGCCCAACATTTTGGCAAGAGTCAAATGATCGGAGCCGCCGACGGCTCGCGCATACTAACCCTTCACGTCAATCCGGTGTTGGCCGGACCCCAGATCAATGACCAACGCCTTGCCGACGTCTTTCCCATCCAATGTTACTCGCGGCTCGTCGAGTCCCTGCGTGGGCGCCTTGAATGTGGCGCGGCAATTGGGCGGGATGGTCACCCAACATTCATAGCCGCTTCCGGTGCGCAACCAACGCGACTTGATCTGACCGCGAACCGTATCGATAACGCCTTCTCCGCGTATAAGGCGATCATCGGGAAGAGGCGCCACGACAATGTGGGCATAACCTGGCGCGGGCATCTTGTTTATCCCCACCGCGCCGTCGAAAAACCAGTCAACGACACTTCCAAACATCTGGTGGTTATGGGAGTTCATGCCCCGCCCGGTCTTGAGTTCCCATAGCTCCCAAAGGGTCGTGGCGCCATGGGCAAGCATGTATCCGTAGCTGGGATAGCTGGTCTGCAACGTGGCCGTATAGGCCAAGGCCGCATTGTTTGAATCGCTGAGCACATCGTAGATGTACTTCGTCCCAAGGATGCCGGTCGCAAAATGGCTGTTGCGCGTCTCGACAATCTCCCGCTTGAGATGGTCAAGCACGGCTTGCCTATGCTCCGTCGGGACAATTCCAAGATACAGGGGCCATACTTGGGAAAACTGGCTGCCATTGCCGTAGCAACGCTTGTGTTTTTTAAAAAAGCTGCTGTTAAAGGCGGAAGCAATCTCTGCTTTGCGCCCGGCAAAACGGGCAACATCAGCATCTTTGCCAAGAAATTGGGCGAACTCGTTAAGGATGTGGGCGCTCAGATAGAAGACGCCGGTCGAAATGAGGTCCATGGGCGTATCCTCGAGACCCACCCAATCGCCGTAGTGACCATACTCGACAATCCCATCTTTGGCATGCCTTTCGAGCGTGCTGAACCAACGCACAAGGTTGTCGTAGTGTTCTTCAACGACCCGTTCATCACCGCTGTAATGATACAAATAGTAAGTCAACAGCGGATAGGCGACTGCCCAGGCCGGCGACCCCTCGCGTCGGCCGAACGCAGCGGACGGGGCCGTATCGGGCACATGGCCTTCTGCATCCTGGGAGTTGGCGATGACCCGGAGCCAATTCTCGTAATAGGCCGTTGCGTCGAAGTTGAGCAGCGTAGTCTCAGCCGCAAGATGGGCGTCGCCCATCCACCCCATTCGCTCGTCGCGCTGAGGACAATCGGTGGGAATGCTCATGTTGTTGCCCCGAATACTCCACAGGGTGACGTCGTAGATTCGGTTCAGCAAGGTGTTTGAACTGTCAAAGGCGCCGATCCGGTCGAAATCAGTGTGTACGATGCACGCCTCGATCTTGTCTTTCGTCAACTCGCCCGGATATCCCGTCACCTCGACGTAACGGAAGCCATGTTGAGTAAACCGGGGAGCATAGGTCTCGGTTCCCCTGCCGGCGAGGATATAGGTGTCGGTGGCGCGGGCGGTGCGCAGGTTCTCCGGATTGAGAGACCCGTCGGGGTGGAGCAACTCGGCATGCCGCATCACGATCGGGGCGCCAGGCGCGCCCTGAACCTTGATCCGGACCCAGCCCGTGAGGTTCTGGCCGAAATCGGCGACAACGCCGCCGTCCGGGCGCCGGGTCAACGTCAAAGGAGCGCGGGTTCCTATCACGCGGATGGGAGGCATTGTCTGGCAGGCCAGGCTTGCCGGCGGGTTCTCGTAGGGCGCGGCAGGCTGCCACGCGCTGTCGTCATAGCCGGGCGCGGCCCAACCCGGTTTCTCGAGGCGGGCGTCGTAGGTCTCGCCATTGTAAAGACTCTCCTCGACAACAGGCCCAAGCGACCAACGCCAAGCCCCGCTTGTATGGACTGTCTGGATGCTTCCGTCCGCGTACTCGATGCGCAGTTGCAGCCACCCTGCGGGTGATCCGCTGTGCCATCCGTGGCCCAGCATCATGCCCACGGCGTTCTCTCCCGCCACAAGCAAGGACGCGACGTCGTAGACGCTGTAGAGCGTCCGTTTCATGTAAACGGTATTCGGCGGATCGAGAACTCGATCGCCCACGCGCTTGCCGTTAAGATGCAGTTCGTAGTAGCCAAGCCCGCTGACATAGGCCCGAACGCGGGCGACCGGCTTGTCCACGGTGAAACTTGTACGGATTAAGGGCGAGTGGGTAGTCGCCCCTTGAGAACGCCGCACGCCGTCGACCACGTGCGACTTGCCCCAACCTTTCCGCTCCCAGCTGGATGAAGCAGAGACTTCCTTGTTCAGCGCCAAGTTGCGTCCTTGGCCATCAAGGGCCTCGATCTCGGCGAGGGCCAACACGAAGCGGCCGCCGTCCCGCTTGCGCAACTGCGTGGCCGTGACCCGGAGGTATCGACCCCGCTGACCGCCCAAGTCCACTGTGACGGGCGACTCGCCGGGGTTCGGCTGGTCATGGCTCGTGAAATCGGCCGTCGCAACAACGTTGCGTCCTTCGCTATCGTGGCTGAGTGTGACGCGATACCGCACAGGAAAACCAAAGCCGGGCATATCGCTGCGCCAGTTGTAGGGACGGGCAGGATAGAGCGCTGCGCGGGAAACCGGCAGAGCCTGGCCGAGGTCCACTTGCACCCATTCGGTCGCAGTTGCTCGCCTTGTTGCCTCGCTGACGTAGCCGTTCGTCGCAAGTGCATCTTGAGGACCTCTGATCCACTGCGCCGTAAAGTCGGCCGGGGCCAGAAGGGCCATCTCGAACCACGCCGGCTCACTGTAAGCGCTGAGCCGGTCATCCTGGTCCCAGGTCCGGACCTTCCAGTAACAGCGTTTATAACTGCTAAGAGGCGCCCCTGTATACACGACATGGACGCAGCGGTCCGAAGCGGTTTTACCCGAGTCCCATAGATCGGCCCTATCTTGCGCGAGGAGCGCGGGATCAGTTGCGACCAGTATCTGATAGGCCGACTGCACAACATTGCGGCCCGGATGTTGCATCCACCAACTGAACCGCGGCGCGGTGGTATCGAGCCCAAGGGGGTTCTCGATATATTCAGTGCGCAGGTGAACCGGCGCGGGAAGCATGTCTACGGTCTGGGCCGAGGCGCCGCAACAGACCCAGACAATGAGAGCGAGGAGGCTCCAGTTAACAAGTCTAAAGGACATAATAATTCCTCCCTTCAGCATTACGAAGTACGACGGCCCATCGAGCAGGCGTTATAGACGGAGGCGCGAAGCCCGCCGCAAGACGCCTCCGCCCTCGACAAGAATACGCAAGCGTCAGCCCAAGTAGACACGCTCCACAATCACTTGTTTCCGCAGGGCGTGGTCGGTTTCATAGATCCCCGCGCGCACATCCGTCGGGCTGATTTGAATCAGACCGTAGGACGGTCTCTCGCCACGACTGACGCGGTCTTGAAGATGGCCGGGATTGACGAAAAGAGAACGCCCTATCAGCTCGATGCGCGCCTCGTGCGTATGGCCGGTCAGCACAATCGCCGCGGCAAACTGCTGAGCGCGCAAATCCTTTTCAGCATGTGCGCAACCCACTTTGAGTTCGTCAAAGCTCTCGACAAGCCGTTTCGGCACGCGGTGATCATGATACTCGGGACACGACAGTCCCGGGACCAT
>CAZBQH010000437.1:0-6752 GCA_964493915.1 uncultured Nitrospiraceae bacterium
GTCGAACAGATGAGCCGCGAAAACCCGAATATCTACGTGCCGCAGCAGTTCGAGAACCCGGACAATGCCCGCATCCATAGTCTCGCCACGGGGCCGGAACTGTGGAATCAGATGGATCGGCACGTCGACGTATTCGTCTCAGGCCTGGGATCAGGCGGCACGCTGCAAGGCGTCGGCACGTTTCTCAAAGAACGCGATCCGCACACGCACATCGTGGCGGTTGAGCCGAAAAACGTCTCGGCCCTCCTTGGTCACGAACCCGGATTGCACAAGATCCAGGGCATTGGCGACGGCTTTGTGCCGGCCATCCTCGATCCAAAGCTGGTGGACGAGGTCGTTGAGGTGAGCGATGAAGACGCGATTGCCATGGCGCGGCGCCTGGCTCGGGAGGCAGGTCTCCTGGTAGGCGTATCCTCAGGCGCCAACGTGTGGGCTGCTGTAAAATGCGCGGAACGCTTCGGCCCGGACAAGGCCATCGGCACGATTCTGCCGGACCGCGCGGAACGTTACTTCTCGACAAGTCTCATCTAGATCCGCCTTCGTCGGGAAGGTTTCGAACTACACCCTTACTACCCGCTCGGAGCCAGTACAGCGTAAATCCGCGCCCCCTGATCCAGTGCAGAAAACGTATCCGTCGCCGCATCATGCTTCTGGTTTCCGACGCGTTGCCATCCGGCTTCTTGGTCGTAGGCATAGAGGGCGGCCTCTCCACGGCTCTCACCTGGGGCAATAAGACGGAGCGCGACCTCTGGCTTAACAGCGGGCGGCCAACACTCAACGGCCACAAAACGGGTGAGCGGCGCGAGCCCTGTCGGCAACGGCGCGGGTGCCTCCGGCGACGTGACCAGACGGGCTCTCAACGTTTTCCCCGCGGAAATATGAAATAGGCCTTGCGCATCCGGGGGCCGCAGTTCGAGCATCTGACCCCAACGAGTCTCACCGAAAGCCCTGGGTTCCGGCAATAAGGCGCCCAAAGGCCCCGGCCCCGAAGGACGCGGGGCAGACAAACGGGAAGCGGTCGGAGGAGGAGGCGCTGTGATGCCGTAAGCTGCATCTTCCTCTCGGGCGGTCTCCGCCGGTCCAGGCGGCGGCACATCCGGGACGGGCTGAGCACCAACCGAAGACCCGGCCGGAGGAACCTCGACGGAATCCGCCTCGGCACGCTCCGCAGGTTCCAGCGGGCTCGACGCTGGGCTCTCAGGACTGGATCGAGGAGCTTTCCGGTCTTTCAACGCTTCCTTGTCCGGACCAAAGGTGTATACAGGGGTGTCCTCAGGCAGCAGCAGATTGCCCGCGATCTGGGGCTCGCCGCTTCCGGGCTTCTGCACCTCGAGCTGAGCTCCGGGGGCCGGCAACGGCGCCAAGGGCGCCGCAAAACCGGGTTTGGCCTTCTGGGCGGCAGGCTGCTCCCCAGCATCCGCCTTGGCAACATGTAAAGGTTCGCTGTCCACAACAACGGATGTCGAGATGCGAAACTCCTCGGGTCCCAGTACTGCGAAGGCGTCCCTGCGGCCATCGCGGGCCGCGAGCGTACGATTCTGGGGATCCAGCCATTGCCTCGCGACGCGCGTCCACCCGGCCTCGGCATCAAAAGCGTAGAGCGCCAGCATCGAGAGATGCTCTTGAGCGCAAACCTCGGGCGGAATATGGATTTCCATCTCGATCTCGGCGGGGCGTTGTACGGGAATCACTTCCGGCGCTGCATAAACCGTGAAGGTAGCCAAACCTGCCGGCAAAGGCGCCGGCGGATCGCTTGACACCGGAAGGGATGCCTGAAGCAAGCCCGCGCCATGGATGGTGAACAATGCCGTCATGCCGGGCGGACGCAATCCGATGCGGGTTCCATAGGCCCGCTCGGCAAATCGCTGCACCTCGTCGTACTGGAAGTGCGTCACTTTGAACCGGCGTTCGAGCATCAGGTCGAGTTGATCCGAGAAATGGGGCGAATCAGGACGTTCGGAGGCTCCAAAAGGGGTCACGCTCACCGCCTCTGGCGTCTGCCCGAATTTCACCGCCATCGCGAAGCCATAGCCATACGTCGCCGGCCACTTGCCGTCTACAAAGCTCCCATCAGACGCAACGAACAACGGCTCGCCCGTCATGGCACCGGGCATGGGGTATTCCTGACCGCCGCGCCGCACGGTATGCACATGACCCCAAGGCACAACAACGCCGTGGTAGTCATTCCGCATGGCGCGAGCCGCATCAGATGCCGCGCGCAACGCCATGGTCCCTATCTCGGGACCGGCCGTCGCCAGCGCAGCATAGAGATCGCCGTCGGTGCGAATCCCGGGCATGATTGCTTTGAGCGAAGACCACCACACATGGAAAAAGGTCATGCCGGGGCTATCGGTGTCAGCGACGCAGTTCCAGTTTCTGAGCAGGTCCAGCGCCCCCGGCAGGTCCGGGTCCGCCTCGAGCATGAAGTTTCTTTGGAGGGCGGCCGTATCGAGGAGTCTGGGCACGGCCTCGACCGCAAACGGAACCAAGACATCGTAGAGCATCGACTGGGCTTCGTGAAATGAGCGCTGGCCCATGCCCAACAACCGGCGGGGGCGCTGGGGGCGGGAGGTATCTCGGGCGCCGGGGAACCCGGGGGGCCAGGCGTCAGGGCGCAGACCCGAGCTGTCCGTCGCGGCCCAGGGAGGACTGCCGCAGGCCTGTACGTAACCGGACTCGGGGTTTACAATCGCGGGCAGCATGTTCAGCGGGACCATCGGGCCCCACGCCGTCCCCCGGCCCTCGACAGGGACCGGCGCCGTCCAGTCAAGCGGAGCGCCTGGGCGAGGCATCGTCTCGTTGTCCGGAACCGCTGTCGCCTTGTCACCCACTCTTACATTGTACAGGTAGAAAATGTTGCCCTGGCGGTCGGCATAGACCACATGGAAACAAGGAATCTGACGCATAGCCCATGCTGCCTGGAAAGAAGACAGGTCCTGGGCGCGCGCCATCTCGAGCAACTGGTGTAATCCGCCCATCTCGCCGTAGCCGCCAACCTTATACGTGCAGGCGCGGCCGCCCAGACTCCCGACGTAAGGGCCCCGCTCGGTGGTGAAACATTGGACTGCCCGCTCGTCCGGACCGGCGTTCGTCATCACATAATACCGCTGGTGATAGGCCAATTGCTGCGCCTGGATCAGGGCTTCCTGCCGCTTGAGAACGTGCGGGCTGAGCGGGACCTTCGGGTTGCGCTCGATTCGGAGAGGCGGCTCGACATAAATGTCTGCGAAATCAGGCTTGTTGGGCGTCAAAGCCCAACCCAGAACGCCGTTATGGCCCATAACAATAACAGGCAGACCATACAGCGTGGCCCCCGCCACATTGAAGGCCGGCGTACACAAGTGCGCCTCGTACCACTGGAACGGTCCCGTGTAGTCGGCGTGGGGATTCATGATGAGCATGGGCTCCCCTGTCGCCGACCGCTTCGGCCCGATGGCCCATGCGTTGCCGGTGACCGAAGCCGGCGGCAACCGGTACACATTGGGCAGATCGAAGGGGGCGTACGACATGATGTAGCAGTGCCACAGCGCCAGAACGTCCGCCGGCTGAACCCCCTCCGCCCACGGCGGCGCCTCCGCCGCATGGTCTACCAGATAAGCCGTCGCACCCAAGGCAAAACCTTCGCAAACATCGCGTGTGGCCGCATCGGCCTGCGCAAGCGCTTTCCGGGCCAGTTCTGCATGCTGCATCTTGATGGCAAACTCGTCGGAGGCTGCGAATCCCTCGCCGAAGACCTCAGCGGCTCGGCCGGCGGCTATCCGGTAAGCAATCAGCATAAGTTCGAGGTGATCCTCGGCCTGGGCGTAGCCGAAACCGAATGCCATGGCGCGGAGATTGTCGGCGTAAACGTGGGGGGTCCCCCAGCCGTCCCGGTACACAGTAACCTGTGACCAGAGGAGGGATGGGTCCTCTTGCCCTTGAGCCGCCGCAGCAGCCAGGAGCACTATCGCGACGGTTGCCTTCTGCAGCATAATTGCATAGCTGTCTTTCACAATAGCGCCGAACCCTGATCCATCTACCATGATACCATGCGGGATACGCGGGGTTCAGGAACGTTTTCACCCTCTTGCATCGGCGCCGCTCTTCAGACGCAGCATTTGCCCCGCTCGTGCGCGGCCTGGTTCCACAACAAGGTCTGAGCCCAATGGCCTACTGTTTTCCGCCGGGGTCTTGGGATCCGACCGCCACAGGCGGTTTGCTCGTCGCCGCTTCGGGACGCTCCTGGGTCAGGAAGCGCACCGTCATGAAGGCAAGAAGCATGCTGGCCAGGCATCCGGCCGCCAGCAAAAGGGCGTACCCGACGCCGGCCCCTGCGGTGGCAGTCATGTCCGAGAATCTGGACCCGCTCATATCAACGGCCCTTGCCTGCAAGCTGCAACAAGGTCTCTCGAGCCGCAGCGCGGCGCCTGAGCAGCCTCGCCATGTTGCTGCGGTCGTTTTGCCACGCTACCGCCGCCTCATAGTCCCGGTACGCCTGCTCCCGCTCCCGGAATGCGCGGGGATGGATAAGGCGACGGCCTGTCTGCGATTCGCCAATCCCCATTTTCGCATGAAGCATCTCGTGAAAAACAATGTAACGAACAAAAAAGCGCGGCACGAAGGCTTGGTCAAGGAAGGGGTGGACACGGATCAGCCGCAACTCGGGGCTGTAGCTCCCGAAACGGATGGAACGCCGCACAGCACGGGAAGGCATGCGGCCCCACGTAATAACGGCATCCACCTGCCCGCCGAACTCTTCCCGGTTCACCTCGTTGAACAGCTCCTCGAGGTCGAACCACTTCCCTCGCGTCGATACGGCGATCTGCCGCGGCGGACGCGGCCGGATCTGGTGCCCATTGCTCGAAATGAACGCGTCAAGCACCTTGCCAGGCCTTTCCCCGTTGGGTTTCTTGACCCATTCCGCAAGCGCGGCTATCACGTTCGTGTCGGCGCACAAAAACATACGGTGCAGACGCAGGTCTATCATCCCTCGCAGAAGACCGCGCTTTACGGAGATAATCCGCGAGCTGTTGTCCGTCAGGACAAGGCGCAGGCGGCGCCCCGTCCGCGCCTCCAATTCATGGTGAAGACCTTCCGGGTCCCGCCAAGGAAATTCCGTCTGCATCCACGCTCTCCGCCGGTACACCTTTCGCCGGCAGTCTGTCGTCACTGGTTTACCAACAAAGGAAGCCGCGTCCCCCAAGCCACGGCCACACTGTCCGACACCTTAGCCCAATATCCCCAAAATGTCAATGGATTCCGCCGTTGCCTTGTGCCGTTCCCCGCGTTTCTTGTTATACTCGCCCGTCGCCTTCTTACGGCCCATTGGAGACAATCTATGCGCGTTCTTGTCACCGGCGGCGCGGGCTACCTCGGCTGCCATCTCGTTCGCTTGCTGCTCGATCGTGGACATAGCGTCCGCCTTTTCGACCGCTTCTATTTCGGCGAGGCTTCCGTGGCGCCCTTCAAGCGGTCGCCCCGGTGCGAGATCGTGCGGGGCGACATCCGTGATGTCGGCAAAGTGCCTGAGCTGCTCGACGGCGTAGACGCCGTCATTCACCTCGCCGGCCTCGCGAACGACCCGTCCTGCGACCTCAGTCCCGAAATGACTGCGGATATCAACGTCGAGGGCACGCGCAACCTGGCCGTCCAGGCACAGAAACAAGGGATCCGCCGGTTTGTCCAGGCATCCTCTTGCGGCGTCTACGGCAAGGGCGTCATTACGGAACTCGACGAGGAAAGTCCCGCCAATCCCGTGTCGCTCTATGCAGAAAGCAAACTCGACAGCGAACGGCTGCTTCTCGCCATGAAAAGCGACGCTTTCGAACCCGTCATCGGGCGCCCGGGCACCTTGTTCGGTTGGTCCAACCGAATGCGGTTCGATCTCGCCGTGAATCAAATGGTGGCGACCGCTTCACGCAACGGACGCATCGACGTCATGGGCGGCGGCCGGCAATGGCGGCCGTTCCTGCATGTCCATGACGCCGCGAAGGCCTTCCTCCTCCTGCTTGACGCACCGGCGGAGAAAGTCAGCGGCCAGGTCTTCAACGTAGGCCATGACGGCCTGAATCTCAGGGTCAACGACCTTGCCCACCGCATTGCCGCACTCTTTCCCGGAATCCAGGTCTCCTACGCGAAAGACGATGAAGACCTGCGAACCTACCGGGTCCGCTTCGGCAAAATGGCCCAGGTCCTCGGTTTCGCCCCGCGATATGGCATCGACGACGGCGTCCGCGAGGTGCGCGACGCCTTGGAAGACCCGGCTGTCGACCCTACAGACGCCATCTACTTTAACGTTCGGCAAATGAAGCGTCTCCTGGACACGCCGGCGGCCGAAGGCGGGGAACCCGTCGTGCCGCGCATGGTCCAACTCAGCCCCCCGTCCCTTGGATCAGAGGAGGAGGCCGCAGTTATTGGCGTGTTCCGGAGCGGCTGGCTTGCACCCGGCGCAAAGGTCGAGGCCTTCGAGTCGGCCGTGGCCCGAACCGTGGGCGCGCCCTACGGGGTGGCCGTCAACTCGTGCACCGCGGCCCTGCATCTGTGCCTTGAAGCGGCTGGAGTCAAACCCGGCGACGAAGTGATTACCTCGCCCATCACCTGGATCTCGACGGCCAACACGATCTACCACATGGGCGCAAAACTCGTCTTAGCCGATATTCTGCCCGATACCGTAAACATCGACCCCGAAGCTGTCGAACGGGCTGTTACCGAACGCACGAAGGCGATCATGCCCGTCCATCTCGCGGGCCAGCCTTGCGACCTCGACGCCATCT
>CAZBQH010000438.1:0-3909 GCA_964493915.1 uncultured Nitrospiraceae bacterium
AACATGGGGCCAGTTTACACTCGGGACACCCAAATCGGGAGTGGCCTCCTTATGAAATAAGGACTTACGACGAAATTTCAGAGACGTGTTGAACTCAGGAATTCGTTAGCGCCCCGCCCTGTTTTTGTCTGAGCATACGCAGGAACCGCAGTAACAAAGCCGTGTAAGACCCCTTCGTGTCATCAAGACTTTCTGACAGAGACCTGTGGAAGTCGGCCCGCAACAGGTCGAGACCGAGGCGTTCATCGTCCTGTCGAGGGCAAGAAGCTTGTCTCGGGACATACAGCCGCGTATCTTTGTCGAGGCTCTGTATGCGAGGAACCGGTTCCCAGGGTAGAAACTCTGGACTGGCTTTTGTGGAAAAAAGACAAGTGGGAGCACCGTATATGCGGCCGCAATTGGGCCTTCGGAAACTGAGTTGGTTCGGCCTTGCGCTTCTAACAACCGTACAAAGCATTTGCGCGCAAACGGGAGACGGGCCAATTGTAAACATTTCAACTGTCAACAGCAGCAACGCCGTCCATCCTGGGGACACAATTCGCGTCGCAGCACAGGTCAGCTTGCCCCAAGGATGGCACGTAAACGCTCGCCATCCGCTGGATGAGTTCCTCATCCCAACCGAACTGATCCTGGACCCGCCCGCCGGTGTAACGGTCAAGCAAATGGCCTATCCGGAAGCAAAGACTAGGACGTTCGAGTTTGCGGCGGGTGCATCGATGGCAGTTTACGAGTCGGAGTTCGTCATCGGCGCGGAACTCGAGGTCGCTCCAGATACGTCCCCGGGCATGGTGGAAGTGCCGGCTGTCTTGCATTACCAGGCCTGCAATGAGACCCAGTGCTGGGCCCCCGAGACGAAAGAAACGGTCTTTCGCTTCGAGGTGGTGGCGTCTGCTGAACCTATTACCGAGCAGAATGCGGCGCTGTTCGAGAGTTTGACCTTTGAAGAAGCAAGCAGGAAACCGCAACAACCGTCTGAGGAGAAGGCCCCGGCGCCGCCTGCGCCTGAGACCCTTCGGCAGAAAGACTGGCAGACCCTCTTCACCAGCTTCAGAATCGCCGGTGAAGAAGGCGGCTATATCGGTGCAAAGGATTTCCTTGACTGGCTCGACCGGGTAGAGCGCGGCGAGGGCGTGAAGCAAGGCGTCCTCACGGGGAAAAGCACCTGGCTTGTGGTGGTCTTGACGCTGGTGGGCGGCGTTCTACTCAACCTCACGCCTTGCGTGCTTCCTCTCATTCCGGTCAACCTTGCGATCATCGGCGCAGGTGCTCAAGCAGGCTCGCGCAAGCGCGGGTTCGGGCTCGGCGTCGTCTACGGCCTCGCCATCGCTATCGTCTATGGGATACTGGGTCTGGCGGTTGTTCTTGGACTGGGCAGTTTCGGCACGCTCAACGCCTCGCCATGGTTCAACCTGCTCATTGCAGTTGTCTTCGTCATCCTGGCTCTGGCCATGTTCGACGTCATCCTGATTGACTTTACCCGCTTTCAATCCAAGATAGGGGTAAAAACAAAGAGCGGCACGTTTGTTTTTGCCTTTGTCTGGGGCGGCATAAACGCCTTGTTGGCGGGCGCTTGCGTTGCGCCGGTCGTGTTCGCTGTCGTTCTCTACGCCCAGGACGCATACGCGCGGGGGTCCGAAACCGCTCTCGGCCTCCCCTTTCTCCTCGGAGTCGGCATGGGGTTGCCCTGGCCGTTGGCTGGCGCGGGCCTCGCGATGCTGCCCAGACCCGGCAAATGGATGGTCCGCGTTAAGAATCTCTTCGGCGCGTTTATCCTGGCCCTCGCCGCCTGGTACGGCTACGAGGCTTTCACGCTCTTCCAGGAGCGGTACCTCGTCGATCGCGAGGCGGTCAAATCAAGCGTCGAGCAAATGGACCAGGAGGGATGGGTGACGTCGTTGCCTGCGGGTTTGGCGCTGGCCAAGGAAGAGAACAAACCGGTCTTCATCGACTTTTGGGCGACATGGTGCAAGAACTGCCTGGTCATGAATGAAACGACCTTTCAGGCTGCGGAAGTCAAGAAACGCCTCGAGAACTACGTCAAAGTCAAGTATCAGGCTGAGTTTCCACATGAAGCCCCCGCAAAGGAAGTGCTGGCGCACATGCGCTTCACAGGTCTCCCTCATTATGCCGTCCTCGAGCCCAAGGACTGAGAAACGCGCACCGCGCAGAAACGGACCCAGGCATAGCCGAGATCGGTCTCAGTTCAGGGACCGAAGGAACATGGCGCCTGCAATCGCTTACGCACCTTGCCTACAACAATTGTAACGCCGAGCCGATGGACGAGTAAGTTGAAATGAGGGTGAACTGCATGCTTCTCATGCAGAACCGGCAAAAGGTCGGGTCCGGCGGCTTCGGTTTTGCCCCTGGACAGCGCTTAACTCGCTTGGAGTAGACGGTTTGCCACGCGGGTGGCTTTGGGCTGCTTGACAGCCGCGAGGGGTGTTCCTATGCTTAAGCCAAGGCTTTGGGTACGGCGCGTCCGCAGGGCTTCTTCCCTTGTCCGTCTGCCAAGCCAAGGACCCCTCGGGAGACGCGGGCGCACCGCGAACAGAGGAACTGGTTTCTGAGGACGTCTGCGGCGCAAACGTATGGCCGCGCGGACGCGTGGAGGTGGCTATGCAAATCCGGGTTTCGGGGGCATTGGCCCTTGTGGCAGGGGTGCTGTTGGCTGCAGCACCGGCACAGGCAACGCGTTGGTACGTGAACAAAGCAAACACGAACCCCTTACGCGACGGCACAAGCTGGAGCCGTGCATTCACCGAGATCCAGCCGGCCATCAATGCCACAACCGCCAACGACGAAATCTGGGTCGCGGAGGGGACGTATGGGGAAACCCGCATGTCCTTCATGCACACCCCTTCCGTCAATACGGGCTCGCTGGTGCTCAAAGCCGGCGTGCGTCTGTACGGGGGATTCACCGGGACGGAGACCTTGTTGACGCAGCGCAACTGGCAAGTCAACGAGACGGTCATTGACGGCGCCGCGAGCCGGGGGGGTCAGCCGGCCTACCACGTCGTCGTTGGCGCTGATAACGCTCGTCTCGACGGCTTCACAGTCTGCGGCGGCCGCGCGCTGGGGGTCAAAGTCGCCTCGCCTACCGAGTCGGGCGGCGGCATGTACAACGAGGGGGTCAGTCCCATTGTGGCGAATTGCCGGTTCATGGACAACCAAGCGAGCGTCTCGGGCGGGGCTATGACAAATGTCCTGGGCGCCTCACCCACCATGACGGCTTGCACGTTTGAGAGCAACATGGCCGTCGACGTCTCCATCGGCAGCGGCGGTGCTGTCGCCAATCTGACCAACGCCGACGCAACCATCTCCGGATGCACATTTCTCGACAACTGGGCAGCCGCGGGCGCGGGCATTCTCAACAGCGCGTCTTCCCCAATCATCAGCGCTTGCGATTTCTACGGAAACGAGGCGCGTGCCGGTGCGGGAATCGCCAACGTAGCGGCGGCAGACGCGCAGATCACAGGCTGTTGCTTCGAGAACAACGTCGCCGAACAATGGGGCGGCGCCATTGCAAACGACGGATCAGCGCCGGTAATCACGTCTTGCTGGTTCGGAACAAACGAGGCGGATGGCGGCGGCGCCGTCTACAACCAGAACTGCGGTCCCGCAATGGTCAACTGCGCCTTCTGGTCGAACGTGGCAGGCATCAGCGGCGGCGCCATAGCCTGTGTCAGTGACTCTTCGCCCACAGTAACCAACTGCAGCGTCGTCGAAAACACGGCCGTCATGGGCGGCGGCGTGTATAACGACGGCGGCTCGCAGCCGATTATCAGCAACTCGGTCGTGTGGGGCAATACGCCCGACGGCATTCGCAGCCTGACGAAAAGCGCCGCAACCGTCCAGTACAGCGTGGTGCAGGGAGGGCACGCCGGGAGCGGCAACCTGAACGTGGACCCG
>CAZBQH010000439.1:0-10278 GCA_964493915.1 uncultured Nitrospiraceae bacterium
AGGCGGAGCCCGTGATGCCCGCGAACACGTTTGTGGCTGCGGCCATCGAGACGATTGGCGGCATTTTGGGGTTTACCATGAGCTGGGCGAAATTGCCGAAGATGGGCGTCTCTTTTACGACCGCGCCGAAACCGATTACGGCCGCGGTGTTGAACAACGGCAGTACGGACCGCTCCGCGCCGCGGCTCAGCGTAGTCAGGGGAGCCGGAAGAAACCGCCGCAACCAGATCAGGCCGCCTGCGGCCCCGCAGGCCAGGGCGGCGCAGGTCCAAGCCAAAGTATGGTTCGTGGCATAGGCGGTTAAGCGAGACAGCGGAACGGGCGCAATCAGGGCGCGATCTAAAGCCGGTAACAGCCATTGGGGCGTCAGGATGGCGGCCAGTACAATCGCGAGCGGGGCAAATGCGCGAGGCGCGCTTGGCGTGGCCGAGGGTTCCGGGACGGTCTCGAGAGCTTCTTCGCCGGCCATTGGAACAAAACGCTCTCCCCGCTGCCGGGCGTTGCGCCACGCGACCGTGAGGTAGGCCATCCCCAGGGCAAGCATAGCGGCCGAAGCGACGAGGCCAAGGCCCCATCCTGCGGTGAGCGTCGTGTCCAAGGCCGTTGCAGAGATGGCGTTATGAATGGAGGGCGCGCCAGGCAGCGCTGTCGTGGCAAAGGTGGCCGCCCCCAAGAGAAACGCGCTGGCCAAGAGCCGTTTGGGCAGTCCCGCGCCTTGCGCGAGATGGAAAGCCAGCGGATACACGGTGAACACGATGACGAAGACGCTCACGCCGCCGTAAGTGAGTACGGCGCTTGCCCCTACGATGACCCAGAGCAGGCGCTGCTCTCCCAACCACCGCGTAAGCGCCCGCGCGATCGAGGTCGCGGCATGGCTTTCCTCGATTACCCGCCCAAGAACGGCGCCGGCCAGAAACAGCATATAGTACTTGCCTGCAAAACCCATCATGCCGCCCGCGAAATCCGTCATCAAGCCTTGGTCGAGGCTTCGCCCATTTGTAACGGCGACGAGCGCGGCGGCAAACACTGAGGCGAGGATGATGTTGACGCCCCGCAACGCCAAGCCGATGAGGAGTCCGAGGGCAAGCAGTACGCCGAGGTTGCTGACCATCTGCCGATTGCCTAGGTCTCGAAGAGCAGCATCTGCTGGGGCCGGGCGCTTGGTTGCGGCCACGTGCCTGACAGATTGCAGGTTTCTGAAGTGATGTCCGGGTTCTTGCAGCCGCAGATGCGTACCGCGAGACCGTATCGCCCTGCACAGGCCCGAGCGCGCTCGTAAATGGCGCGCCGTTCTCTGACAGGCAAGGCGATCTCATTCGGGCAGGCGCCTTTCCCTACCAACGGAACGCCTTCCTTGTACCGTTCGAGGATGCGATCAACGTCGAACGTGTGCTCGAGGTGTTTGCGCAGTATCGGGACGAGCGCTGGCTTCAGGTAGAGTGCGTTCAGCGCAACGCCTTTCGCGCCGGCTTCGGCCGCCGCTGAGCACAGTGCGTCCAGGGTCCACTCGTCGTCGGTGACGCACGGCAGGATGGGATCGATGCGGAGGTCCGTCTCGATGCCGGCTGCAGCAAGCTGCTCGAGTTGGGCCAGGCGCGCCGCTACGGGAGCGGTACGCGGTTCGAAGAGCTCGCGAATGGTCTCGTTCATAGTGATAAGTCCAATCTGCGCGCGGACCAGTTCGGCGTGGGCGCACAGCAAGGCCATGTGCGGTGCAGGGATCGCGCCTTTGGTCACAAATGCCGCGCCGGCGCCGTGGGCGAATAGAAACGCGAGGATCTCGTAAGCCAAATCAAGCACTTCGGGGATCGGCTGGAACAGGTCGGTTGAAGGGCTGAAATAGACGCAGCAGGGCCGTTCCCGCTTGCGGGCGAGTTCTTCGCGCATCTTTTCGAGCGTGTTGGTATAAACGACGACCTTTTCATAGCCCGGGTATTGGCTATACGTCTGGGCGTAGCAGTAGACGCAGCCGTGGGCGCAGCCGTTCGTGAGGTTGACCGTGGCGATCTGCGATAGACAGGGCAGGGCGGACGGCGTCAACACGCGCGATTTGCGCTGCCGTTCAACGACCTGCACCGGCATAGTCAGTCCCGTGCTGCGGCGGGCAGATCGCCATGAGCAACACGTGACCATGCCTCGCCGGTCCAGCGCAGCAGGTGCCAGGTGTTGTGGCGCCGGTCGTAATCTAGCGCGAACACTGAGCCGTCTGCGCCAACCGCAATAACCTGCCCATTGCCTGGGAGAATGTGCCACGCGCTGTCCCGGTAGACCCAAAGTGTCGAAAGGTCCGTAGCGACCCAGAACGTTTCGTGCGGTCCGCCGAACCCCGTGACCGCTGCCGCATCAGGGCCGAGCTTTTCCCAATTCTGGCCGGTCCACTTGAACAGCTCGTAGCCGCCGGGCAGGGTGCTTGTGCCTACGCCCCAGACCGTGCCGTCGGGTCCTACCGCGACGCGCCGCATGTTGCCGGGGAGGTCTTTCCATCCCTTTTCTTCACGAAGGCGCACACGGTTATTGCTGTCGACCGCCCAGAGACGGCCGTTGGGCCCTGCGGCTATCGAGATTGCGCCGACGTCGGGCAACGGATTCCAAGCGCCGTTTTTCCACTCGAGGACTGCATAGCCGCCCGGAACGCTTTCAACGCCAACAACCCACAGCTCTCCTTCCGGGCTGAAGGCCACCTGGTGGGCGGCGCCGGCCTGCTTCTCCCAACTCTTTTCCCCGAGACGCATGATGGCGCCGTCTGCAACCACCCAAGGCGTGCCGTCGGGGGCGATGGCAAGCTCCGGCGCCGGCGCGGCAACGTAGTAGTTGAAACCGCGCGCGTCCAGCCGCGCGTAGTGCGCCGCGAGCCGCGCCCTGAAATCGTCCCAATCGCGCGCTTCCTTGGGCGACCACGTAACCTCGGCGAGGGCAATGGTGCGGGGAAGGACCATCCAGTCGATGTCGTGCTCGGTCCTCTCGATGTGGGTCCACATGTTGCCTTGTGCGCCTAGAATGTGGTGCGCTTCGTCAGCGGTCAGGGCGTCCGGAACCGGCTCGAAGGCGTAGGTCTTCTCGACGGGCGTAGTATGATAATAGTAATCGAAGTAGCAGTGCGTTGTAGGCGACATGACGACATCGTGTCCCTGTTGAGCGGCCGCGATGCCCCCTTCAATACCGCGCCAGCTCATGACCGTCGCGTTGGGCGCGAGACCCCCCTCGAGAATCTCGTCCCACCCTACAAGAATGCGCCCCTCTGCATTGATGAAGCGCTCGATGCGCCGGACGAAATAGCTCTGCAGTCCCTCTTCGTCTTCAAGCCCTTCCTCTTTGATGCGTGCCTGGCATTTGGGGCATGTCTTCCAGAAGTCTTTGGGACACTCGTCGCCCCCGATGTGGATGTACTTGCTGGGGAAAAGCGTGATGACCTCCGTGAGCACATCTTCCATGACGTGGAAGACCTCTTCATTGCCCACACACAGCACGCCGTAGGGCGGCGGCGGGACCAGCGCATTCTGATCCATCATTTGCATGAACGGCACGATGCAGTACTTGTCGCCGCGGCAAGACAGCTCAGGATAAGCTGTGAGCAATGCAAGACAGTGGCTGGGCATCTCGATTTCGGGCACAATGGTCACATGCCGGGCCTCCGCGTATTGCACCATCTCGCGGATATCGTCTTTGGTGTAGTAACCGCTGATCTCGTCGGGATAGCGCGGGTCCCATTTGGCGCCTATCTCGGTCAACTTGGGGTGGCTGTCGATCTGGACGCGCCAGCCTTGGTCGTCTGTGAGGTGCAGATGGAGCACATTCATCTTGTAGAAGGCGAGCAGATCGATGTAGCGCTTAATGTAGTCCTTCGGCAAGAAGGTGCGGCTGCAGTCGAGCATGAGGCCGCGCCATGAGAATCTCGGCTCGTCGGCAATGCGCACGCACGGCACAGGCGCGCCCTCAGTCGCTGGCGGAAGCGGCGCCGGCACGATCTGCAAAAGCGACTGGACGCCGTAGAACAGCCCCACTTCGTCTTTGGCGCCGATGAGGATATGTTCTGTTGTGGCTTCGAGCGTGTAGCTTTCCTCGCCTAGCGAGGAATCCTCGGGCGCCGTGCTCAAGAGAATGCCCGGGCCGGACGGCGTCTCATTGACAACCGGATTGCTGTAAAGGCGTTCAGCTAGATAGTCCGCCACACGGCGAGACGCCGCATCAGCGGGATCGGCGGCGATCGGCGTGTCGCTATAGATGGTGAACGTGCCTTCGAGCCGCTCGACCTGCGCCGGTTTCGGGATAATCTCGACCGGTTGTTCCGCAAAGGACGGTATTGCGTTCATAATGGCAGCTCCAATCAGGCCCGAAAGAAACAGTTGGATCCCTTTTCTCATCGCGTGCGGCCTCCCGCCTATGCCGTCAGTGGTGGGTGCAGTTAAGCACACTCGGCGCATCTTACGCAATGAGGAGGGGCATCTGGATGCATGCCCTTCTCATCATGAGGAAGGCGAGATGCCCTTTTGATCTCGTTTTGCCAAAAAACCGAGCCTAATAGGGGGTTTGGACTTCGCCGCTCGCTGGCGAGATGTTGCCGCGACATAGGCCGTGATTTCGAGAAGCACTCGGCACACCACCTTATCGCCCGGGAGCCTAAGGTTTTTTGTTTGCTCTGGATGCTTGCTATTTATTTGTATAATAGCATTCTCATAATAAAGGGATCATTGACTTCCGGGCCGACGCCAAGGCGGACACGGCATGAACGCGGGAACCCGGACGTGCACGAAGGCAACGATTTGCAGGGACCTTTGACACAGCAAGAGCACGGTTGGAACCAGGCGCACGACGGGTCAGTTGCACCTCAAGTCTGGTTCGAATTGTCGCGGTACGGTTGGATGCTTCCCTCGGTAACGCTTTTGGTCACGGCCATTGGCGCATGTGCGCTTCGATGGGGTGGGAGCTCTCAAATCGGCGACCTGCTATTGCCGCTTTTGCCATTGGTAGCAGTGCTCATTGGCGCGGCAGCGCACGGAGTGTACACTGGCGTTTCGAGCATCCGCCGGCCAGCGGAACCTCTCAGTTCTAACCATTTTCAGCCTGTCACGCCCAGGCAATATGCGTCAGTCCGCATCCTCGTCAACGCGATTCTACTTGTCCCGATGTTGATAGTGGCCGTTGTGCTGCACTTTGCCTTGGGAGGGAGGGAATACCTGGCCGTGATCGTGCCCCTCGCCCTCAAAGAGGGATTTGCATCTTACCGCGAAGTGGTGTGGACGTTGATTAGTCGCGGCCTGTTGGTCGGCCTTTTCGCGTGGGCGTTCATGACCATTGGAACGCGGCTGATGCGGCGGGTGCTTGCTGCGACTGTCCTCGTGTCTGTTATCGGTGGCGCTATCGCATATTTCGCCGGCCAACGTCCAGCTTTTGCTGTGATTGTCGATAGGATCGGGCAGTTAAGCAGCATCTATTTTCACGAGACTCAGCACGTCATGGGACCCCGACGGTATGCGATGGTCCTTGACGGCTATTCCCTTGTTTTCGTCCTTATGGGTATGGCTGTTGGCAGCTATCTGTATGCCTGGGCCAAGGGGATTGCCTCGCGGCGCGCTCTCGCGGCATGGACGGGCGTGTGGGTCTTAAGTGCTTTTGTCTTGCATCATGTCATTTTGCCAGCTCAATCCTTGGAGGGGAGCAGCGCGTATGTGTGGGTCGTCGGCATCCTGAGCGCCATTGGCTGGGCCGCGCTTATTCCCATTCCTTGGGCGGCGGTTCTCCTCGACGCTCACCGCCTCCTGGGCACGCCCTCACTGGCACATGATACCCCGCAGCACGAAAGTGCTAAGCCCATTGGGGCACGTCGAGGTAGTCGACTCTTATGGGCAGGCGCCGCCTGTTTTGTGCTGTTTCTGGTGTGGTTCGCCTGGCCTGCCAAGCCTTCATATGTGGCGGTCTGGCGAAACAAAGGCTATCCCGTGACCTTGAAAGAGTTGAACGCTTGGTATCCTGAAGTGAGCGACCGGCAAAACATGGCGCCCAAGTATTTGGCTGCATATGGATACTGGTTTCAACTGCTCGAAGGTTTCTATTCAGGTGCGGGCAGACGCTATCAAATGAGCCCAGGCGATCCGAAAGTGCTTATGTCTGATGTCATGTTGGTTGGAGGAGCCAAGGTTAAAGACACCGAGCTCATCCCGGCGAATGTCTGGGATGCGACAGAAAGCTACTGGCGGGAGGTAACCTCGCCGCTTGCACTAGACTTGGTGGAAATTGCCCGGCAGGACGGGCCGAGCCGATACCCCGTGGATCTGCAGCAAGGATTCCTATGCGACGTCGGCCATCTTCGAAAGCTGCGCGCCTTGGCCCGTGAACTTGCACTGGACGCCATATATGCGGCCGTCGCCGGCGACCTCGGGAGGGCGGCTGACAGCATTACCGCGATCGTTCCCTTGGCTGATTCGCTGTCGGCAGAACCGGTCCTCCTCTCCCAATTGGTCCGAATCGCGTGTCTTACGATAGCTCAGCAGGCCTGCGAAACGGTAGTCAACCGCAGCATAGTCGGTGAGCAGGATCTTGCCCGCTTGCAACAAAGATTCTCGGAGGCATTGCCCTGCCCTGACGACTGCACGATACTTGAGTCTGCTGTGGTAGGGGATCAGAACATGGTGCTTGCTGCATATGAAAGTGATTTTGAAGATTTCACACGTTCGGCTATCCCTTATGCGTTGCTCTGGCGCATGGCATTTATACCCCAAGCTGAATACTTGGTCTTTCCGGCTAGCGGGGAAGCCGCCAAGGCATCAGCCCGTTGTTTGTGGTTCGAGTGTGACTGCCGGCAAAAGCTTCGGAAGAGCGGGGCTTTGTCCTTCGTCGCACCAATGGCGGGTATCTTGACGCCGGTGTGGAATCGTATATCTACGGCGGAATGGCGTCTGCGGATGCAACTTGCTGTGACAGAAACGGGCTTGGCTGTAGAGCGTTACAGGCTTTTCCACGGGGGACTCCCCCCCATACTCGAAGATCTGGCGCCGGCGTTTCTCGCTTCCGTGCCGAATGATTATTTCGCTGGTCCTCGCAGACCTCTTAAATATGTGCGTAGACAGGACGGGGGATATGTTGTCTACAGCGTAAGTAGGAACGGCAAGGACGACAACGGGGTCGAGAGAGACGACTGGCGGAAAAGTAGCGACATTGCCTTTGCAGTGGCTCCGTTGTCCTTTCGCGCGGACAAGCAAGTTGGTCCGGAGACCACGTCAACTGGGGCCGGCAGCTAGCTTGTTTCCATTTGAGGAAAGGCCAATCGGGGAGCTCGATGGCCCAAGGACGCTGTATGTGGGCATCGACCTGTCCGGTCCCCGGCGGCGTAGACGTTAAGGCAACGCAGTCTTGGAGCGCCGGCCTGCTGGTCTTGGCCATGCTGAGCGGCCGTGCCTGGGCCTACTCGATGCTCGCCAGCAACTTGGCCCAATTGTCGAGGTAGTAGCCGGGGTTCTCCTGAAATGCCGCGCTGTCGGGCGCATACTGTTCCGCTGGAAGGTCGTGTCCCTCTTGCGACAGAAACGTGCGCATTGCTGCAATGGCCGACTCCCGAACGGGCAGGGGTTCCGAGTCGTCGAGGAGGACGGTCCTGCAGCACGCTTTGGCGTCGAGGCCCGGCTTGCGCGCCTGGAGCGCCACAAGGGCGTCTCCCCGGACTCTGTCCGGCAGGGCTCGATCTGTTGCGATACCTGGCACGAGATCATAGGCCTCTTGGTGTTTCTTGACGATCCTCGTAAGGTAGCTAAGCAACGCATGGGAGACAACGAAGCCTGAGGATTTCTCTTCATATGGGGGCTCGTGCCCGGCGGGCGGCGCCTTGCGCGTCCAGTCATAGATGCGAATCAGCTTGAGGAATTGCGTTGCCCGCCGCGCATCGCCCTCGGCCGCCAGCATCATTTCCGCGATGAACCCGACTTGGCTGACCCCGCCGTCAGCTTGGGTCTCGAGGGCTTCGTTGATCGGCGGCGTCAGCCGGCGGAACTGACCGTATCGCATGGCCAGTTGCATCCCCTCACTTGCAATGAGTTCGTTTTCGTCCCGGATGGCGGCGGCAATTTCCCGCTCCATCATCTCCCAGGGCTGCTCACCCGCGGTGGCGCGGGGGGCGCTTGGCGCCAGGAAGTGGATGCTGTGAACGAATTCGCCGTCGACTCCCGGCGTCCCCGAAGGGCCCAGGAACAAGAGGCAACGCACACCGTTGCGGGCCGCGTACGCGGCCAGGTCCTTCTTGAACGGACCGACGCAGACCTCCATTGGTTCCTCAGCCGTTCCCGCAAGCACGCTCGTTACGGTGAACGGGAGGACAAACCAGCGGACCGTGTTCAGTTCTATCTCGTCCTCGTCCCCGATCTGTTCGCCGAAGTAGCCTGTCACTAAGGTCGAGCACGGAGAGAGGAAGGCGTCCCATGCGCGTTCTTCCTCCGACGGCCGATCTTCCTGCACGAAGCCTTGAGCATAGTCCGTTTGAACAGCTATGCCTGACAAGACACAGAGCGCGGCAAGCATAACTCTCCATGCACCATCGCGCTGAGACATTGCAAGGCTCCTGCTATGCGTAGGGCCACGTGGTGAACAACATCCGAAATCGTCCTCGTTCTGCGTCATTCCATCTCCGTTTAGCGCAATCTCACCCTGCTGAATCTGGGCTGTTGCGGACACGCTCAAGGTCAGAACCAGCAATAACGTCCCGTTCAGAAACAGGACTTGTCTCATGAGAAGGCGCCCCTTTTTGTTGGCACGCT
Source organism: uncultured Nitrospiraceae bacterium (assembly GCA_964493915.1). Lineage (GTDB taxonomy): Bacteria > Hydrogenedentota > Hydrogenedentia > Hydrogenedentales > SLHB01 > CAZBQH01. The sequence continues at coordinate 8,742 of CAZBQH010000439.1, forward strand.
CAGTGCATCCATGGAAACAGCGCGGAAATGGGTGTAAAGCAGATATGTGCTCAGTGTCGGCTCGCCCCCTTCGCGTTCCGCTCCGCCTACGGGAGCATGCGGGAAATATGCTTCACTATGATAAGTATAGCAGGGCGGGACGGCCTGTCAAGCGCTTTTCACCGTATTTCCGACAGTTATTGGGATCACGCTGAGAAGACGCCGCGAAATCAGCCGCCGGTTCGGCTAGGGCGCGCCTGCTTGTGTAGCCGCCGCTCAGGCTGTATGGTCTCCCGCTGAATGGAGAGACGGATGAGCTTGCTTGCGATAGCGTTGATCTCGATTTCTGCGGCGACGCATGTGGGCTGGAACCTGATCAGCAAACAGCAAACGCCGTCGCAGTCGTTCTTTCTCGCTGCGAATGCCCTTGGCGCCCTCCTTCTGGTCCCGGTGCTGGTTTGGCGCCGCGGCGCAGTCGGCCCGATCCTCGCTGCCGTATGGCCCATGCTCATCCTGACGGGGATGTGCCAGGCGGTCTATTTTACAGGTCTCGCCTGGGCCTACACGAAGGGCGACCTATCGCTGACTTATCCTCTGATCCGGTCGCTGCCCGTCGTCATGGTGGCGGCGATAGGGCTCCTGCTCGGGCGTGGCGGACAGATGAGCGGTTTGCTGTTCGCGGGCGTCGTCCTGGTGGTTGGGGGTTCTCTGATCGCGCCGATGCGGCATTTTCGGGCGTTTCATCCGCGCAACTACCTTAGTATGCCTTGTTTGGCGGCAGCGTTCGGCGCGCTGGGCACGACGGGCTACTCGATGATCGACGACAGCGCGTTGCGTGCGCTGCGTGCGAGTGCGTCGATAGATCTGTCGGCGCCGCTCATCCCGCTGGTTTATCTGGGCATGGAAGGGATCTCCACGTGCATGATGCTGGCTATGGCCGTATTCCTCCGGCCGCAGGAACGCGGCGGGCTGGTGCATGTGTTCCGGACTCAGATGCGCGGCGCCTTGGTCGCAGGTGCGGGCATCTACTTTACCTATGCGCTGGTTCTCGTGAGCATGGCCTACGTCGCGGACATCAGTTACGTCGTGGCCTTCCGCCAGTTCAGCATCCCGCTCGGCGCGGTAGTAGGCATCGGCTTGCTGGGCGAACCCGCCTACTGGCCGCGCATAGCAGGCGTGGCGCTGATGTTCGCGGGACTGTTGTTCGTCGCTCTTGGATAGGGGACCAGAACGACCCATAGGTGTGATGTATCTGCCTTGGCTCTGTTCGGCGCCCCGGGCCTTTCCTTCTTTTTTTGAACATTTCACTTCCTCAGATGTCTAATATAATCATGGGATAAAATCTCTACTCAGGCAGGCTCAAAGTCCGGTTTCAGTGGCCGGGCGTGAGAGGCGCTGGGCGTCTGTTCTGTACTCTCTCGAAAGGATGAGCTATGAGATGGACATTTGCTATGGCCGGAGTTGCCCTGCTTGCGGGCATTGGTCTTACGACGACGGCCTTTGCGCAGGGGCAAGAAGCCGCCGATCCCAGCGCGAGCGCGCTGATGTTCAATTTTGA
>CAZBQH010000440.1:0-2889 GCA_964493915.1 uncultured Nitrospiraceae bacterium
CCAGAAAGGGTCCAGAACTGCTGAAACCATTTGTTAAAGTCTTCCTTCCCGATGCGACTGAGTTCCCTTTGCTCTTCTGTCGGTTTTCGATAACCTCCTGGTTTGCGCTGCATGAGGATGAATTCGATGTCGTTCTTAATGATTGCATTGGGCTCGTAAGGCTTCCCGAGGAATTTTGAGCCATTGCTCACTTCATAGGACGCATTGGCTATCTTGTGCCAGATGATCGGGTTGAGATTATCCAGTCCAATCTTCCGGCATTGAACGCAAATATCCGCGTGAAGTGGCACGACAACATGCCGCCCGGCATTCTGGCGTCTCGACAGGCATACGTCGCCCACAACGCACACAAGTCTCCCGCCAGGCGCCAAAACGCGGTAGACATGACGCCACACCTTTTCCAGTTCGGCGAGAAACACTTCATAGTCCGCCATATGCCCCATTTGCGACGGATTGTCTTCATAGCGCTTGAGGGCCCAGTATGGCGGCGAAGTCACCACAAGATGAACAGACCCGTCATCAATGAAAGACAAGTCCCGGGCATCGCCCAAGATTAACTGGTGCCGTGTTTCTGGCAGATTCGCCGTCCGGACTTTGCTGTTCATGGCTTGTAGCCTTTTAGATGCGACACAAACGCCGTCGCGAAACGATAGAAACCTATGTCTTGGCTCGGTTCCGAGTAATGCCCGAGCAGGCCTTCATCTCTCTTGGACAACAAGAACACGGTGGCATCATAGTATCTTTCCAGGACGAGCTTCTTGCAGAAGATTTCGTACCTCTTGGCATACGATGCATCGCGGTATTCTGGGAAAACCTCAAAGTGCGGTTCCCGCACAGACAAAAGCCTTTGAGATCGAGGACAGTCCTCCAACATAAACATGTGTAACCAAGCCATGGGCGAACGGCGTGTTTGTATGCCTTCTCACGAAACGCTGTCCAGAGATCGAGAGCGCTGCCCATGGCTTCTTCAGTTCGGTTATTAAAGTTGTTTCCAAAGGACGGCCCGACTTGTGACTTCGCCTCGATGGCCGCCAGCAGCACGCCTTCAAAAACAATCACGAAATCCCACTCTTTTGTCGGACGGAAATAGCCTGGCAACTCCAGGAACCGGCTTTTTGTATAGACCGCGCTCGGCGGTACGCCGGCCATAGTCGCCAGCTCTTGAAGGGCTCTGACAAAGCCGTTCATCTGCGCGCCCCCGGTTACAGCGCCACGGAAGCCGTGATCCGGATTGGGCGAGTTTCTCTGCTTGCTCGCTTGAGCCTCGCGAGCCTCCCAAAAACGCCTGACTGCCTCTGTAGCAAGCATCGTTGCCATGTGCTCAGTAACTTCCATGCTCTCCCCGTTCATCAAGTCTACAGCGCGACTGCTACGACGGCAAGAGGTTGACCTTAACCAGGTTCGTCGCGAGCCGAGACATCCTATAGCATTCTAGAGGCATCCCTCGCACCTAAGCGTGACTTCGCCTGGAACCAAGCCGGGGCGAAGCCTTTCCCCAGTCGCTGGAACCGGCCTCAGACGCAAGCAACAAGGCAGCAGAACGCAGACGCACAGAAGCGTAGCAAGAGGAACAGGGAAACGCAATAGTTAAATACTGCGTTCACTTGATTTGCCGCATGGCGAAAGAGCAGTCAGCCTTCCTGCGCCTTTGGTCAGGGCAGGGGTAGTTTCGAGGGGCGTTTCCGGTTACAGCAGATCGTCCAGCTCATCGACGAGTTCTTCTAGCCAGGTCATCGCCCTGGGTACGGGCGCCGGTTTCTCCATTTCCGTGCCCGCCCCGCGCAGGATGTCAAGGGGATAGTTGGACCCGCCAGCCTGCAAAACACGGCAAGAAAAAGAGCGAGGCCCGGCTCACCCTCGGGGGCGAACCGGGCCGCGCTGCGGTCTATGAGACCTCTCCTCCTCGAAGAGACGTCAGCCGACGCCGCCGATCAGGTTCGACCAAGCGGCCATCTGCGAACTCAAGTTCGTGTTCGTGTTGGGCGGGCTCTCGATGGGCATGCCGCCTTGGTATTTCATGAACTCGACATGGCCGTCCATAAAGAGCACGTTGCAGCCGCCAGGCACATGGTTGAACCGCGCCACGGCGCCCTTGTCGTAACCGAACAACTGGGCGTGCAGGTGGCCCTCGGTGCTCCATGCATCCCACATCACCGGCAGCGTGGTCTGGGCCATCGCGCCGGCCGCCGGGTTGTTGATATCGGTAATGAAGAACCGCTCGATGCCTTCCTTCATGCGCGGATAGCTGCTGGGCAGCGCCGAGCCGTCATCGTCGCGCCAACTACCGGCTGGCCGCCCGATGCCCCCAGGACTTGCCGGATGTTGACCTGCCGGAAGGCTTTCGATAGCGCCGCGCAAGGCCCACCATGCAATCAGCGACCACTGCGAGGGACCGCCCCGAGCTTGGATATCGGCAGGGCCAACCACTGCAATGCGGGTTTCCCCTTCCACATCGGAGAAGTTGCCGCCGGCCGGGTTCGCTAAGGCCCAGTTGGCTACGACGAAAAAGATGTCCAGGACTTGCGACGTCGTGCGCGCCGCGTAGGGCAGATAGATGTACGAAGTGGGATTCGACAGAATGGCGTTCCGAACCGCCTTCGACACCCAGTCGCTTCCGGTGATCCGGTCGACTTGCGCCTGGATATCTTCCTCGATGCCGATGTCTGCGATCCAGGGCTCATAAGCCGTTGTCCGGGCGTCGGAGGGACAAATCATGATGTTGACGTCCGTCCAATAGTCGGGGTAAAGCCCGTTGTCGCCGGGGACTTGGGCATTGGCGAGGTCCGGCCAAATCTCCTTGTAGAAGTTGCCCATGGCATTCAGACCCATGGACCAGCCAAAGCCACCGATGTTCCACTGTTGCCCCGCAGGAAAGAGACCGTCGTTCTC
>CAZBQH010000441.1:0-9283 GCA_964493915.1 uncultured Nitrospiraceae bacterium
TGGATGGTAGGATCACTCCCAGAATATGGCTAGGTGCTGCCTCATCCGTGGCGTGGCTGCGTTCCGCATGGCCTTGCGACGGGGTGTCGATAATCTGAGGCAGAACAGCTTCTTCATGCTTCTGTGACGGTGCGACTGCACTATTGTGCGAACGTAAATGATCAACATATACGTCGGCGGCTGCAGGCTGAACCAGGAACCTCTCCCAGTTTCATGATATTGCGCCACTGGTTTCCCATTCTTTTTGCTACCTTCGCCTTGGGATGCAGCAACGCGCCCGAATCCGGCGTCGCGCTCGAGGAACGAGGCGGAGGCACGTCCGTGCCAGACCCCGGTACGCTGCGTGTCGTCTCCGTAGCGCCCGTGCCTTATCCCGGCGGCAACGCAGACCCGTTTGCATTTGAGTTTCTTGGCGACCCGATGTTTCGCGAGCTGCCAAGCGATCGCATGCCCCGGCCCGTTAGCGCCCCGCTGCACACGTGGTATGTGCAGGTTCCTGGTCTCCCTGCAAAGGCTTGCCAAAAGCACAAAAAGCCCGAAGACTCTCCCGCCGGGGTCGACATGCCCTATGTGGTTGAGCTCGGCAAGTCGTCAACGAGGACCACGCTGGGTCAGCAGACAGCACGAATCGGCAGCACAGTACGTCAGGCATTCGTGCACGGTAAGGCGTGGGGTAAAGCGGCGGGCGCCAACCAGCTTGCCCTTGTCGTTCGGCATTCCCAGACAGAGGACGCGCCGGGACATGTGGTCGCGATACATCCCGGCGATGGCAAGTGGCATGAGCTCCTGGCGCTCAAACACTTGGAGGGGCCTTTTACAAACCTAACGTTCACGTTCGAGATGGTGAAAGGGACGGGGGACGAGGCTGTCTACGTTGGACCAGTGTCTCTGAGGCTCGCGCAGGAACCGCCTGGTGCGGCGGGCAGCAACTTGCTAGAGAATCCTGGTTTTGATGATCATGCATTTCTCGACCCCTCGGACATGAGTCCCTGGGCTGTCAGCGTATGGGGGGGCAACCAAAACCGAATGGTCAAACTGATCGATGCCACGGAAGAGCCGGGCCGCCGCTATCTCCTCGAGTTGCCTCCTCTGACGGAGGGGGCGTTAGGGGTATACCAGCGCGTGACGCCTGAGAAGTCTGCGCAAGGGAAACGGCTTGTGGCGCGTGTGTGGGCCAAGGCCGGCGATCCCGATGCGTTGCACTTCCAGATTGCGACAAGGCAGGAAGGGGACAGCATCAGGAACCGGAGAGTGCATCGCGGCGATGGCAAGTGGGAGGAACTAGTCGTCGATTTAACGCTTCCACCGGACGCGTCCCCGCCAGAAGTCGAGGTCGACATCATTCGTTACGCGGGGAAAGGCAGCGGGCCCGCATGGGTTGACGCGGTTTCTCTCGAGATCGAGTGACCAACATGAGTTACGGGGGATGAAAGCGTGTGTTTCTCTGTCTTGGAATACGGCAGGGCTCTTTCTTAGGCTCTTAACCCTCAGTCTAGGGGGATCAGGAGACATAGCCTATGGAGCAGTACAACCGGATCAGTCCCGACGTCGTGCTCGGCAAGGACGTCAAGCTTGCCTGTTTCATCAATGCATATGGGTGCTCGATTGGCGACCGCACAAAAGTCGGCGCGTTTGTTGAGATTCAGAAAGGGGCGCGTATCGGGGCGGACTGCAAGATATCGAGCCACGCGTTTATCTGCGAGGGCGTCACGATTGGGGATGGTGCTTTTATCGGACACCACGTCGTGTTTATCAATGACAAGTACCCGCATGCGACGAATCGCGACGGGGCGCTCCAAACTGAAGCGGATTGGAAGGTGGTCGCAACGCACGTGGGCAAAGGGGCCTCGATTGGATCGAATGCGACGATACTGTGCGGATTGACCATTCATGACGGCGCCATGGTTGGGGCGGGAAGCGTGGTGACGAAATCCGTGCCGTCAAAAGAGCTATGGGCCGGCAACCCTGCACGCTTTATCCGGAAACTCGAGTCTGCGTGACTTGAGATACCAAGGGAGTGCGGCATCACCGGGTGTGCAAAACGCTGCTTCTGAATCGGGGCCGGTTCTCAGGCCCTAGCAAAGTCTTTGATGGCGTTCACAACCATATGAACTTGCTCGGCAGTGAGATGGGGGTGCATGGGCAAGGAGAGTAAGCGCTTTGCCGCGGCGCTTGTCACCGGCGCTCCTTCCGGCACAGTTCGAATGTTCGGGTAGGCTTTCTGGTGATGAATCGGCACGGGATAGTGGATCCCGCAGAGAATCTGCCGGCCGCTTAGATGCTTCATCAGCCCGTCTCTGCGTTCATGCTGAACTACGTACAGGTGCCACACAGGTTCTGCATGCTGGATAACACTCGGCAGCATTAGCGAAGAGTCTGTCAGCAATTCGGTGTAAAGGGCGGCGAAGCCCTGCCGCAGGCTGTTCCAGCGGTCAAGATACTGCAGTTTCACGTTGAGGATAGCGGCCTGGACGCTTTGAAGCCGGCTGTTAAACCCTACCATGGGATGGATGTACTTTTCCGATTGGCCTACATTGCGCAAGATGCGTACCGTATCCGCCAACTTCGCGTCGGCGGTTACGACCGCGCCGCCTTCTCCGTAGGCGCCCAGATTCTTGCCGGGATAAAAGCTGAAACAGCCGATGTCGCCAAAAGTCCCGACCCGCCGTCCCTTGTACCGTGCGCCATGGGCTTGGGCGGCGTCCTCGACGACAAGCAGCCCATGTTTTCCGGCAATGGCCATGATCTTGTCCATTTCTGCGGGTTGGCCATAGAGGTGAACCGGCACGACAGCCTTGGTACGTTCTGTAATAGCTGTTTCGATGAGGTCGGGATCGATGTTGTAAGTCTTTGGGTCGCAGTCTACAAGAACGGGAGTTGCGCCGGTCAGGGTAATCGCATTCACCGTAGCGATGAACGTGTTGGCGGCTGTTATCACCTCGTCTCCAGGGCCGATGCCGAGGGCCAGGAAGGCCAACTGGAGCGCATCCGCCCCCGAGGCTACGCCGACGCAATGCTCGACGCCGCAGTACTGCGCGAAGGCGTGCTCGAAGTCGGTCACGGCCGGCCCCAGTACAAAGCTCGTCGTATCCAGCACTTTCTGAAGCTCCGCATGTATCTCGTCTTTGATTTCCCTGTATTGCGCGCCCAGGTCTACGAAGCTTACTTGCACGGCATGTGCCTCCCGCAGTTTTTTTTGTCGCATCGGCTAGACAGTTCACTCCCGGCTCGGCTGGCGATCGTGCCAGCGTTCGGGCTTTTGGAGGAACCGGCGCAGATTATACACGGTCCATCGCCTCGTCATAAAGCACACTCCGGAGGAAAGGCGGACGTGCTCACGGGACGTCGCTAGAACAAGTCCGTTGCTTCCGACGCTGACGTTCCCATAGTATGAGAGCGGGTATTTGGCTTTGAAGATGCTCGAGGTTGCAATCGCTGGCGAATGATCGATGATTGAAGAAGCTGTGGATAGACGGCAAGAGACCGTTGAGATGCGCCGGGTCTACCTGATCGCGGCGTCAGCGGGGATCGTTCTTTTCTTTGCCTTCCTTGTATTGGTCTATGCCTATGTTTTCTACGGCAAACAATGGGTGGACGGTCTGGATGACAGCATAGGGGAGATTGTTGCCCGGCGGGCGAAAGGCCATCTGCGCGCCGGGCAAACTGAAGAAGCGATCCGGACGTATTTCCAGGCGGCGGAACTATCTTTCGACGACCCCCGGCAACGGGATTACGTTCTTCGCGGACTCGGGGAACTCCTTCTTGAGAAGGACCGCCCGGAGGAGGCTATTCCCGTGTTACAGGAATGCGTTGCGCTCTTTCCTGACGACATGTTGGCCCGAACGGCTCTGGCCAATGCCTTCCGGAAGACAGAGGACTGGGCTGGTCTCATCGAGATGACTACGGCTTGGGCCGCGAGCGCTGTCGAGCTTGGCAAGCTTCAAAGTGCATCCTCTGCAAAATACCGTCAAGGCCAAGCTTACGAGGCCCTGGACAGGCACGATGACGCCGTGAAGGCTTATCTTGAAGGCGACGCATTGGATCCGGACAGCGTAAACGCCTTTCATGCGGGCGCCCTGTTGCTCAAGCGCGGCATGAGGGAGGAGGCCCTTCCCTTGCTCAGAAGGTATGTTGAGGGACACGACGACTGGCGCGCCCGGCGCGCCGCCCAGATGACCGAAGGGCAGTGACGTTGCAGAATATGGCCGCTACGCACGGGCGGTAGTGTCATTTCTCCTCTGTTTCAGGAAGGCTTCTTGATGCCGCGACAAGGACTTCCACCTGCCCTTTCCTTGAGCGTTACAAAGGCCCTACCGGCCGGCGAGTGTAGCGGGAGCGATAAGCGGAGGGACTCATCCCCGTGACACGTCGGAACTGGCGCGCGAAGTAGCTGCTGTCCTGGAAGCCGCATTGAAAGGCGATCTCCGTCACCTTCTGGCGCGTATTCCGCAGAAGGTCCGCGGCCCGCGCCACCCGCGTGCGGATCACATAGTCGATGGGCGACACGCCGGTGGCCTCGCGAAACAGTTGAAGCAAGGTGCGCTCGGCCATGCCGGCTCGGTCGGTCAGGTCCTGGAGCGCAACGGGCCCGTTGGCATTGCTTTCGATGAAGTGAATGATGTCGTCCATGAGGAGGAGGCTGCGCGTAGCAGGGTTTGCACTTCCGGCATACTGCTCGCACAAGAAGCAGATCAGATCCAGGAATCGAATGCGCGTGCGCAGTTCGTACCCCGGTTTGCGGGATAGGACGATGCCGGCGATTTCCTCGAGCAGGGTAAGAAGGCGATCCAACTGGTCGGGCGGCAGCCGGAGCCGGCTCTCGAACCAGTGCTGGCGGCGGTAACGCGGCTCGAGGTGGAACAGGGCATTGTATCCAGGAAGCCGTTTGAGTTCGGTCACGCCGCGCAGCATGATGCTTGCGTCATAGACCACGTTGACCAGACACAATGAGTCAACGTCTTTGTAGCCGTGAGCTAAGTCGCCTGTAACGACGAAGACGTCGCCGGCGGAAATCGTATATTCGCCGTTGGCGGTGGTGTGCACGCCCCTTCCGCTGTGCACGACGACGAGTTCGCTGAAATCCTCGTGGCTGTGCATGGCCAGATTCGGGTGAGGCGTCATGTCGAAAAGCTCGAAGGGGAAGGCCTGGTTTGAGAAAGCCAAGGCCCGCGGCCAAGGCCTGTCGACCATTTCATCCGGTCTTTGTGGTGGAGTGGAAGGTCTTCCGGGATAGGTGTCAAGGATACGTGATTTGCTCATGTGCTGTACTCTTCAGATCGTGCGGGATCGTGCTAGCTTTAGCGGAATCATTATAGTAAAGACAGTCATCGCGTGCTAATCTCCAAGAGCTGCCAGGTAGGCAACGGAAGCCTGACCTGTGCCGGGCCTGTGCGTGAAACGGCCAGATGGCCGCGAGGGAGCATGGGACCTGAGACGAGCAAACCCAAGGAGTGTAAGAACATGACTACGACGCAACGTAAGAGGGGGTTTACCCTGATCGAACTGTTGGTGGTAATTGCTATCATTGGGATCTTGGCATCGATCCTCCTGCCCGCTCTGTCGCGAGCGCGCGAGGCCGCCCGGCGCGCCTCCTGCGCGAACAACCTCAAGCAGTGGGGGCTGATCCTGAAGATGTTCTCGAACGAGAACGATGGCAAGTTCCCTGTGTCGAATCAGTGGGTGAACAATGCGTGGAGCTTGGGAATCAACGCTATGGACGACGGTATCAGCCAAGCCGCACCGTCCTACTACCCCGCAGACACGTCGGACGGCAGCAGTGGACTCTATCCAGACTACTGGACTGACCCAAACATCGCGATCTGCCCTTCGGACTCCCGCGACGATTCCTGGATTGTGGGCAATGCGCACTCAGGGCACTGGGGCATCGCTGAGGACATCAGTAAACAGATCGACGGAATCCTGAAAGATGGCAGTTGGCAATGCAAGGCCGTCATGAATAGAATCCTGTCCAACCCAACTTCTTATGTTTACATGCCCTATGCCATTAGGAGCAGTTCCCAGTATATGGACGTCGCCTGGTTCATCGTCGACGCATTTATGTCGAAGGCGTCCTGGCAGGCTAATCCCGGGTTCCTGCGACTCACGGCTGCGGATGTAACGCGGTGCAATGGTCCTCAAGAATGGATCGACGGCGATTGTCCGCCGGCCTGGTTCTCTTACCGCGGTATGGCCGAGACCGTGAACGTCTCGGAATATCCCGGCATGCTGAAGTTTGTGTGGGCGGGTTTTCTTGACCAGGACGATGACGGCGGGCCGCTGCCCTCGACGTATTTCCGCCTGAAGGAGGGCATCGAGCGTTTCTTTATCACGGACATCAACAACCCGGCTTCGGGGGCCATGGCGCAGAGCACGCTTCCCGTCATGTGGGATGCTTGGTCCAGTATTGTCAGCTGGCACGGAACTGATGCCGGTGGAGCCGCCCGGTTCAATCACATTCCAGGCGGCAGCAATGTGCTGTATATGGATGGACACGTCGAGTTCGTGAAGTTCCAGAGTAAATACCCCGTGGCAGCGCCACCTCTGACCCAGATCCCCGGACCTGCAGGACAGGCCTTAGTGCTTATGAACATCTGGGGCGGGCAAGGCTGAGCCTTTGTAGGAAAGAGTCGGCAAGCGAGGAATCCAAGGGGCGGCCCCGCTTGCCGACAGGACATTGCGATCGACTGCGAAGAGGAGACTTTGCGCCTCATGCTCGTCGTATCCATACTCATCGTGGCTGCCTCCTGCGGTGCTCAGCACACCGGCCCCGACTATGCCGTGCCGCCTCCTCAGCCTGTTCAGACTGTTACGCGTGTGGGCACGTATATCTTCCCCGGCTGGTATCGCAGCCCCAAGACAAACGACTACCCCTATCCTAACCACGACCAGGAGAGTGAATGGCCTTCCATACGCAAGGTATTTGCTTCCATGCCGTTGCTTGGGTCCTACGACGACTCGCTTCCCGAGGTGAACGACTGGCACATCAAGTGGGCCCTCGAGTCAGGGATCCAATGGTTCGCGTTTGACTGGTACTGGAACCAGGGCGAGAAAAGGCTTGCGCGCACGCTCGAGGAGGGCTTTCTTAAAGCGCGCTACTGCGAACAGATGCAGTTCTGCATCAACTGGTGTAACCACGGCCTGGACTGGCGGAAACCTCTGGACTGGTCTCCTAGCGCGCTCGAGGAGATGTTCGCGTACTGCGCTGAGCACTACTTCAAGAGGCCCAACTACATGAGACTGGACGGTCGTCCCGTCTTCATGATCTGGGACATCCACGGTGTGCTCGAGGCGTGCAACGGGCATGAAGCCTTTATGAGCAACACGTTGCCTCAGATCGAGGCCGTATGCAACTCCCGCGGGGTGCCACGGCCGTTTCTTGTCGCCGTCCACAACGCACCAGACCGTCTTGCGGACATCCGTTGCGCTGACGCCATAACCGGTTACAGCTATGCCTGGAGGACGCCGCGGGTTCCCTATAACCCGCCGGGACGGGCCCCGTACGAGTGCATGATCGAGGCCCTGCCCTCGTACTGGAATGACATCCGCCGCGCAGCCAGAATCCCATTCATCGTTAGCACCCAGTCGGGTTGGGACAACACCCCGCGTACCGTTGGGAGCGGCAACCCTGACGGACTCTGGGCTTTGACCGATAACACGATCGCCTTATTCAAACGTACCCTAAGAGATGCCAAGGATGCCGTCGATCCCGATTTCCCCTTGGTGCTTATTGAGGCCTGGAATGAATGGGGCGAAGGGTCTTTCATCGAACCAAGCGACAGCCACGGCTTCGGCCACCTGAGCGCGATCCGCCGCACCTTCGCTCCTGACGCTCCCAGCAAGGAGTGGGACAAGCCAACAGTTGAGCAGATCAAGCGCTATCAGGTAGAAGTCGAACACTGAGGGGATATCAGCAAGTTCCTATTGCACTGGAGCACTGCTTGGCTCGGGCCCCGGGTCGTTATCGGCGATGCGGGAGAACAGGCCCGGAGTGAGATACTCTTGCATGCACTAAACGCATTCTGCGCTGGTCTGGCGCAGCTCTGGGCGTGGTCCGTTGACCTTCCGCAGTCCGATTAAGCGCAGGTGCGGTTCGGACCCTACGGTGAATCCGCGCAGCCAGCATCGCCATAGGACGGTCTGCGTCCGAGACAGTGTCTCCATGGGTATCCGTATAATGTCATCCTGCTGGAGATCGTGCTCCGCGGGCTAGACAAATCCTTGAAAAATGATGATTACAGATAATAAGGATAGCAGAAAAGACGCGGGATTACTTGCGCGAATCGTGCGAAAAAGTTGTACGAATCAGTCAAAGGGGGTAGTTTATGCAAAAAAAGAAACCCAGGGTTCGGCGCCGCTCGGGGGCTGAACCCTGGGCCCAACCGGGAAGGAATCAGCCGAACCCGCCAATCATGAAGTTCCAGGAGCCGCATTGCGACCCGAGGTTCGACAGAGCCGGATTGTACGGCGGATTCGAGATGGGGAACTTGCCCTGATACTTGATGAACTCGACATGGCCGTCGAGATACAGCACGTTCGAACCGCCCGGAATGTGGTTGAAGTACAGCACGCTCGAACCGCTCAGGTAGTAAGCGCCCGAGAACCCTTGCCAGGAAGTGTTCCACGCGTCCCACATGAGGGGAAGCGTGCTCTGAGCGAGAGCGCCCGCCGCCGGATTGTTGATGTCCGTGATGAGGAACCGCTCGATGCCTTCGCGCAAACGGTAAATTGTACCGCCGCCGCCATTGCCGTCGGGCGCCCCGCCGGTAATGTCTTCATCCAAAAGCGTGTGGTATTGGAAGGTCCCGTTTGTAAACAAATCGGTGAGCGCGCTAAATGCAGCTACGAGTTGCGCCGGGACTTCCGCAATTGTCAGAAACGGAATCAGATTGTTCTGCGGGATATCGTCGCATCGGTCGAGGGCAAAGCCCATATAGTAGTAGCAGTCGCCGGGCTGTGAAATAAACCCAACATACTGACACGTACCGGATCCGTCATCCTCGATAACGCCCACACCGACGGCAGGTCCTTGGTCATAGAGCGGCCAGGACGGGCAGATCAGCACATTCGGATCGGTCAGGTATTCGGGATATAGTGCGCCGGTATCAACGCCCATGCTTAAATCGGTTCCGTAATTGGTGCATCCGGCCGGCCCTTCATGGGGCCCGGTTAGCGCATAGGGATTTGCCCCGTAGGCCCGCGGCCACATTTCCCCCTTCGATTCATTCGAGTACATCTTACACATGAGACCGATCTGCTTCAGGTTATTCGCGCAGCTTGCTCTTCG
>CAZBQH010000442.1:0-4845 GCA_964493915.1 uncultured Nitrospiraceae bacterium
ACTGGTTCAGGTAGAGGCACAGGTCCAGCGTAGCGGGCCGCGCCTTCGAGCGCGTGCAGCATGAACCAGCCCGGTGAACCGCCGGCGACGCGCACGCTCAAGTCGAGCGATTCCCCTGCGTCAACTTCCGCCAGAGGCAGCCATAGGACATAGACCCCGCTCAGCCCATAGTCGATCCCATCTGCACGAGTGTCGGCATAGTGGAAGTAGAAGAGCTCGGCCCCGTTGCTCTTCCATCGCCGGTCCTCGCCGACGCCCGTCTCGAAAGTCAGCAGATGCTTGCCTCGACGCCAAAGCTCAGCCGGACCCGCTGCATAGTCCGTACTCCCAGCGAAAGCAAAGGCCGTGTCGCGCTTCTCAGGAACAAGGGCTGTAGTCCATTTCACCTGATGGGTCTCGCTCGGATGGCTGAAACGCGCTCGGTCGCCATGGGCCCACCAGGAGGGCACTGAACCCAGATAGCAGCGGTAAGGGCCATAAGCGGGAACTTGCGCCGCCTCAAATCCATCCACCCATTGCCAGTCGCGGCCCTTGGTCGCGCGCAAGACCTGCACCTTGTCCGGAGGGACGAGCGCGAACGTCGCGCCCGTCGGGTCCGTATCAGCGCCATTGAAACACCGGGCTTTGCGCATCGTATCGAGTTTCACATGAGGCACTGCCTCTCCCGCATGTTCTGCAAAGTCGTAAAGGACCCGCCGCTGCTGGTCTTGGGTCACCTCAACGACTTGCGGTTGACCCCACAGCCCCCATTGCCAAGTGGGGGCGTTCCGGTCTTGCGCGCGCGAATACCCGTCAGTGATGAGCCGGAGCTTGATGGTCCGGGCCGCAGCGGCGTCGAGACCGAGCGGGACGTCCCAGTGCTCCCAGCCGGTGTGACGGCGGCCCAGGGCCCGCCGAAAAAGCATCTCGCGCTTCCCGTCCGGAAGCTCCGCCTCAACCGTAAAGACAACCCCGAGCCGGAAGTAGTCTTCCCGCGTGGTGAGGCCAATGTTGATACTCAGATAGCGGCCGGGCGTCTGTGCTTGAGCGACCTGTGGAACCAGATCACACTGCTTCTCCCATGGAATAAACAGGGGTTTGTCAGCCGCCACGCGGGCTGCCGCGGGCATCGGCATGTCAAGCGTGACTGACGCGAGCCGCCCTGGATCGGGCGTCTTGACCACTTCGATGGAAGCCAAGCGAAGCACGGCGCCATCGGGCGGATCCAGGCGGAGGTCCGTCAGGGTCCCATGCCATTCGGGAGCGAGCGCATATGTGCGGAGCATTGCTCCCGCGCTGACTTCAAACCTGCAAGGCTGGGCTGTAAACGCCGGGGACTCGTCCGTTGCGTAGAATAGCTCGACCAGCCCGGCGCGGTCGCAGGCCATTGCGATGCGTACCACGGTTCCTGGTCCGACGGGCACAGCCAGGGGAGCGTCCAGAAGCAATTGGGGATCCTCACGCAGGGCCGCAGTCTCGAGCATCCGCTCCTCGATCCGCGGCTGGCTCATGTTATGAATGTGCGTCCATCCCAGCGGATCGCGGGCGGTGGCGAATCGCCATGCCTTGAGTTCGTCGAAGGCCTCGGGCGGGAAGAAGGCTGCGAGAAAGCTACGGCGCCGGGCTTCGAGCGCCTTCCTGAGGTAATGACACATCCCGTCGGTAGGATGATAATCATCGTAGTAATTGATTTGGTAGATGCGCTCGTTGAGCCTTGCGTGCGCGATGGCCTTGTCAAGATGCTCGAGGATTGCGCTCGCAGGCGCGCCTTCTGCGATGAGCCGCTGGGAACGGCGGTATGCCAGCGCGGCCTCGCACATCTCTTGGGAGCGCCGTGCAGACACCCAGAGATGGCGCAGACGCTCGCTCTTGAATGTATGGTCCGCCTCCGCGTCGTAACCGTCCCATCGAAACGTCTCCTGGTCGTAGACTGGCGCATACAGGTTCGGGTCCACGCCCGCGTAGCGGCGATAGGCCTCTAGCGCGAGCAGTTCGGCCGCATCCGCCAGCACGGCAAGGAGCTGGTAGTCCCGGTGAAGGGCCTTCCCTGTCTCGGGGTATTGCGCGCCGTTCACATCGTCGAGGACCATGGCATCGTTCACGCAAGAGCCCCCATCCATGACGCGGGCCACTAGTGCACCTACCTCGTCGCCGTAGTACCTCCGGTAAGCGTAGTCGAGGAACGCCGTCTGGCTTGCGCTGTCGATGCCCGGTACGCCGGCGTTGCGCCATAAGTACTGTGCGGCGATATAGCCGAAGACCTCTGTGTTGGTCCACTCGAAAATATAGCCCATGGCGCCGAACCCGCCTGCCTCGCACATGCGTTGCTGCGCCTTGATGTCATAGACGATATCGCCTCCCATCCCGCCGTGAAGCCAGTTGTTGTTTATGCTGGCGATGCGGCGCATGGCGTTGGTGCACGAACCGCCGCGTCCTCCCAACGTCGCTACGCGGTGGCCCCCTAGAAGGTCGACGTACTCTGCCTCATTCGTTTCGGCCACTATCCACCGCACCTCCCGGCCCTGCTTCTCATCGATCAGCGCCAACCACTTGGCCCGTTCCTCGCGGGTCTTCGCGTCGGTCATAATCCGCTGAAGGAGGAAGTGAGAGATGAGCATGACATCAACGGACTCTTTACCCGTGCGCCGGGCGTGTTCCTGGATGATGCCGTCGAATTCGCGGAAGAGCCAAGTATGGTATTCGACGTGGACCCCGAGGGGCGGCTTGTTTGCATCCGTCTCCTCGACAGAAGCATAGCCATAAGCATTGGCCCAAGGCGCCCAGAAAGCCTCGTAGCACTGGGCGTTCTGATTGGGAACATGGTACGACTCGGGGTTCTCGAATACGAAGCCGTCGAAACCCATGTCGAGCAGACGTTCGAGAAACGCCTTGACATACTCATGCACGCTGGGAGCAAATGGCAACATCTCCGCGGCGCCCCCCGCGTTGACCTCCGGATGGTGCAGCATATAACCGCCGTCAAAAGAGTTGATCGCCATGTAGGCGTAAGACGTGACACCCCTCGCCCGTGCGTACGCGATCACCTCCGGGTAAAACTCCTCGACGATATTCGGGTGGGTGAACCGCCACGGCTCTTTCTGCCCCGTCTCCGGGTTCAAGCGATACGACTCGACGTCGAGCGTGCTCTCTTCGTATCCGGGCAGGGTGAAAGGCCAGTAGCCGCATAGGCACTGCGCCCACGCGTTGCATTTGTGCAGCAACGACCAGTCCACGAGCCATTTCCACTCGTCGCGAGTCCAATTGCCGCAGTCGTAGCCCTCGAGCCGGTTCCAACCGGAATACCACGTCAATTGAGGCGAAAGACAGCGCCACGCCATGTCGGGCCAGTCGCGGACCGTCATGCAGGGGATTTCGTTTCTACCTTCCCGCCTGGCTTCGAGGGCAAGCTGGTTGACGGTCTGCACGCCGTAGAGCATCCCCCATTTCCCCTTGCCCACCACAGTCACGCCGTCCGGCGCGACGACGACGCAGGAAGCCTCGTCGCTAGTAGCTGGGTCCTCAAGAAACGCCCTCTGCTCCGCCGTCAGCCAGCCGGCCTCGTAACCTTCCTCGATCGAGCCAAGCCGCACGACGAGCGACGCTTTCGCTGTCCCAACGTATCGCCTTAACGTATCAAGGGCGAGCAGCTCAGTGGCGGAGGGAGGCCCGTCGGTGACGGCCTCTGGAACGCCCACGAGGCATGTCCCATCGAGAGGAATCAGCTCTTGCGGGTATGGAAGTAATTCCGGCACGGTCTTCTCGAAGACCGTCGCGCTCAGCTCAGAAGTCGCTTGAGCAACCTCGCTCAGAGCAACGAGCATCGTGAGTATCGCCATGTACGCAGATCTCCTCAACAATCTTGCGTTCACACCGTGCGTCACCTAGTCGGCTTGGTTACGCGAGACCTTGGCCAAGTTCAACCTGAATTCGCCGATGGTCACACCGAAGGCGTCCGGCGCATGCGGCGTGAAAGCGGCAATGGCGGGCTTCTCGGGCTGAGGAATCACAGAGCGCGTGATTTCAGCCAATGCGTCCCCGTAAGCGTGCAACATAAACCATGCATCGTTGCCGTCGACCATTTCCACCTCGATTTCGAGCGGCTGCCCGGCCGTGACGCGCGCAGCCGGGACTTCTAGAACAAACAGACCGCTAAGACCAAAGGCGGTCCGCTCGTCGCTCACGTCGGCCCCATGGATGTAGCGCAGCCGAGCCGTGGGGGATTCCCACTCCGCGTTGTGCCGGTTGCCCGTCGTGAAGGTCAGCACTTGCTCGCCATTGATACGCAATACGGCCTTTCCCAGGGAATAGTTGGTTCCTCCGACGAAAGCCAACGCCGTCGCGCGCTTGTCGGGGAGAGGCGCTGTGCGCCATGCCATTCTTCCTTGCTCATATGCATAGACCCATCCGGAATTGACGGACCCAAGATAGTGGCGGTAGGCGCCCTGATGCGGCGGCGCGATGGTCCATTCGCCAAATCCGTTGGCCCATTGCCAGCCGATTCCTTCGCCCTGTTGCAGCTCTTCGAGCTGCGCCCGGACGGGATCGGCCTTCATCACCCGGAATGTGGCGCGCGTCGAGTCGACGCCCGCGCCGTCGAAGGGCCGCTCCACCCCACTCCGGTCGAGCCGCACCAATGGCCTGGCCGATCCGATCTCGGCGACCAAGTCTCGCAGCACTTCACGGCGGCCGTCTGCAAATACGCGCACCACCTGGGGCTCGCCCCACAGCGCCCATTCCCAAGTCGGCGCCATCCGCTCTTGCGCGCGCGAATAAGAATCGGTCACGAGCCGCAGCTTGATGGTCCGGGCGGCGCCGCCGAGGTCGAGCGGAATGTCCCAGTGCTCCCAGCCGGTGTGGCGGCGGCCT
>CAZBQH010000443.1:0-3068 GCA_964493915.1 uncultured Nitrospiraceae bacterium
CCATGACGTCGAGCACCTCTCGAGCCTCGCGTTCCACATCCTCGGGCGTGCCGAAGGGAAAGGTGCGTTGCGTCGAGATAGCGCCACCCCAAAAGACCAGGCGATCGCCGTATTTCTCTTTGAGCAGTTTCAGGTCCATGCCGGCGGCAGTCCATTGAACGGGATTCAAGCAATCTACGCCTGCGTCAATGATGTGAGGGATGATACCCGGAATGGACCCGCAACAATGCATCCAGACCTTGACGTTAGGCCAGCGGTGAATCACATCCGAGATGATACGCCACGCCGGCGTATAGAACTCGCCAAAAAGCTCGGGCGCGAAGACCTCCTGATTCTGAAGCCCGAAGTCGGCCAGGCAGATGGCAATCGCCTCGACATAATCGCCGACAGCCTGTAGATATTGCTCGTAGCATTTGGCGGCTGCTTCGGCGCTCCGCATCATGTAGTCGCGGCAGTGCTCGGGGTCTATCATCATCTTCATTGCCCATTGGTAAAGGTCGGCATAGCCCACCGGGGCGCTCAGCCACGGTTCCGCAAAAATGGCGCGGTCCGTTGCGTCATAGAGATCCCGCGCCTTGCGGGCTTCCCGCTCGAGGTATGCGTCGTCCAGACTGTCTTGAAACGACCATTGCGATTCAGGAATGTGGGGAATGTCGAAGGTGTTCAGACCGCCCTGCGGCACGAAGTCAAAAAAGCGCCCGCCTCGCGGCATACGCATCATCTGCGGCTGGCCCGGTTGAAACGGCGTCTCGAGGCCGCCGTCGGGCTTCACCTCGGGATCAAAACCCGCGGGCACGTCGAAGGTTTGGCCGTCCCAGAAAGTGTAGGGCTTCCAGTCGCCGTAGGCCAAGCCCAGGAAGAGCGTTTCTTTCGGGAGCAAAACAAAGTCGCATCCGAGCAGGTCCTTCACCTCGGGCTCGACTTCGGCAAGCATCTGGAACAGGTCGAAAACGCGGGGCCGGCCCTCCGACAGGCCCAATGCTTGCCGCAGGTTTCGGTATGTCCAGGCCGACGTGCCACTAACTGACGTGGCGCCCAGATCGATGGCGGGACGGTCGGCTTCTTTGTGATTCAGGATAAGACGGACTCGTTCACGCGATGTCATGTTTGTTCCCCAAAACCAAGCAAGCAAACCAAACTCGTTCAGCTCGATACAAGTAAGGGAGAATCCCCGGCGGCGTTCCCCGACGCCTCGTGGCTCGAGCAGTTTCGCGAATAGGCTGCACCATCCAGGGCCTGTACTTTCGAGTAGGAATAATGCTGAAATACTCAATATATGTTATGATGGAGTTCGGTGTATTTCAAGGTGAACGCCCGGGCAAAAGGGGCCGATTCAGCGGGCGCTTCATTCAAAGGGCAAAGGTCTATGGATGACTACCAGTCGCCTCCGCAGGGCCAGCCGGCAGATCCGGCTGCGGACGAGGAAGACGCGCACCTGCTCGATTTCCAGCCAGGCCATCTGATCGGCCGGCGTTACCGGGTTCTGAAGAAGATCGGTCGGGGGGGGATGGGAATGGTCTACCTTGTTCACGACCTGAAGCGGAACGAGAAGCTCGCGCTCAAATGCATCCTGCCCAAGCATGTCCACAAATCGGTTGCGCTCAAGCGATTCGAGCGCGAGGTAGAAGCGGCGCGGCGGTTGAACCATCCCTGCATCGTCCGCCTTTACGATGCATGGCGGTTTAATGAAATGCTCATGTATACGATGGAATACGTCGGGGGACAGAGTCTGCACAATATGATCCAGGAACGCGGTCGTCTGGGGCTTGGCTCGACAGTGCACATTCTCAGCCTTGTTTGCAGCGGACTCGAGCATGCCCACCAGTTCACTATTCATCGTGACATCTCGCCAACAAACATCATGGTCCAGGCTGACGGTTCCGTGAAACTGCTCGATTTCGGTCTCGCCAAGATTACCGATCAGGAAAGCGTGCTTACCATGGTCGGCTCGAGTCTCGGCAAGGCGCAGTACATGGCGCCCGAGCAGATGATCAACGCAAAAGAGGTGGACCTCCGGGCTGATCTTTATTCGCTGGGCGTTGTCTTCTATCAAATGCTGACCGGCAAGTTGCCCAAAGGGACAAAACCAACGCCCATTAGTGAGATGCGCCCCGAACTTCCCGCGTCCTGCGATGCTTTCGCAAAACGGGCCATGGCGCCCAATCCCAGCGACCGATTCCAAGACGCGCGCGCCTTCCGGACAGCGCTCGGCGAACTCTACGCGGAATACCAATTGGCGAAAAAAGGCGTCGCAGGCAAGGCGGGTTTTCGTACGCGCATTGGTCAGACCATCAGGCGTTTCTGGGGGCGTTTGACGCAAAAGCGGATGTAAACCGAGCGGAGCAGAGAGCTCGGGGGCGGGATAGGAGGACAACGATGACAGTTGAGGAACTGCGCAACCCTGTTCATAACCTGAAGCTGATGGAAGAGCTTACCGAAGACTTGCGGAACAAGCTGGGCCTGGTCTTGCTCAAGATCTCCGAGATGCGGCGTGTGCCGAAGGGCGCTTCATGGCTGCGCGAGAAAGAGCACACGCCAAACAAAGGCTATATCCTTGTAAAGGGATCGGCCGTCGTCCGAAAAGGCGATGCGCCTGAGATTGCCTGCCAGGCTCCCCAGCTTTTTGGAGAAATGATGCAGTTCAACCCAACCGGCGTTCGTACGGCGACCGTCGTCACCTCCGAACCTTGCGTCGTCCTGCGGTTTCTATGGGACGACTTCTGGGCCGCCACGGAGAAGGAATTGACGCCCGAGGAGAACGAGCAAGTCAGAAGCGTCTTGCAAAGTCTGGCGTGGGAGCATTTCATGCAGTAGGGCCTCCGCTGACGTGCTGAGGAGGTTGGTCGGCTGCCGGTTGCGTTCAAGGCCGGGGGAGTGATTTCCGATGCAGGGATCTTGCGTACGGCGAGATGTTCGTGTAGAATGAGTGTGAGTTCATATTCTGAGCCTATGCTCAACAGGCGGCGTACCGGAAATGTATAACAAAGAACAGATCGTGCTCGATGCTGCTGAGGATGTTTTCCGCAAGAAAGGGTTTCAGCGCGCCACTACGGAGGAGCTCGCCAAGG
>CAZBQH010000444.1:0-9073 GCA_964493915.1 uncultured Nitrospiraceae bacterium
GGAGATGCTAGCATGTAGCAATAGAATCAGTTATGTGTCCGATTCGAACACGAGCGCCTGCCGGAGAGAAGGTCCGCAGCTCGACCGGAGGGAGATGAATCGTGGGCGTACCTGCATATGGCGTGGGCATCATCGGCGCCGGGTTCATGGGCCGGACGCATACCTACGGTCTCGTGAATATCCCCTTGTTCTATCAGCCGCTGCCTTTTCGCATCCGTCACATTTCTATCTGCACCCCGGTGGCTGAGGAACGGGCCGCCGCTGAAAGCCTTGGCTACTACAGGCGCGTTGTCGAGGATCATCGCCGGTTCATTGAGGATCCCGAGATCGATGTGGTGACGGTAAGCTCGCCCAATCGCTTCCACAAAGAGCAGCTCATTGACGCCATCCAGGCGGGCAAACACATCTATTGCGACAAGCCGGTCGTCGCCTCGCTCGACGAGGCGGACGAGGTGTTTGCAGCCATGAGGGCGGCCAGCTACCGGGGCAAGAGCCAAGTGGTGCTGCAGTACCGCTATTTCCCGGCCACCTTGCGCGCAAAGCAGTTGGCCGACGAGGGGTTCCTTGGACGCGTATTCCACTATCGCGGCGGCTATTTCCATTCAAGCAACATCGACCCGAACAAGCCCTTGCACTGGAAGTCGGATCGGAGTCAAGGGGGCGGCGGGTCGCTATTTGATATGGGCGCGCACACGTTGGACATGATGACCCACCTTGTCGGGGAAATCCAGTCCATCAACACCCTATGCGAGACTTTCATCAAGGAGCGGCCCCACAAAGACACGGGCCGGATGGTCCCCGTCGACACCGACGATGTGGCCCTGATGATGTTGCGCCATACGTCGGGGGCGGTAGGAGTGCTCGAGGCGACCAAGTTCGCCACAGGGATCTGCGACGAGTTGCGCTTCGAAATCCACGGCGAGAAAGGTGCGATGCGATTCAACCTGATGGAACCGAACTGGCTCGAGGTCTACGACGTGCGGGACGACGCCGGGCCCTTGGGCGGGATGCGCGGGTTCAAGCGGATCGAATGCACACAGCAATATCGGGCGCCCGCGGGTAAATTCCCGAACCCAAAATTCAGCATCGGGTGGATCCGCTCGCACATGCACTGCATGTACAGCTTCCTCGAAGCCATCGCCCTCGACAAGACCCCTCAGCCTTCGCTCGAGGAAGGGATCCGGCTGCAGCGGGTCATGGTGGCCGGCTACCAGTCCGCGTCGAGTGGCCGCTGGGTGGACGTTGCGTCTCTCAAACCGCTGTGAAGTCCTTGGTCGCCTGCCAGTCGCGTGAGCCTGAGTCTGTTTTATGCTTTTCCTAAGAGGCTTGCGTATCCTGGGCGAGGCTCTCTCAATCAGGCATGCCCCTGCATCCTCCGCGACGGCCGCCTGCGCCCCAGGCTTTCAGGCGCGGTAGACTATCCTGCCGTTGCAGATAGTGGCGCGCACCTGACCATGCACTTTGCGCCCGGCGAAGGGCGTGTTTCGGCTGCGTGAAGCGAACGTGCTGGGGTCCACAGTCCATTCAGCGAGGGGGTCGAAGACGGTTACGTCGGCAGGTTCACCAGGACGTAGAACGCCGGCCCGCAATCCAAGCGCACGGGCCGGGGCTATTGTCATCAGTTCGACGGCCCGCTCGATAGGGAGTATGCCGGGCTCGACTAACTCGGTAATGGCCAGCGCAAGGGCCGTCTCAAGTCCAATGACGCCAAAAGGCGCGATCTGAAACTCGACGTCCTTCTCTGTGAACGTGTGAGGGGCGTGATCGGTGGCGATGCAGTCGATCGCGCCGTCCGCAAGCCCGCGCTTGAGAGCTGCGACGTCCTGCGCCTCGCGCAGCGGCGGGTTCATCTTGGCGTTGGTCCCGAAATCGGTCACGGCGTCGTCGGTAAGCGTCCAGTAATGAGGCGCGGTCTCGCAGGTAACAGCCAGTCCTTTCTGCTTTGCGCGGCGTATGATGTCGAGCCCCTCGGCGGTGCTCACGTGACAAATGTGGACCCGGGCGCCTGTCAATGCGGCAAGACGCACAACACGGTCGATAGCGATCTCCTCCATCTCGCGGGGCATGCCAGGCAGTCCCAGCTTCGTTGAATTGTGCCCCTCGTTCATCGCGCCGCCCTCCATCAACGAGGCGTCTTCGCAATGGGCTAGATAGGGCAGACCGGCCATGCTGGCGTATTCGAGGCACCGGCGCAGCACCCAACTGCTCGAGATGTCGTCGCCGTCGTCGCTGACGGCGACGGCGCCCAGCGCTTTCAACTCGGCCATCTCGGTCATTTCGGCGCCGGCGCGCCCTTTGGTGGCCGCGGCTGCGGGCCATACTTTGATGCAGGACGTCTCTCGGGCGCGACGCAGGGTGAACTCAAGCATCCCGCAGTTGTCGATGGGGGGATTGGTGTTCGGCATGGTGACGACGGAAGTAAACCCTCCGCGTGCCGCGGCGCGGCTCCCCGTCGCGATGGTCTCCTTGGTCTCGAAACCGGGTTCGCGAAAGTGGACGTGAACATCTACCAAGCCCGGACACACGATGCAGCCGGCCGCATCGATCGTCTCGCCGCCGCTCAAATCGCGCCCGATGGCGGCGACCGTCTCCCCTTCGATAAGCACGTCGTTCGGTTCGGACAGGCCGGAAGACGGCTCGATCAGGTGACCATTCTTAATCAGCAGGCTCATGGCGATAAGGCTCCTCGGGGCATGCTCTGCGGGATTCCCACGTTTCCGGGCGACACCTTGACTCATTTCTCCTGGGAACGGCCTCGGGCACCGTTCACCAGAAGATGCATTACGGCCATCCGGATCGCGACGCCGTTAGTCACTTGCTCGAGGATTACGCTGCGCGACCCGTCTGCGACTTCCGCCGCGAGTTCGAGATCGCGGTTGATAGGCCCAGGATGCATGATAAGAACATCCTTCCGCGCCTCTTTGATTGACTCGCTGTCGATGCGGAAGAGATGGATGTACTCTCGAATGCTGGGAAAAAGGCATTTCTTCTGCCGCTCGAGCTGGATACGCAAAGAGTAAATAACGTCTGCATCGCGGATTGCCTCGCGCAGGTCGGTCGTCACATCGGCGCCCATGCGCTCTATTCCAGGGGGCAACAGGGTGCGCGGTCCGCAGAGCACGACGCTTGCGCCGAGTTTGGTCAGGCCCCAGACGTTGCTTCGCGCCACCCGGCTATAGGCAATGTCGCCAATGATGGCGACACGAACCCCGTCGAGACTTGCCTTCGCGTCTCCGCGCGTTTGCCGCAGGTACTGGCGCATGGTGAAAGCGTCGAGAAGGGCCTGCGTCGGGTGCTCATGAGAGCCGTCCCCCGCATTGATGATATGCGAGGGATGGCGCGTAGCGAGGATGTAAGGCGCGCCGGCGTAGCTGTGACGGATAACAACGACGTCCGTACGCATCGCCTCGATGTTGTAGAGCGTATCGTGGAGCGTCTCGCCCTTCATAGTGCTCGAGACGCTGGTGTTCATGGTCAAAACGTCGGCGCTCAGGCGTTTGGCAGCCAATTCAAAAGAGGTGCGGGTTCGTGTACTCGGTTCATAGAACCAATTGACGACAAGCCGCCCCTGCAGCAAAGGCACTTTCTTGATGCCGCTCTCGCGCTTCGAGACGGCCAGAAACTGGGGGGCCGTGTCCAGTATCAGCTCGATTTCCTCGCGTGTCAGGTTCTCGAGCCCAATAAGATCCTTACGCGTCCACTCCGTCGCCGCTTTTTCCGCAACGGCCATTTACTCCACTCCCCTCTCGCTGTCTTGCGCAGCGCCCCGTTCGAGAAGCACAGCGTCTTCGCCGTCCGTCTCGACGAGTAATACAGCCACGTGATCCGGGAAATCTGTCGCGATCGAGCAACCCAGATAGTCAGGTTGGATGGGGAGTTCGCGCAACCCCCGGTCAACAAGACAGGCAAGCTGCACGCGCCGGGGCCGGCCGTAGTCCATTACCTCGTCAAGGGCCGCGCGCACCGTGCGGCCGGCCGCAATCACGTCGTCAACCAGAACAACCGTCGCATCATCCACGTTGAAGTCAAAGTGGGTCACGCCAGAGCCCGTAATGGCGGGCCCCCGTCCGCTGCGCAGGTCGTCCCGATAGAGGGTCGTTGCCAGAGCGCCAACTTTGGGCCGGACGCCGGTCATGCTGCCAATGAGGTCTGCCAGGCGATCAGCTAAGGGTTTGCCGCGCCGCAGGATGCCAAGCAAAACAAGGGGTTCCCCGCGCGGGTTCGCCGCGACGATCTCCTGGGCGATCCGACGCATGGCCGCGGCCATCGCCTCGGCGTTCATCACAACAGTGGACTCGCTCGGCGCAGGTTGCGTCATCTATTCGCCTGAATATGCAAAAAGAGACGGCCCAACTGCCAATGCATGAAGGCCGTCCAGGTACATGGTGGATTTCTCTCGTACTGCCCTTAGGGAGCGTCATCGAGGATTCTACCAAGAGGGGTGGAAGGATTCAAACGAAGGCCGAAACAACGGCCCTCCCATACATTCAATACACGGAAACGCAGGCATCCCGGCTCGCATTTTTCGGGTGCAGGCGCCTCCCTCGCCTTGACGGGCAGTTAGCCGTGGCATGGCTCAGTTCCGCGGGACGACGACCTCGCGGAGCGTGGTTCGGATGGCCGTGGCGTTAGGTCCTGCGTATCCTTGGGTAATCAACGTGAAGCGAAGGCCGTTTCCCCACGACTCAACAAGGAAACCGCCGCTTGGCGGCGTAGACCCGGGCGCTATCCAGACATTGTTGGCCAAAACAACGATCTGTTGACCGGTGTTCAAGATGAGCTGGCTGCCTCGAAGCCCGTCTCCATTCAAATCCTGGATGTCCAGCGAAAGCGTCCGAGGAGGCGTTAGCTCGAGGGAGCCGCCGATATCGACCGCTGTTCCGTTGCCGTCGATGTCTGCAGCGATACGGTAGGTTACCGAGCCGCCGGGCAGAGAGGCCCAGGTAACTGTGCCGGACGCGGCCTGGCGCACCTCGCGCACTATCTGCATCATCGCGTTGCGAGCGTCGTCGTGGGCCGTCACGCTTGCGTCCTGCGTCGCGACGCCCTGCGCCACGCTTAGGGACAAGACATAAAGCATGCCCATGACAACGCCAAGAATAGCCGTCGAAATCATGACCTCAAGAAGAGTGAATCCCTCGCGCCGCATGGCCTTAACTCCCTACATATGTGGACGCGCGCGACGTCATGGTGCGTCCTTTGACGTCTCTCCAAGCAACCGTCACACTCACCTCTACAGGGTTGGGCAACTGCACGGCACCCGTATCGCTCACAGGAAGCGCAATTTGGCTGCCGTCAGCGGCAACTGCCACGACCTGGAGCGTTGCGCCGGCACCCAGACCCGGCATCGGCGGGGGCTGGTAACTGGCCAGCTCGACGGGTCCCAATGCTTGCACTTCTTCCAGGACCGAGTTGACCTGCGCATTGGCTACGGTACGGGTTTGCGACGTCTGGTTGGTCTCAGCGATGCTTACAAGGGCGCCGAACACCAGGACCAAGCCCATTGCCATAACGCCAGCCGCTATCATGATTTCGAGGAGTGTAAAACCCTCGACGGCCTTAGAGGAAGTGCTGCGTTCATTCACGCACATACAAGGTCTCCTTCATCTCCTCCGCCATGGCGCGCACCTTCAGTGGGGCGCACCTTTATACTTATCCATTGGAGGGTGAGCATTTAATGTGCCATTGTTGCGAGTGGAGATCCGAATGTGGTTCAACTCGTTGCAAATCAACAGGATAATGTGGAGAGAGGGACGTCGTCGGTGCAATACAAAGGTCCCGCGGTAGCGGAATCTCGCCCAAGTCCTGGGGGATATTACCCACTCCCCCACCGAAGAACAGCCCGATTCAGGAAGGCTCTTCACCGCGCAACTGGTATTTGCCCATCTTGTAACGAATCTGATCTCTTGTCACGCCCAGCAGTTGGGCGGCGCGGGTTTGGTTCCCTTTAGTCCGCTCGAGAGCCTGCTCGATAAGCTCGCGCTCGACATCGGCAAGGTTGCAGCCTTGTTCCGGCAGCCGCACGGTGCAGCCTGGAGAAACGCTCGGTCTGCCGAGAACGGCCCGCCCAAGAAGGATGTCTTGAGCGGTGACCTCGTTGCCTGCGCAAAGGAGGACGGCCCGCTCGATCACGTTGCGAAGCTCGCGGACGTTGCCCGGCCAGCCATAATTCTCCAGTTTCGCTAAGGCGTCCCGCGTAAAGCCGCTCAGTGTGCGCTGGAATTCCCGGTTATAGACGCGAAGGAAATGCGCAGCAAGCAGGGGGACATCCTCGGGCCGTTCCCGCAGTGCCGGAATGTAGATAGGCACTGTGTTGAGCCGGTAATAAAGGTCCTCACGGAACCTGCCCTGCTCAATGAGGACGTCAAGCTCGCGGTTGGTTGCGGCGATGACGCGCACATCAACCGTGACATCCTGCTGTCCGCCTATTCTCCGGAAGGTCTTCTCCTCGAGAACGCGCAGCAGCTTGGCCTGAAGCGCCGGCGACATGTCGCCGATCTCGTCCATGAAAACTGTACCGCCGTCGGCCAGTTCGAATAATCCCTGTTTCAGCGTCTTAGCGTCCGTAAAGGCGCCTTTCTCGTAGCCGAACAGCTCCGACTCGAGGAGCGACTCCGGGAGCGCGGTGCAGGTCACATTCATGAAGGGCTTCCCGGCGCGGTCCGACTCGTAATGGAGGGCGCGCGCGTGCATGTCCTTGCCGGTTCCGCTCTCGCCCAGAAGGAGAACAGTGGTGGCGTCGCTCTGGGCGATGGTCCGGATAAGGCGGCGGATCTGGACCATCTGGGAGCTGTCGCCGATAATGCTTTCGAGCCCGAACCGCGACTGCACGCCCTCGGCCTCCGCCGTTGAGGTTTCGTTGGCGGTCGCCGACGCAAGCGCGCGGCGGATGGTGCGGGCGAGGTCGTCCATAAGGAACGGCTTACGGATGTAATCGAATGCGCCCCGTCGCATGGATTCGACGGCGTCGTCGATACTCGAGTAGGCCGTGAGAACAATAACGGGCATGTCCGGCAATTTAGCCTTTATGGTATCGAGCACTGTCAGTCCATCCGTATCGGGAAGCCGCATATCTAGAAGCGCCACGTCGAACAAGGCCTCGCTGATGGCGCGCTCGGCCGCGGCCCCGTTTTCCGCCTCGATAGTCTCGAAGCCTTCATGAGCCAGACGCTCTCGCAGAGCCAGGCGGATCTGCCGTTCGTCGTCTACAATCAAGATGCGATGCCCCACGTTCACGCTCCTATTGTGCGCTTCAGCATATGTTCCATCACTTGCCCGCCGCGTGTGTTTGCGCGGAAGGTTTGGAACAGTGTTCGCTTCCGGCCCCACTCGCCAGAAATCTGCGCTGTCTCACCCCTTGCGTTCCTCGAGCATCTGATTCCGCAGGAGTTCATTGGATTCGAAGAACACCTCCTCAGTCGGAAACTGGATCAGCGCCAAGGTCGAGTTCTTGATCAACCGGCGCAGCCGCGCGGGCGCGCCGTCGAGATACTCGAAATAACGCACCAGACTGCGCGGCGTCAACTCTGTCAGACGTCCGCTCCGGAACATATGGACGTAATCGATGGCAATAGTGGCCACCAAAGCCGTTTTGAGGCGGTCGTCCGCCCAACGAATGCCTTTACGCCGTTCGAGATAGTCGGCGACGATCTCCTGACAGACATTGGGATCCATGGGACGGAATCCGTAGGACTTGCAGCGGCTGCGCACGCGTGCCGGAAACTCGAAATTCGAAGCAATCACGACCGCCACGTTGTCGCTGTATGGCAAAAAACCGTCCACCTGATTACGGAACATAGTCCAATCAACGCGGTCCACGTCGATGTCATCAAAGAAGAGGACAAAGCGTCGGTAGCGATAATGGCCAAGCGTAGCAATAAGCCATTCAAGATCCTGGCTGAGCTGGCCCTGATCCGCATTGATGAGGACCAAATCGTTCGCGGCCAGAACATGTGCGATGGTCAGGTGAGTCTTGCCCACTCCAGGCAGGCCTGAAAGGAGCAGCGGCCGCGTGGCTTCGCCCGCCGCAAAAGCGTCAAAATGATCCGCGAAGAATCTGCGCTCTCTTTTGTAGCCGTAGAAGTCATTGACCGCCCGGATAGCGCCTACGGGAGCAGGCAAAATGCGGCGGCCGACAGCACGGTAGGTAGGACCTTCCGAGAACTTGTCCTGCTCCTTGATCAGCCCGGTCACGCGACGAGCCGCCTCCGCATCGACGCGCCCCCCCGGAAACTCGAGCGCTGTCGCATCCTCCTCGAGGGAGCCGAGGGCGGCAGGGTTCAGGCGGGGCAACGCATCCGGCGGAGGCTCTGCCTGCTCCTCGAGGAAACGCATGTAGTCCGCCGGCGTCTCGATGCCGTAACGAAACAATCTGCGCGCGTGGACCAGCGCGTGCTCCGAATGGACGTAGGCGCCATTCGATCCCGCGCCCTGATCCAACCACATCCGCTCCCGCACAACGTCCCACACGCACTCGCGGAACAGCGCAGCGAGAGGCAGGTCGGCTGCAGTGCGAATCAGGGCATTCAGGTAGTCGACCGAGTCAGGCGCCTCGTCAACGACTTCATAGCAGCGCCGCTCGGAACCGGAGGCCTCCGCCCAAGCCCGCAACTCGGCATCCATTGCCTCGAGCAGAAGACCATAGGTCGCAACCAACCCCTCGCGAACCAGCGACTTCGCAACGAATGCGCGTCCTTCCGGCTCCTGGAATAGAACGTTATAACTCGCGCGCAGCCCGGCAACGCGCCTTTGCAGTTCCTGGACACGATTGTGGATGTCAACAGTCATTCAAGCTTCTTCATGGAAAAAACACAGGCCTCACCCTCGCACGCTCTGTTGCATGCTCCAGCAATAACTATCCGTAGGCGGGCACACGATTGTCAAACGGCAAGGGCAGGGTCCGGCTGAACGTGACGCTGCGGAGGCGTGCGGCTGCCTGCCGCGCGCCTCCATTCCGGCTTTACCTCTTCTCCTTAGGCGCCTCCCCCTTTCACGAACCAATCAGGCCTAGCGCCGCGTTCACAATCACCTGGACATCGTACGCTGTCACCACGCCGTCATGATTCACATCGCA
>CAZBQH010000445.1:0-10396 GCA_964493915.1 uncultured Nitrospiraceae bacterium
TCAACATCACGTCGCTTATCGACGTGATGTTTCTCTTGCTGATTTTCTTCATGGTGTCGTCCACTTTTCGTTCTGAACTCGGTATGGACGTTTCCCTGCCTCAGGCCGGAAGCGGCGCCCCGAGGGACGTCCAATCCCATGAGATTGTGGTCACGAGAGATGGGGAGCTTTATTTCAGTAACAAACGAGTAAATGAAGAGGGTCTACGCCGGGAGCTGGTTCAATTGCTGGCCAAAGAACCCGATGCAGTGCTTGTATTGCGTGCCGATGAAGCCGCCGATTTCGGACCGGTGGTCCGGGCCATAGATATTGCCAGGGCAGTCGGTGGTTCACACCTTGTAATACCTACAAGGCCATTAAAGGACAGCCGATAGCCTCTTCCCAAACCTATTCTGCGCCGTCTCTGCCAATGCCGGCACCGTCAGCAATGTCCGGCGCCGTAGACGGCCAAGGCGCAGCCGTTGGCTTAGGCGGTTCACAGAAACTCGCGATGCGTCGGCGTACGGCGCTAACATACTCCGTTTCTGGAAACCTCTGCACATACTTTTCAAGGATACGAAGGCCTGCCTCCGGCTTGTTCAAAGCTCGGGTGTAGAGCTCGAAAAGCCGGAATGTGACGGCCAGGCTCTGTTTAGCGGACGTCATGTTGTCGAGCGTTCGCTCGAACCAGGGCGCCGCCTCTTCGAGCTTCCCGCATTTCATCAGGTTGTCGGCTGTTCTTAATGCGGCGCCCGGATCCTTCGGAAACATCTTCGCTACAGCCATATACTCCTGAGCGGCCGCCTCGTAATTTCCCACTTCTTCCATCGCTTCGCCCGGCCCGAATCGTGGCTCATGTACATATTTGCGGTGCGAAGGCATTACCGATTCAACGACGAGGTGGGACACGAAAGAGGCTGCGAGAGGACCATACAGTGCTGCACCCGACATCATGAGCCCGATGATGGCAAGGGCGAACTTGAGGTTGCTGTTCACAAGAGAGGACTTCAGCATTTCATATTGGAAAGCGTAGAAAGGAATTAGAGCTGCTAGTGTAAGGGCTTGGGCAGTGATATCGAGTTCTTCCTCGCGCCTCAACTGCTGATCAAGGCAATACACGCCCCACAGCAAGTAAGGCACGAGGGAAAGCCCCGAAAGAATCCAGCTCAGCTCCAAACCAAACATTATGTTATCACAGTGAAAAAGGCGACAGACACTGTCATTCTCCCGCACTCTCTTACAATCTGAATCTATCTTAACACGAGACAGCCCGTTTTTCCCTTTTCAATAGATCGGAACGCCGGTGAGGCCGACCCCAATCTATCTGATTGGAAGATTGACTTGGACGTTTTCTGACGGTAACATGCGACTGTTGGGTCGGACGTATCGCTGCGCATGTAGTCGGCTGCAAAAAGGGGAGGCGGCCCGCCCTGATTTGCCGCTCTAACAGCACTTTGGATGCACAGCAGCCTTCAACAGACAAACGGTGTTCTGGAACCTTGCTGCAACCGGAGACCAAGGTTCTTTGTGTCTTATCTCAAGGGAGTCTGGGCTAAGCTCGGCGCCCGCCTGGATGTCCAATTGTTGTCGATGGCCAGATAGGGCGCATCGGCCCCTTCATAGGCGTGCGGGAGGCTATGTCGCAGACACTTGTGAGAAATAGCCGTTCAGCATCTTACTATTGGGACGTAGTTCCAGGGGCGTCGCTCCGCAATGAAACGCTGCTATGAACAGCGCTCATCCCGAGGAAAAGGCGATCCTAACCGGAGCAAGTGAGATGACAGCATTGTGTGAAACGCATCTTCCGGGACGAAGCCCTGTCAGAAGGGGGAAGGTCCGCGATATCTACGACTTGGGCGATCAGCTGGTGATCGTTGCTACGGATCGGATCTCGGCCTTCGACTGGGTGAATCCGGTCGGGATCCCCGACAAAGGCAAGATCCTGACTCAAATGTCCTTGTTCTGGTTTGGCAAGGTCTCAGATATCGTTCCGACTCACCTGATCTCGGCTGATTTGGCTCGTTTCCCTGAGGATTTCCAACAGCGCCCGGACCAGTTTGAAGGACGCTCGATGCTGACGCAAAAGTGCGAGATGTTTCCGGTCGAGTTTGTTATTCGGGGGTATCTGGCAGGGAGTGCTTGGAAAGAATACAAACAAACCGGCGCCGTCTGCGGGATCGATTTGCCGCCGGGCCTTCTCGAGAGCAGCAGACTCGAAGAACCCATTTTTACGCCGGCCACAAAGGCAAAGGACGGCCATGATCTAAACATTCGTCCGGAGGAGGCCGCCCGCATCATCGGGGCCGGCTGGATAGAAAAGGCATCGGGCGTCGCGCAGCAAGTATACCTGCGGGCTCGCGATATCGCCCAGGATCGTGGCATAATTCTATGCGATACCAAGTTCGAGTTTGGCCTCTCCAACGGCGAATTGATGCTTGCCGACGAAATTCTGACCCCTGACTCGTCCCGTTTCTGGCCTGCGGACCAGTATCAGCCCGGCAGGAGCCAGCCCAGCTTTGACAAACAGTATGTGCGTGATTGGCTTGAAACGGTTGATTGGGATAAGAACTCACCGCCTCCGCCACTTCCTGACGAGGTTGTGACTCGGACGCGTGAGAAATACGTTGAAGCCTATAGGCGGTTGACCGGCCGCAAAGACTTCTAGCCTGAAGGATGAAAGCATGCATCCCTCTGACAGCTTACACGAGGAGTGTGGCGTTTTCGGAGTATATGGAAATCCTGAGGCAGCCACCCTCACTTATCTAGGGCTCTATGCGCTACAACATCGCGGCCAGGAAGGGGCTGGCATCGTCTGTAGTGATAACGGACAGCTCAGCGTCCATCGGGGCGTCGGACTTGTATCAGATGTTTTCAAGCCCCATCGTCTCGCACAGCTTCGCGGCGACATCGCCATCGGACATGTGCGGTACTCGACTTTTGGGACGAGCACGCTCAAGAACGTACAGCCGCTACCGGTCGACTATGCCCGGGGGAGCATGGCCCTTTGTCATAACGGCAATATTGTGAATGCGGCGCACTTGCGCGACGAACTCGAGGAACAGGGCTCTATCTTTCAATCCACGACAGACAGCGAGGTGATTATTCACCTTATCGCCCGTTCGAGGAAAGAAGCCTTTTTGGATTGCGTACTGGACGCTCTTAAACGGGTGGTCGGTGCGTATACCCTCCTCGCCACCGACGGTCATGAGATTGTGGCCGCGCGCGATCCAAGGGGCTTTCGCCCCTTGTGGCTCGGGCGTCTGGGCAGTGCGCATATTCTCGCAAGCGAATCCTGCGCTTTGGACATTATCGACGCGGACTGGGTCCGCGAGGTCGAACCGGGCGAGGTGATCCGCATCACGCGCCAAGGCATCGAGAGTTTTCATCCGTTCGAGCGCGTTACGCCTCGTCCCTGTATCTTCGAGTTTATCTACGTCGCGAGGCCCGACAGCGTCATTTTCGGCAGGAGCGTCGACGAGGTTCGCAAGAACCTTGGGCGAAACCTCGCACGGGATTACCCGGTTGACGCCGATATCGTGATGGCCGTGCCGGACTCCTCCAACCAGGTTGCGTTAGGCTATGCCCATCAGTCCGGCATTCCCTTTGACATGGGTTTCATTCGGAACCACTATGTGGGCCGTACGTTCATCGAACCGGATCAGTCTATCCGGGACTTCGGCGTCAAGATCAAGCTGAATCCGGCTCGGAGCGCCATTCAGGGAAAACGTATCGTGCTCGTCGACGACAGCATTGTCCGAGGCACTACCTCGAAGAAGATCATCAAGATGCTGCGCCGTTGCGACGTGAAGGAAATCCATTTCCGGATTAGCTGTCCGCCGATCATCAACTCGTGTCATTACGGAATCGACACGCCCCGGCGCGAGCGGCTCATTGCCTCCCAAATGAGTGTCGAGGAGATTCGTCAGTATCTAGGCGTGGATAGTCTGCACTACCAGACAATCGAAGGGCTTGTCGAGGCTACAGGCATACCCCGAGATGCATTGTGCCTCGCCTGTTTCAACAACGATTATCCTACCCCAACGCCAGCCGATTTCGAGTCGCGCAAGCACACGGCCCGGTTCCAGGACAGCAGCACCGATATGGCTTATGTCGGCTTCGCCGACCGCCCGTTTCCAAGCAATTGGAACGCTTCATAGGCTACACGATACCGTAA
Source organism: uncultured Nitrospiraceae bacterium (assembly GCA_964493915.1). Lineage (GTDB taxonomy): Bacteria > Hydrogenedentota > Hydrogenedentia > Hydrogenedentales > SLHB01 > CAZBQH01. Next base: position 4,154 of record CAZBQH010000445.1, read on the forward strand.
GGGGCTGTAGACAATAGAATCGGGCGCGACAACCAGGATGCCCGCTCTCGGCTATTGACGTGCGTTGCCGCGCCAGTCCGCCATCTGTAAGTTGGGACTCTTCTATCGATTCTTGGACAACACTACGTAATGGGCGTAAGCCCGCCCCTCGACATTCTCTTTCACGAGCAGAAGGATGTCATCGGACGCAGTTTTGATGGCATCCCGAAACTCTTGAGTATTCGCGACCGGCTTCCGATCAACTTCCGTAATGAGCGTTCCGGGTTTCAGACCCGAGAGGAAAGCCACTGACCCCGGTTCGACCTGCGTGATCACCACGCCTTCTTCGTCTTCGTATCCGAACTGCTGCGCAAGAGCCGGATCAAGATCCTGAACCACCAGGCCGAGCTCCCTCCGAGTCTCCTCCTGACCTGTGAGCGGCGCGCCGGTAGGTCCTTCTTGCGCGAGTGTCCCCACAGCGACGTCGAGTTTGATAGGGCGGCCGTCGCGCATCACCGTGATGGATACGGTTGTGCCTGGCGCGGTCGTCGCGACGCGGCTTCGGAACGACCCGAGGTCAGAGATTTTCTGGCCCTGATACTCGACGATTATGTCGCCTTGCTTGATCCCGCCTTGCGAAGCTGGCGAATCGGGCTCGATGCCGGCAACAAGCACGCCTCTGCCTTCCTCAAGCCCGAACTGCCTGGCCAGCTCCGGCGTGAGCGGCTGGATCGTAATCCCCAGGAAGCCTCGGGTAATCGTGCCCGTTTTTGCCAGCTGGTCCGTGATGAACTTCACCATGTTGATGGGAATGGCGAAACCGATGCCCATATAGCCGCCCGTCCGGCTCAAGATGGCCGTATTCATCCCAATGACTTGACCATCAAGATTGAGGAGAGGACCGCCGGAGTTGCCAGGGTTGATTGCGGCGTCCGTCTGGATAAAATCGGCATAATCTACATCCAGGCCCACATTGCCGCGACCGCGTGCGCTCACGATGCCCGATGTCACCGTATGCGACAAGCCAAACGGATTCCCGATTGCCAGAACGGACTCGCCCGTGCGTATGTTGTTCGAGTCGCCCAACGGCAAGATCGGCAGGCCGGCGGCGTCGACCTTAATCAACGCTACCTCTGTTTTGGGGTCCGTGCCGACAATATCCGCATCGAATTGACGTCCGTCACTCAACGTTACCAAGACACGGTCGGCCCCTGAGATCACGTGGACATTGGTGACAATGTAGCCGTCAGACGACATGATGAAGCCTGACCCCTGTCCGTAGGGCATCGGCACGCCCGGACCGGGTGAAGGTGCCATGGGGCCTTGCGGGGATGGAAACTGAAAGCCCTGCCCAAAAAACTGCCGCAGGAAGTCCCTCAAATTATCCAACCCGGGACCCTCCGGCCCTGAGAATGGCAGGCCCTGTCTGACCGTCTTCTCGACTTCGATAAAAACGACCGCTGGAGACGTTTTTTCTGCAATCTCGGTGAAGGCTTGGCTGACTTTTTTGGCGGTGTTGACAGCCTCTGAGTTGACAGTCAGCGGCTCAGTCGACGTGCTGAGGATCTGGGGCAACTGACCCGAACCGGCTTCTGCTCCCGGTGCTTGGTTGTCGTCTTGTGCACAGGAGGCCATCGGCCAAATGACGCAGAATGCTGCAACGCTAAGCAGAAGTGCTAGCGGGATATAGACAGAAGCTGTTCTGTTTCTATTCGGGGCTTTGTTCATGCATCTACCTCCTTGATTCCGGCTGTAAGCCTGCGGTTGGATCCACTTATGTTGACGTTATTGCACCATTTTGGACCCTTTAGCGGCTGAAGAAAACCCTCACCGCGCCAACCGCATCAAAAAAACGGCAAGGGCCTCTTACCTTGGTCCTTTCAGCAGGACACGCTGAACCGGCGCCAGGAGAAGCGCCGACCGTTTCATGTCTTCACGATTCTAAACATCTGGCGTGCTCTTTTTATGCATAGTCCAATGCTTCCAACGGGCTGGTGCCAGACACGATTACTCCGGATGCTGCGGAGCCAAGACGCGGTAGGTGTCGCGAACAGCGGCTGCGATCGTCTTTGGGTCGAGGCCAATCTCCTCGATCTGTTCATCGCGCGTACTATGCTCGACAAAGCGATCCGGGAATCCCAGGCGGCGGACCCAAACACGGTGCATCATGCCTTTCTGCTCGAAGTATTCGAGGACTGCCGACCCGAATCCTCCGGCGAGCGCATTCTCTTCCACGGTCACGATAGGCATCGGCGCAAGGGCGTCGAGCATCTCCGTGTCCAGAGGTTTTACGCAACGCGCATCAACAACTTGCACGCTGACACCTTCAGTCTCAAGTAGCAGCGCCGCTTTCAGGCATGCCCCGAGGGTAGGCCCCACACCAAGGATGGCGGCGTCTTTGCCTTCGCGAAGTACTTGGGCCCGGGTGATTGGGCCGCGCTCGTCCTTTTCTCCGATAAGAGGACCTCGGGTTCGGGGGTAACGGATTGCCACGGGACCGTTTTGTTTCAACGCCCACCGAAGCATGGTTGCGAGGTCTGCCGTGTCGCGAGGGGCGAGCAGTGTCATATTGGGTATGACGCGCAGGAAAGAGAGGTCAAACGCCCCCTCGTGGGTCGGGCTGTCCTCGCCCACAGCGCCGGCACGATCGACCGCGAACACAACAGGCAGGTTCTGGATGCAAACATCATGCACACATTGATCATAAGCGCGCTGAAGAAACGTCGAGTAGATGGCGCAGACGGGGCGCAATCCGCGTGTTGCAAGGCCCGCAGCAAACGTGACGGCGTGCTGTTCGCAGATACCTACGTCGAACATCCGGTCCGGGAAAGCCTCCTCGAACTTGCTCAAGCCTGTCCCCGTAGGCATGGCGGCTGTAATGCCGACAATGCGCTCGTCTTTCTGCGCGAGCGCCACCAGCGTGTCGGCGAACGCGTCCGTAAAATTGGGGGCAGGGGACTCTTTGCCGGAGCAGATTCCATCGCTGCGAAACGCCCCGGTCTTGATGTCGAAGGCATTTACGCCGTGGTACTTCAGAGGGTTCTGTTCTGCATAAGGATACCCCTTCCCTTTTTGGGTGACGCAGTGGAAGAAAACCGGGCCGCCGAGATTCTTCAGGTTGGAGAAGCAGTCTACGAGCGTCGGCAGATCATGGCCGTCTACGGGTCCCACGTATTTGAAGCCCAATTGCTGGAACAGCGTGCCTGGTGTTATGAGGCCTTTTACAGAGTGTTCAAGGCGTTGCGCCGCTTTCGTTACATTGCTGCCGAGGACCCGCTCCATAAAGCTCTGCACATCGCCCTTGGCCCGGGTGTACAAGCCCCCCGTAATGAGCCGGCTGAAATATGCGGAGAGCGCCCCCGCATTTGGCGAGATCGACATCTTGTTGTCATTGAGAACGACGAGGAGGTCCGTGCCGACATGCCCGGCATGAGCAAGGGCCTCGAAGGCCATCCCCGCGGTCATAGCGCCGTCGCCAATAACCGCAATAATACGCCGCTTTTCTCCGAGACGATCGCGGGCTACAGCCATCCCCAGCGCCGCAGAGACTGAAGTCGAACTGTGCCCTGTGCCGAACGCGTCGTAACGGCTTTCAGAGATCCTGGGATAGCCGCTCAGACCGCCCTTTCTACGGATACTTGAGAACTGGTCTTTGCGGCCTGTCAAGAGCTTGTGCGTGTAACACTGGTGCCCGACGTCCCAGACCACCAGGTCATTTTCCGTGTCATATACGTGATGGAGCGCCAAAGTAAGCTCCACGACGCCCAGATGAGGTGCCAGATGGCCGCCGTTTTCTGCCGCGGTCGCAATGATCTTACGGCGGATCTCTCCTGCGAGGGCCTTCAACTGCTTCATCGAGAACCGATGGACGTCGCTGGGACGTTCAATGGTGTCCAGCAAAGGCGTCGAGGCGAACTCCTCAGGTTTGCTTGTTCGATTGTTGTCGGGCATATCGAGATTTCCTTAAGCCTGCATGTTGTCAATGCCTGACGCCATGCAGAAAGTTCCTGGAACTGCAGGCGTCTTTTGTCTCGCAACGAGCCTTGCCGATGGACTCCGAACAGCCTATTCTGCCATGTTACGCGTGGTGAGCGCCAGAATCACGTCTCCGTCATAGGCGGGCAGAATCCGGCATATGAGGGGACGTTTTGCTTGCCGTCTGGAGCGCAGCGCTCCTCACTGCGGGTCTTGACTGGCATTCACGATGCCAAAGACCGTTTGCGAAGCTCGCGCTTCAGAATCTTTCCGGTGGGTCCTTTCGGCAGTGACGGCAGAATCTCATATTCTTTCGGGCATTTGTAGGCCGCAATCCGTTCCCTGCAATAGCTTCTAAGCTCCTCAGGTCGAACGGTTGTTTTCTCTTTCAGCGCAATGTATGCCTTGACCTCCTCGCCGCGCACATCGTCCGGCACGCCGACAACGGCCGCTTCGAGTACGGCGGGATGGCCGTAGAGGATCTCTTCGATTTCCCGCGGGTAGATGTTCATTCCACTGCGGATGATGATGTCTTTCTTTCTATCGACGATGAAAAAGTACCCTTCTGCATCGGTTTTTGCCATATCGCCTGTGTGTAGCCAGCCGTCGACAACCGCTTCCTGGGTGGCGACGGGTTTCTTGTAGTACCCTTTCATCACGTTGTGGCCGCGAATCACGATTTCGCCCACCGTTCCCGGCCCGGCAAACGTGCCGTCTTCGCGTATCACGCGCATTTCGCAGCCCCAGATAGGCACTCCGATCGACCCTGGTTTCCTGGGCAGATGGGGGAGATTAAACGAGGCGACCGGGCTTGTCTCAGAAAGTCCGTAGCCCTCGAGCACCGGCAGGCCGAACTCGTTTTCGAAACGCTGAAGCGTCTCGACAGGGAGCGAGGATCCACCCGACAGCGCGACTCGCAGCGAGGAAACATCATGGGGCTTTGAGATTTGCGTGTTCACAAGAAATAGGTACATTGTCGGTACAGCTGCAATGATGGTGACCTTGTCCCGTTGGATGGTTTGAAGGGCCTTAAGGGGATCAAAGCGAGCGAGCATGGTAATGGCCCCGCCCGCCATCAGAACAGCGTTGAGGACGCAGGTCTGACCAAAACTGTGGAACAAAGGCAGTATGGCGAGCGCCATGTCGCTTGCCGTTGCCCGCAGAATGCTGTCCCGCGTGTAGAATGCATTGAAGAACATGTTGAAGTGGGTCAATTCCGCCCCCTTCGGGTGGCCCGTGGTACCGGAAGTGTAAAGTATAACGGCCGTGTCGTCCGGCATGGTCTCGCGGATCTCGCAGGCAGTGGATGCGCTCGAGAGGAGGCCGGTAAACGATTCCCCGCCGGCTATCGGCTGACTGTCAGGTTCCTCGTCTACGAAGATGAGATGATGACACGTCCCCGCATTCGAGCATGCCCGTGCCGCGTCCTGGAAAAAAGCTTTCCACACAAAAAAGACCTTAGCGTCCGAGTCTTCCAGATGGTATTGGATTTCTTGAGCTTTCAACATCGTGTTAATGGGGACAACAGTAGCCCCGGCCCGGAGAATGCCATAGTAAATCATGGGGAAAAAGGCATTGTTAGGGACCATTAAGGCCACCTTGTCCCCTTTGCTTACCCCTTTGTCGAGGAGAATGTTGCTGACTTTGCGGCTGGATGCGACGAGTTCACCGTAGGTCAGATGCTGTCCCTCGGCAATAACGGCAGCCTTGTCGGGCGTCGCTTGAGCGGCGATATCGATGAAATAGGCTATGTTTAAGCTCATGGATCCTTCCTATACAGGGCTAACCCACCCTAAGGAGTCTGGATTATAAATTGCGGCGTTCTAGGAGTCTAGTCGCCTTCCCGCCTTGCCCTTGACAAGAGGGCTCTTTCTCCCAATGTATGATGGATGGACCTGCATCGCAAGGGTAGGAGACCGCCCCGGGTTTCGCATGGCACGGCCAGGTTTGCTACACTTTGTGGGCTTGACCCTAGGGCCGGCGCACCGTTAAGGCATTCGTTTCCAGAGTTTTTCGAGGAGGCGGCAGCATGTCACCAGAAATCACGGAAGAATCCTGGGAGTCGCTTCACAGCGCCGTCGCGGCCAGAGACTTCCAAGCCTTGAGACTGTTGCTTGACACGTTGTCGCCGGCCGAGGTGGCCCGAGGATTGTCGCGGCTTACCGATGAGGACATCGAGGTCCTTCTCACCATGCTGACGCCCGAGGATGCCGCCGGCCTCTTGGAGGAGCTTACCGACGCGCAGAGCGTCGGGCTGCTCGATGAACTGCCTGCCAGGCATGTCGCCGC
>CAZBQH010000446.1:0-1607 GCA_964493915.1 uncultured Nitrospiraceae bacterium
GCGCGGATCGCCCCAAGGGCGGGGGCGCCAGCCCGCGGGCACGTACGGCATGTAAGGGATCGCGTCGGACCCGTGCTTCCAGCGCCCTTCAACAGTGAACTCGGCGAGCGTCTCCCAGGGATAGTCTTGTTCCGTCTGTTCGAGGTTCGGCAGATCCATGTAGGTGCCGGTAAACTCGAACAGTTTGGCGGCCCAGTGATCCGGGCCGACGGCCTCGTGTCCACCGACGCCCGCGCCGAGTATGGGATTGCCCACGCCAGCCTCCTGCGCAGCTTGCCGGAACCGGTCGAGCCGGGCGCGGGCCTTGTCCATATCGCCGCCGCAGTCGCGCAGCAGGAAATGCCCGCTGTGGACTTTGAATACGGGGCGGCCCTCCAGCCGCAGGTAGCTCGGGTGCCGCAGGAACTCAATCCATACGGCGATGAGCCCCTCCCATTCCTCGTCAGATGTGGTGTCGTAAGGCGGATGGTTGCAGTATTCGACCATGAACTTCATTCTGCGCGATTCGGGCGAAGCCATGAAATCGAGCACGCCCCGCTCGAGGTGGGCTGCGTTTGGCTCGCGTTCCTCGCCGCCTCGAGGCGGGTACCACAGGATGCAGAAGAAGTCAACGCCATGCTCCGCCGCGGCGACGATCTCGCGGTTCATAGTCTCTTGGTTGTTGTACTGGCCGAGTAGCGGCGTCCGTTCCGGGTAAGCTGGGCGCCAGTCTTCCCCGTGGCGGTTGTGCCACTTGTTGGGAAGCGGCTCCCACCATCCCGCGAAATACGACACCCCGACCAGAATTTCATTGCGTTCTGCCATCTCTTCACCTTCCGGCCATGCTGTTGCGGCGGCGCCCAGCGCGAGCCAGCCACATAGAAACGCCCTGAACCAGTGTATACCCATCTGACATACTCCTTGCGTGCGGAAGCCAGTTTACGGAGACGCAGCCATGGGGTCAATTCCGCAGGGATCTCGTCCCGGCGGAGAACGCGACTCAGGCTTCACTTGAAGGCGGGTATATCCACCGGAAGACCAACTCGCATGAAGAAACGGGCAAATGCTTGTGACAAATGTTCCCGATAGGGGGGCAATAGACGCACCCGTTCGCCACGGCTACGAGCGAAGTTGCGCAAGAAGGTCAGGGGAAGCGAGAACACTTGTCGAAAGTCCACGATCAACGCCTGGGATTCATGTCCGGGAATCTCACAGGCATTGATCACATGATACGCCGGGAACTTGCCTTTCCTCGCGTTCTCCCATCCAGAAAGATATGAGAGCGCTTTTCCTTCCTCGAAATCCGACCGAGCATACAGCGGACAAAGAAGAACGTCCTGCAGTTTCTCGCGTCCCTTCACAAGGTCGCAGGTTTGGGACATGACGACCACCTTGAACACTTGGTATCGAAACCGTGCACCTGACATTCCGTCTATTGAGTCGTCAACGGGCAGTGAATCAGCATCCAAGTCACCAGGAACGAGGAAGACTGGGCAGTCGGGCAGGATATCGCCCTGTTCCAGCGTGTCGTCGTTGACCGTGTTGAACCAGGGGTACTCAGGAGATTTCACAACGGTACGTCCTTACGTCCAGGGATCCGGGTCCGGTATTGGCTTGCCCCGCCCTGC
>CAZBQH010000447.1:0-33850 GCA_964493915.1 uncultured Nitrospiraceae bacterium
TCCTCGAGTTTCGTCTCACGCTGCTCATCAAGCTCGCGCAGCTTTCCCTGATACGCGTCGTCTTTCGCCTGGGCCGCCTGCTGCTTTTTCTCGGCTTGCTCGAAACGCGATGCTACGTCTTGCTGCCGTTCATCCATCGCTCTCAGAATGCGCTTGTAGAGAAGAAACCACAGCAACGCCAATAGCACAAGGAAATTGACGATCTGCGCTACTGTTGTGAACCATCCCTGAAACACGCTCTATCCTCCAGTCACATTACTGATTCGTTAGACGTATTCCTCGGGATGCTCATTGGGTGAAGTAGTTCCAGAAAGGATTCGCGAAGACAAGGATCATGGACAGCACGAAGCAGTAGATAGCCGTCGATTCGATCATAGCCATTCCGACGAAGAGCGTCCGCGTGATCGTGCCCGATTCGTCAGGTTGTTGAGCAATGGCGCGCAGCGCCTCGGCAAGGCCTCGGGCTTCACCGAAGGCGGGGCCAATGGACCCAATGGCAATCGTGATGCCCGCTGTAAATATTGAAATAACACCGATAATCGCGTCCGTTTCCATCTCGTATCCTCCAAAATGTCTTTGTTGTGGCCGATGTCTGGTTGTGCGTGCTATGCAGCATCGCCCTCCTCGATGTCTTGCTTCTGTTGTGTTTCCCGGCGGTGCGCGCGTACGCCCGATCCAATGTAGACGGTCGCCAAGACCGCGAAAATAAAGGCCTGGATGAGGCCCGTAAGCAACCCGAGCAGCTGCAACACAATCGGGAAAAAGAAGGGCACAATGGCCAATAGAATGGCCGCAATTTTCACGCCGCTCATGATGTTGCCGAACAGGCGCACCGCGAGGGCGAGCGTCCGCGATATTTCGCTGATGATGTTGAAAGGCAACATGAGAAACGTGGGGCGGATGTAGTTCTTCAGATATCCTTTGACCCCCTCGCTCCTGATTCCGTAGACGGGTACGGCGACGAAGACGCAGATGGCCAGGGCCGCCGTAGTCGAAAGGGACGCTGTCGGCGGAATATACCAAGGAACAACCGATATGAGGTTGCAGAAGCTGATGAAAAGGAGCAGCGTGCCAATAAACGGCAGATACGGCGTAGCATCCTGGCGTACGATCTGGCGAATCTGATCGCGTGTGAAACCTATTATCAGCTCGAGCAGACACTGGGTACGCGAGGGGCGTGGACCTGTGCTCAGATTGCGTGTTACGAGCCATGAGCCGACGGCCAGGACGGCCATTGTAATCCAGGTATAGACGAGGGTCGCATTGAAGGTTAGGAAGCCCCATCGCCAGTAGACGATCTCATCCGGTGTGATTTGCTCGAGTCCCATCATGGCTTGGGTGTCTCCTCGGGGCGCTCAGGAGCATGCCCCCATAGTCTAAGCAGGGTCGCCCTTGCCAGTACAAAGCCGGTGAGCGCCGCAACATAACGGGGCAGGCGCCCGTCGCCTATCCACAGGATCACGGCAACAACCACCGACGCACGAAGGAAGAAGCTGGCGCCGAGCAACAGATAAGGCCGCTGTGTTGACGCCAGCCGGTCAATGGTGATCTTCAAGACCGTAAAAAAGAACGCGCCGGCAGCGGTGCCCGCTACAAAAGCCATAGCGATACCCGGCCAGGTTGTACCGGGATCATTCATCGCTGCTCTCTTTCTTTACCCAAAACCAAGCCGTTGCTGCACCTGTGACAACGCCCACAAACAAGAGCATAAGAGTCCACGACACCGAGCTGGGCCATGTCCGATCGACCCATTGTCCTATCAACGCGCCAATAACCGCTGGAATTGCGACAGACCAGCCTACAATGCCCATCATGCCGAGGCCGAACCAGATGCCCTGGCCTTCCCGCCGCCGTGCTTCTATCTTGCGCCGCTCTTTCCGTTCCACCCTGCCGCTGAACTGGCGGCGGCGTTTTTCACGATCCTCCTCAGGTTCCGGTGGCTTCTCAGCCATGTTCTTCTCGTTCCAGTTCCACGTAGCGGCGCACAAAGTCGGCCTGCATCTTATCCACTGCCGATCGTGCCCGCTGTTCCCGCGACCCGGTGTCCTTGAACAATTCATCGACCGCGTGGCGCACCTCGCCGAGTTCGCCTGCTCGCACAGCGGACATGGCCGACACAAAGACATCGGGGCCGCACTTAACTAAGGTGCCGCCGTCGATAGCGAGAAAAGTTTCCGTGCCATTCGCCTCGTAGGCGAGAAGGCTTTGCGCGAGTATAGCGACGAAGTCCACATGCTTAGGCAGAAGTGTGAATGCGCCGTTCAAGGCCTCTGCCTTGACCTTGTCGACCTCTTCATCGAGTTCTATATGCGTGGGCAGTACCACCCGAAGTCTCATTGCACCTGATTTCGAGAGACCGATCCAGGCGGGCCTAGCCGACTGCTGCCTCCCGTGTTTCCTTTCCTTTCTGTGAGGATTCCTGGCCTTCTTGCTCTCCAGCGTGCATAGCCTCTTGGATCCTGCCTATCATGTAGAAGGTGCTCTCAGGCTTGTCGGCGAATTCATCATTAAGAATGCGTTCGCAGCCCTCGACGGCGTCCTCCCGGCTGACCATTCTGCCTTTCTGTCCCGTAAACTGCTCCGTCACGAAGAAGGGCTGTGTAAGGAAACGCTCGAGGTGGCGGGCGCGTTGCACGACCTGCTGGTCGTCCTGCGACAGCTCTTCGAGGCCGAGCATGGCAATAATGTCCTTGAGTTCCTCGTATGTTGACAAGGTGCGCCGCACCTCTTGGGCGACCTCGTAGTGACGGCGTCCGACGATATGGGGTGCAAGCATGGCTGAGGTTGATTGCAGCGGGTCGGCGGCCGGGTACAGGCCCTGGCTTGCCTTGTCGCGCGAAAGAACGATTGACGCGGAGAGATGACCAAAAGTATGGACCGCTGCCGGGTCGGTAAAATCGTCAGCGGGAACGTACACCGCTTGAATCGAGGTGATGGCGCCGTTCCGGGTGTTGCAGATTCGCTCCTCGAGCTCGGAGAGCTCCGTGGACAGAGTCGGCTGATAACCCAAACGCGAGGGGATGTTGCCCATGAGGCCTGAGACCTCCGATCCGGCCTGGATGAAGCGGAAGACGTTGTCAATCAGCAGCAACACGTCCTGGCGTTTGACGTCGCGGAAGTACTCCGCCATGGTAAGCGCGGCATGGCCGACCCGAAGGCGGGCCCCCGGTTGCTCATTCATCTGGCCGTAGACCAGGACTGTGTTGTTGAGAACGTTCGCTTCCTGCAGTTCGCGGTAGAGCTCTTCGGCCTCGCGGCACCGTTCGCCGATGCCGCAGAACATGCTGATGCCTTCATGTACGCCCACCATGTTGTGAATCATCTCCATGATGAGCACCGTTTTTCCAACGCCCGCACCGCCGAATAGCCCCGCTTTGCCTCCACGTTCGAGCGGCGCCAAGACGTCGATAGCCTTGATGCCCGTCTCGAAAACCTCCGATTTGGTGGACTGTTCCGTGATCGACGGGGGGCGCTGGTGTATCGACCGCCATTCACCGCCTTCGATCGACTCCCCATTGTCGGTGGTTTCGCCAAATACGTTGAACACGCGGCCAAGTAGACGGTCGCCCAAGGGCACGGTGATAGGCCGTCCCTCGTCCACGACGCTGTCGCCGCGGCTCAGGCCCTGGGTGGGAGTCAGCGCCAGCCCGCGCACCATCGTCTCGCTCAGGTGATTGACCACCTCAATGCGGACCGCTCCCTCGTTGCCTGTGCGCAGTTCGCTGTACACGTCGGGCAGATCCTGTGCGAAGTGGACATCCACGACGCTCCCGCGAACGGACACCACGACGCCGCGGTTCTGGGATGGTTGGCTTGCGTTGCCGTACATGCGTTCTCCTCGAAAGACTCGCCGTTTCGCATGTCACGTATACCCAAAACAATTCACGTACGCAAATCAGTTCCCCGGACGAGGCGCCGCATGAATAGGGATTCAACCTTGCGTTTGACCACGCCTCTCAAGAGGTAGCCCCGTTCCCTTTCCGGGCGTTGCCTGAGGACAGACCCTTAGTTGCAGCCCTAAGCGCGGGGGTGAAAGCTCTTGTGAGCCCGGCTGAGGCGTTCAGCGCTGACGTGGGTGTAGATCTGGGTCGTGGCGATGTCCGCATGGCCGAGCATCTCCTGCACCGCCCGGAGATCGGCGCCGTTGTCAAGCAGATGAGTCGCAAAAGTGTGGCGCAACATATGGGGCGTTACGTTGTGCTTCATATTGGCGCTGCGGGCATAGCGTTTGACCACCTGCCACACGCTCGTCCGGCACATGCGCCGGCCCCGTTTCGACAAGAACACCGTGTCGTCGAGGAGTTTGCCTTGCGCGCGGACCTCGAACCAGGCCGCGAGCCGCTCGACGGCGTCTGTGCCCAGCGGAACGATCCTCACTTTCGTGCCTTTTCCACAGACGCGCAGCGCTGACTCTTCCAGCAGTACGTATCGGAGCGGGAGATTGGCCAGTTCCGAGATGCGCAACCCGCACGAGTAAAAGAGCTCGAGAATGGCGGCGTCGCGCAGGCCCTCGCGTGTAGTCAAGTCCGGCGCCTCGATGAGGCGGTCCACTTCGAGCGCGGCCAAGGCTTTAGGCAGGGCCTGCACGAGACGCGGCGAGTCGAAGCCCTCCGCGGGATCTTGCCCTGTGAGACGTTCGCCGTGGAGGAATTGATGGAACCGCCGGATCGCGCTCAGATGCCGTGCGGCGGAGCGTGCAGACAGCCCCTGCCTACGCAGGCTGATCAGGTGGTCAAGGATGTGTTCGCGCTGGATGGCGTTCCCGTCGGAGACGCCTTGGCGCGCCAGATCTTCGAGGTAGCGGCGGATATCTGCCGCGTAGGCGGACAGCGTTTTTTCGGCTAAGCCAGCCTCAAAAACGGAGGCCTCGATGAATCGGTCCAGCAGAGGAAAAAGCGGCGATTCGCTGGGCTCTTCAGCATTCTCCATGGGACTTCCTTCTTTAGCTGTATTTAAGCATGGTTTGATACGGCGTTCAAAAGAGCGGCGGCGGGCTGTAGCTTCACAGGCCGCGCTGGCGGAGGACTTTGTGCGAGACAAGTTGATTGCGTCTTGTGTTCTATGGCACAAAGTGGGGCTATGGTGAAACGTATCCTCATTGTGGGCGCAGGGGGAAACCAGGTCCCGATCATCCAGAAAGCCAAGTCATTGGGGTTCTTTACTGTAGCTGTGGACGGGGACGCGGCCGCCCCGGGGCTTTCCGTGTCCGACGCTGCGGCTGCGGCGGACATTTGTGATGCGGGCGCATTGGCGCAGGTTGCACGCAAGTATGCGGTGGACGGCATCTACGCGGCGGCGGAATGGGGGGTCGAGGCCGCCAGCGAAGCGGCTTCGAGATTGGGGCTGGCGGGAACGCGCCCTGAAGCAGCCCACCGCCTGCGGAGCAAGAAAGCCCTGCGTGAAGCGCTGGACGACGCGGGCCTGCCCAATCCTTCTTATGCAAGCGCGGCCACCCTGACCCAGGCCGAACGGGCTGTACAGGATATTGGCCTGCCCGTGATCGTGAAGCCTGTGGACGGCAATGCGAGCCGAGGCGTGATGCGGATCGACCACTTCGAGGACCTCTCGTTGGCATTCAGAACCGCTCTCGAGGCGAGCCGTTGCAATCTGGTGATGGTCGAGGCCTTCATGGAGGGTGAAGAATACAATGTGGACGGCCTCATGTACGACGGCCGTTACATTCTGGGAGGCATCACGGGCAAGGAACGTTCCAGTGCGCCCTATCGCTTTGATTGGGGCATCTACATGCCGCCGAGGTTGAGCGCTGAGGACGAGACGGACATTGCTGAGGCGGTCCAACGGGCGCTGGACGCTGTGGGCCTGCGGTTCGGCACCACCCACGCAGAGGTCATGCTTACAGCGCAAGGGCCGCGCATTGTCGAGGTGGCCGGCCGTCCGGGAGGTGGCCGCATCCCGACCGATCTCATCCCCCTTACCTACGGCATGGACTTTATGGCCGACGCGCTGCGTGTCTGCATGGGCGAGCCCCCCCAGGAACAGCGCCGGTGGGTGCGGGGGAGCGCGGTCTACTGGATCCCGACGCATTCGGGCGTGGTTGCCGATATCCAGGGTGTCGACGAGGCGCGTGCTCTTAGAAGTGTGCGAGAGGTCGTCCTGAGCGTCAAGGTCGGTGATACGCTGCGGCATGTGGTGGACTGCGCGACGCGCGACAAGGTCGGTTACATCCTGACCGTCGCGGACGATGTCGAAGAAGCTGTCCGTATCGCCAAAGAGGCCCGCGACCGTATTCAGATCATTACGACCAACCTTTGTTGAACGCGGGACAGCATGGATTTGCCTTTTGATTTCAGAGTCGAGGCCCAGGACCCCAACTGTGCGGCACGTGCAGGCCGGTTGACGACGCCCCATGGCGCCGTCGAGACGCCTGCGTTCATGCCCGTCGGAACCCAGGGGTCGGTAAAGGCCTTGTCGCAAGAGGATCTGGAGACCGTCGGGGCTTCGATCATTCTTGCCAATGCGTACCATCTCTACCTGCGGCCAGGGCGCGAACTCATAGCCCAGGCCGGCGGTTTGCACCGTTTCATGAGCTGGGACCGCCCCATCCTTACCGATTCAGGCGGTTTTCAGGTCTTCAGTCTGGCCGACCTGCGCAAGGTTTCACCGGAAGGCGTGACGTTCCAAAGCCACATCGATGGATCCCGTCACACCATGACGCCCGAGAAGGCCGTCGACATCCAGATTGCTATCGGAGCGGACATCATTATGTGCTTCGACGAGTGCACCGCCTATCCGGCGGCGTATGCGCAGGCAGCCGGCTCGATGCGGATGACCATCGACTGGGCAAGCCGGTGTAAAACACGGTGGCAGGAGCGCGAGGCCCGCGAGCAAGCCCTGTTTGGCATTGTGCAAGGCAGTGTCTACAAGGACCTGCGGCGCGAGAGCGCCGAACGGTTGCGCGCCATTGATTTTCCGGGCTATGCCGTCGGCGGGGTCAGCGTAGGTGAAAGCAAGGAAGAGATGCGGGCGGTTGTCGAGTGGACCGCGCCGTTGCTGCCGGAGGACAAGCCCCGCTATCTGATGGGCGTGGGACCGCCCGAGGATATGCTCGACGCCATCGAGCGCGGCGTCGATTTGTTCGATTGCGTCATGCCGACGCGCGACGCCCGCAATGGCCGCCTTTTTACCTCGCAAGGCAAGCTGAATATCAGGAATCAGCGGTTTCAGGATGATTTCGGGCCGATTGACCCGGCGTGCGGATGCCCGGTCTGCCGGCGTTACAGCCGGGCCTATCTCAGCCATTTGTACCGGGCGGGAGAGATTCTGGCACTGCGGCTGAACACTTTACATAATCTGTTCTTTATGATACACTTGGCCGCTGCTGCCCGTGAGGCAATTGTTCAGGGCAGGTTCGTTCAATTCAAGCGCGAGTTTCTTATGGAGTACCAGGCCTAGGCGGGTCCATGCTTGTGGCTTCGACGGCGTCAGTCGGCTTGAACCCGTTGTTTGTGTCGTGACCAGGAGGACTTCTTACAGTGTGGATTATTGCCCTTGCGCAAGAGGCAGGAAACGCGACGGGTGATGCGGCGCAGAATGCGGCGCAGCAGGGCTCCCCAGGCAGCGGGTTAGTGTCGATGCTGCCTATGATTGTTCTTTTCATTGCCATCATGTACTTTTTCCTGATCCGGCCCAATCAGAAGCGGGAGAAAGAGCGCCGCGAGATGTTGGCTTCGCTTTCCAAAGGCGACAAAGTGGTCACAAGCGGGGGGATCTATGGGGCTATTGTCGGGCTTACAGAGAAAAATGTCGTCTTGCGGATCAGCGATGAGCCCCTCGTTAAGATGAAGCTTGCACGAGGCGCCGTATCACGCGTGATCTCCCGTGACGAAAATGGGGAGGAAGAGGAAAGCTAGCCGGCGGCGGGCTGCTCTCTTCACCTCCGAAGAAACAAGCAGAACGAGGGTTTCCCGGATCCGCTCTGCGGACAGGGGGACTGCCGTATCGGCCTCAGCAAACAGCCGAGGCCGGCTATAGCGAGGTAACTTATGCATAAGCACACCTACCGCACGGTTCTTATCTGGGCGGTGTTTATTCTGAGCGTTATTCTTGTCTACCCTACCATCGGGTGGATGATGCTCTCTGATGGGCAGCGCCAGGCCCGCCTCGAGAAATGGGAACAAGAGGATCTCGAATATCATAAGCCGAGCACATGGCGCGATCTTAAGGAGAGCGTCGTCAGGTGGGTGCAGTTTGATCGCGACCGGGTCATCAATCTTGGCCTGGACTTGCAAGGCGGGATCCAGATGGTGCTTCGTCTTAACGTGGACGCCATGGATGCGAAGACCCGCCAGGAGTACAAGGACCGCGGTTACAGCGAAGCGCAGATGATTCAAGAACTGCAGCAGATGGCGCTTCAGACCATCCGCCGTCGCGTTGCTGAGTTCGAGGCGAAAGAGCCGACCATCACCACATTGGGCAACGACCAGATTCAGGTCCAGTTGCCTGGCGAGAAAGACATCAAGCGGGCCCGCAACCTCATCATGAAGACGGCCTATTTGACGTTTCACATTGTGGCCGGCGGGGATGAAACGAGCGCGGCGTTTGCCAAGATTGACAAACACTTCAACAACAACTTCGTGCCTCTGCTTGTCCGGCCCTTTGGAACCAGCAATTCTATGCGGGTTCCTGTCGACAGCATCGAAAAAGTGCGGATCATGGTCGAGGAGGCCAATGAGAACCCGGAACTCGTTCCCGCGGACAAGATCGTTGCGTTCGGCGGCCCTCCCAATCCTTGGGACGAGCCCTATCACGAGATCTATCTCATGGACCGCGACCCGGCCGCCACGGGCGAGGGATTGCGCTTGGCCTATGCGCGGCCGAATCAGGAGAGTCTGGAAGGCCACTGGGAGGTTAACTTCCAGTTTGACGGCGCCGGCGCGCGGCGTTTCGCCGACGTGACGGAAGAGCACAAAGGCCGCGATATGGCCATCGTGCTGGACGGCGTAGTTGTCTCAGCGCCGCGGATCCAGGAGCGGATATACGGCTCGGGCCGCATCACGGGCAGTTTCTCCCCGGAACAGGCTCAGGACCTCAAGATTGCCTTGAATTCCGGCGCCATGCCCGTGCCGGTCGTCGAGGAATATACCGGTGTGATCAGCGCGAGCCTTGGGCAGGACTCGATACGGAAAGGAACGATGTCGGGCATTATCGGCCTGATCATCGTTCTCATATTTATGGCTGTCTACTATCGTTTCGGGGGCATAGTCGCCAACATCGCCTTATTCTTGAATGCAGTTTTCATTCTTGCTGCACTCGCTTACTTCAACGCAACGCTCACGCTGCCGGGCATAGCCGGTCTGATTCTGACCATCGGCATGGCCGTGGATGCCAACGTTCTCATCTATGAGCGCATCCGCGAGGAGTTGCGCAACGGGAGATCGCTCCTTGCGGCCATCGATCGGGGATATGATCGCGCCACTATCACCATCCTGGACGCGAATGTGACCACTCTGATCGCCGCGGCTGTGCTATGGCAGTTCGGCACGGGTCCCATCGAGGGTTTTGCTGTGGCGTTGGCGATTGGCGTGTGCGCAAGCGTCTTCACGGCGTTAATCGTGACCCGCGCCATTTTTGATTCTCTCGCCGAACGGAAGATGCTCCGGAAAATGACCATGATGAGCTTCTTCAAACCCGACAGCAGCTTCAACTTCATCGGGTGGCGCAAGTACGCTTACATGTTGAGCGCTGTTTTGATCCTCGGCGGGTTGGCCGTCACAGGCGTGCGCGGCAAAGGCATGATGGGCGTGGACTTTACCACGGGGACGAACATGGTGGTGACGCTCCTCGCCGATACTACCATTCCTAATGGGGATGTCCGCTGGGTGCTCGAAGACGTCGGCTTCAAGTCGGCTGTCGTGCAACGCTATGAGGGCGAAGATTTGGCAGGGGCCAATACTTTTCTCATCCGCATCAGCGCTGAGCCGGGCGAGACGGCTGCCGAAGAAGGCGAGACGGTTGCAGGGCAAGTCGAAGCGGCTATGGCGAAGCTTGTTGAGAGTCCCTCGAAAATCGAGCTTGGCCAGGTGCAAACAGTCGGCGCTGCCGTAGGGCGCCGCTTAACAATGGACGCTATCGCGGCTATTACCTACGCCTTGTTCTTCATCATTGCTTACCTGTGGTTCCGCTTCGAGCTGAAGTTCTCCATCGGCGCCGTGGCCGCGCTTGTGCACGACGTGCTCTTCACGGTCGGGCTATTTGCCGTTACCGGCAGGGAGATCACCTTGCCGGTCGTCGCAGCCATTCTGACGATCATCGGGTATTCGCTGAACGACACAATTGTCGTCTTTGACCGGATTCGGGAAGACCTCCGCATCTATCGAGGGCGCGGCTACAGTTACGCCGAAGTCATGAATATGAGCATTAACCAGACGCTCAGCCGGACGATTCTGACCTCCTTGACGACGCTCTTCGTTGTCGTTGTGCTCTATCTATTCGGGGGCGTTGCCATCAACGACTTCGCTTTTGCACTAATGGTGGGCGTTGTTGTGGGCACCTACTCATCCATCTTCGTGGCCAGTCCTATCGTGCTTCTCCTCGAGCGGCTCCGTCCCCGCCACGCCCTCCAAAGCACACGAGAGCAAGATAAGGCAAAGGGCGGCCGAAAGCGTCCTGACAGCAAGAAGAAGGCGAAGACCAGCGCCTCTGAAGGCGAAGCGACTGTCTAGTTCCGCGTCCTAGCATGTTGTAAAGACCCGCGCCGGCTGTTGCCCGAACGTCCGGCGCGTTTCCTTTTTGGGGATTCCAAATACGCCGCATTTGCGGCACGATGTCGGAAAAAACCAGGCGGGCTTGGCTTAGCAAACCGAATAGGGTAGAGAGACGCTTGGGAAAGAAGAGGATTTGCATGCTGCGCCGTTTGTTCAATGCGTGTCTGCTCCGGCCCGAGGATCTGAAGCCTTCGGACGATCGTCTCGAGGTCGTCGGCTGTTTCAACCCCGGCGCCATATCCTGGGGCGATGATGTCTTGCTCCTTGCCCGCATCGCCGAGATGCCAAAAGAGCGGCGGCAAGGTTTTACCGGATTTCCCCGATGGACTTCGCAGGAGGGCCTGACAATCGATTGGCTGGCCAACGACGACCTCGTCTTTATCGACCCGCGAGTGGTTCTAGTTGAAGGCAAAGGCGTCGTCCGGCTCACGTTCATCTCCCATATTCGGACCGTCCGCTGCAAGCAAGGGCGCTCCCTTCTTTCGGCCGAAGGATCGCGTCTGACGCCCGAGGCGGAGTACGAGGAATATGGCGTCGAGGATCCGCGCATCACCCGGATCGGCGATACCTATTACGTCACTTACGTGGCCGTATCTCGCCATGGCGCCGCCACCGCTTTGGCGTCTACGGTTGATTTCGTAAGCTTCAGGCGTCATGGAATCATCTTTCCGTGCGAGAACAAGGACGTCCTGTTGTTTCCCGAGAAAATCGGCGGGGAATACGTGGCATTCCATCGGCCGAATCCAGCTACCCATTTCTCCCCTCCCGAGATGTGGCTGGCCCGGAGCGCAGACCTTGTCCGCTGGGGCCGACATGAGCCTTTTTACAGCGGCAAAGGCGTCTGGGAAACCAGCCGGATCGGGGGCGGGGCCCCGCCCTTCCGGACGGACCGGGGCTGGGTTGAGATCTACCATGGCAACAAAAAGGGCTATGACGAGAAAGGAGTCGGGGTCTACTCTGCAGGGGCGTTTCTTCTTGACCTCGACAATCCGCAGCGGGTTTTAGGTAGAACGGATGAACCCATGATAGTGCCCGAGACCGACTATGAAACCCGGGGCTTCGTTCCGAACGTGATATTCCCGACCGGTGTAGTCGAGCGTGAGGAAACGCTGCTTCTTTACTACGGAGCAGCCGACACCTGTACTGCAGTGGCCGAGTTCTCGAAGAAGGAACTCCTGAGCTTGCTTAAGTAACGGTTTCCAGGACATTTGGATCGGGCAGTGTTTTCATGGCGCAAGGCACCCGAATTTCTTGAGCAACAGATCCCAGACGCATAGGCGGCCTCGTGGGATTGCGAGGCGGCGGCTGCATTCGGAAGGGTGCGGAAGAGGGCGAAGGGAGGGTGCGCCGCAAGGCATGGTCCAGAACAACAGTGGCAGTCTTGATTAATTGTGCTGATTTATACAACAATCATGCGCAAATCTTTCAATCAGGGGGCGCTAGAGTCTTCTTATAATGACTTTTGTAGCTTCGCCGCTTCCCACCCGGTTGCTGGCGAGGCGAAAGGGCTGGGCGGAGCGCCTGTTCTCCCCCCCGGCAGGTGTTCCGCTCCATCCCAACTATCATGGCGCTAAGCCTGGACACGGAGGGCAACGAGTGTCATGGCGACCTTTCAGGATCTGGCTGGACTGTATCACGCAGCGCTTTTCGACGATGTGATTCCCTTTTGGGAGAAGCACTCGATCGACGAGGAATGCGGCGGTTATTTCACTTGTCTGGACCGTCAAGGCAATGTGTTTGACACAGACAAATTTGTCTGGCCTCAGGCGCGGCAGGTCTGGATGTTTTCGTTGCTCTATACGACTCATGAGAAGCGGCCGGAGTGGCTGGAAGTCGCCCGGCACGGCGCGGATTTCCTGGCGAAACACGCGATGGACGCGGACGGCAACTGGTATTTCGCGCTCGACCGACGGGGGGCGCCGCTCGTCCAACCTTATAACATCTTCTCAGATTGTTTCGGAGCGATGGCGTTCAGTCAGTATGCCTTCGCAGCGGGTGACGACGCCGCCCGCGCAATTGCGCTGCGGACCTACGACAATATCCTGAGGCGCAAGTCGAACCCGAAGGGAAAGTATTCGAAAGCCGTTCCTGGGGCGCGTCCGATGGTCTCGTTGGCGTTGCCGATGATCTTGGCGAATCTGGCGCTTGAGATGAAGGAGTTGCTTGACAAGGAGACGCTCGACGCGGGAATCAACACGTGCGTACGCGAGGTTTTGGGCCTGTGCCTTGATGAGGAACGTCTCCTTATGCATGAGCACGTTGGGCCGGATGGCACGAAAATCGACACTCTTGACGGCCGCTTGATTAACCCTGGCCACGGCATCGAGGCCATGTGGTTTCTCATGGATATTGGCAAACGGCGTAACGACAAGGCCCTTGTGAACAAGTGCGTCGATGTGGTGCTCAGCACGCTGGAGTTCGGCTGGGATCCCGAGTATGGAGGCATTTTTTACTTTATGGACGCGGACGGCAAGCCGCCGCAACAGCTCGAGTGGGACCAGAAACTGTGGTGGGTCCATCTCGAGACGCTCATCGCGCTTATCAAGGGTTATGCGCTGACTGGACGCACAGAGTGTCTTAAGTGGTACGACACGGTCCATGAATACACGTGGAACCGATACCCTGACGCAGAATACGGAGAGTGGTGGGGCTATCTAGACCGGCGGGGCGAGCTCCTGCTTAGCCTCAAAGGCGGCAAATGGAAAGGGTGTTTCCACTTGCCCCGGGCGCTCTATATCCTTAGCGAGGCCTTTGCCCAACTAAGCAAACGGTAACACCGCGACAAACTCGAATGACAGACAGGCGTATGAAAGGCATCACAGGGACTTTCATCGACGAGATCACGTGGGATATCCCCCCGCAGAACTGGAGCTTCGAAGACTGGCGTAGAGATATCGACGCCATGCAGGCGATCGGAATTGATACCCTGATCATTATCCGAGGCGGTCTGCGCGACAGGTGCACCTTTCCTTCCAAGGTCGTGGGCTGGAATCAAGACTACGACTTGGCCGGTTTTTTCTTCGAAGAGACGGCTCGCCGGGGCATGAAGCTTTTCTTCGGCACGTACGATTCGGCGTCAAGTTCAGGAGGCCACGAGATTCGCTGGAGAGAAGAGTTTGCGCTGAATAAGCCGTTTATCGAGGAAGTGCTTGCCCGCTATGGCCACTTCGAGTCATTCTATGGTTGGTACGTTACCCAGGAATTCGGCGCTATCCGCCCGGGCGCCCGCGAGCTTTTCCTTGCCATAGGCGGTTTGTGCAAAGAGTTGACGCCGGACAAAAAGATCCTCATCAGTCCCTTCTACCCCTCGCGATTACTGTACCCGAAGGACCCCGTGGTGCCTGCCCAATTCCGCGAGGATTGGCTCCGCACGCTCAGGGGGCTTCGGGTCGTAGATTACTGCGCTTTCCAGGACGGAACCGCCCCTCTTTCCGAGCTCGAAGCGTATGTAGCGGCTGCCCACAGCGCCTGCGAGGAGGCCGGCATTATCCTATGGAATAATGTCGAAACGTTCAGCCGCGATTTCCCCATCAAGTTTCCTCCCCAGGACTTCCGCATCATCAAAGAAAAGCTGCGCATAACGGACCCCTATGTTGCAAAACATATCACCTTCGAGTTCTCTCATTTCATGAGCCCGAACTCGGTCTATCCCGCCGCGGCCAATCTTTACAAACGCTACCGCGAGGCTTTCTGCGAGGGCAGCAGGCTGTCATAGCTGCGTGCGGGAATGATCCCTGCGATCTCGGCAAGGAACAAGCCCGGTGACTTCGCGCTCAGGCGCGTTTGGCCTGCTGGAAACGGAGGCCTCAGCCCGCAGGCGACTGTCCCAGAGCATATCGGCTACGGAGCATCGCCTGTTCCCTGCGTGCAGCTTGTTCTGTACCGTTGTCTCTGAGTGTAACGGTCATGTAACGATTTGCAACGGTGGGCTGCGTTCAAGGAAAGGGCGCTCGAACAGGTGTCCAGGCATAAGCCCTTTGTGCGGAAGGGATTATGTTGGGGCGCTCCAGGTATGTCTACGCTTGGCACAGAGATTGCTGCCCCCTCCAAACCTTTTCGAGAAAGTGATGAACGCCTGCCGGGAGCAATGAACAACGGCCCTCGGCCTTGCCATTCACCTGGCATTGGGAATTTCCCCGGCCACAGTTGATGTCTTAATGTTTTGATGATTTGTTGACGGCTTCGGTTCACGGCGTTCCTAGGAGGCAGGCTACGTTCGGTCCCGCCTTGCCGGGCGGCAAGTACCGAGACGGACGCAAAACTCGGTTTGGCCCTATAGGACTTCTGTGTATTTTGAGAGATTTCCTGGCGGTTGCTGTCGCGCGGGTCCTGTGCAAAAAAAGGAATCTCGCCGTTCTGCCGACGTTCAGCCGCTGAGACGCTGACCGCGGCCGTACCAGGCCAGGATCTGGGGCAAGACGGGTTTGGAGACGCAAAAGGAAGCATGATGCTTGGGAGCTGGGTCCCATAAGGAGAGGGCGTATGAGTTTCTGGACCAAACTGGTTGAGTTCGGCGTTGGCCGTCCCCGTCTCGTTACGTGGGGGATGATCGGACTAACGGTCGTGTTGACGGCGTTGGCGGTTGCTCCGTCTGTGGCGCCCTCCATGTTCCCCATGTTTCATGCCGTGAAGGTCGATACGGACCCCGAGAACATGCTGAGCGCACATGAGGAAGTCCGCGTCTTCCACAACAAGATGAAGAAGGCCCTGTCGCTCCACGACATGATCGTCGTGGGCGTTGTGAATGACAAGCATCCGCAGGGCGTCTTCAACCCCACGTCGCTCGAACATATCTATGAGTTGACGCAATATGCCAAAACACTGCAAGGCGAGAGGATTGGAGCGAAGGATCCCAACGCGGGGGTCATCGCTGCGGACGTGATTGCGCCATCGACAGTGGACAACATCGAGCAGGCCGGTCCGGGCATCGTGAGATTCGAGTGGCTCATGGCTGACCCACCCGAGACAGATGCCGAGGCTCAGGCGATCCGCGACAAGGCCCAACGCATCCCATTCCTGGACGGCACGCTCGTGAGCGAAGACGGCAAGGCCATTGCCCTTTATCTGCCGTTGACATCGAAAGACCTGAGCTACAAAGTCTATAGAAAACTCAACGAGAAGACCGCTGAACTCGAGAACGACGGCAACGGCGACGCGTATTACATCACGGGTTTGCCGGTAGCCGAGGATACGTTCGGCGTCGAGATGTTCGTGCAGATGGCGATCTCGGCGCCCTTGGCTATGCTTGTGATCTTTCTCTTGATGCTCTATTTCTTCCGCAAGCTTGTACTGATTATATCCCCGATGATTGTGGCCGTGGTGACGGTGATCATCACGATGGCGCTGCTGGTGGCGACAGGCAACACCATCCACATCATGAGTTCAATGATACCGATTTTCATCATGCCCATCGCCGTCCTGAACTCAATTCATATTCTCTCGGAGTTTTTCGACCGCTATCAGGAGACCCGCGACCGGCGCAAGACCATTACCCATGTGATGCATACCCTTTTCGTGCCCATGCTGTACACCTCGCTGACCACGACGGCTGGTTTTGCTTCGTTGGCCTTGACGCCCATCCCCCCCGTGCAGGTGTTCGGCATTTTCAACGCCATTGGGGTGATGTTCTCGTGGCTTCTCACCGTGACCTTCGTTCCCGCCTATGTGATGCTGTTGCCTGATCGTTGGCTCGAAGGTTTCGGGGCTGCTCGGAGCGGCGCTCCAGACGGAGAAGTACGACCCGCAACCCTGACGGGACGCTTCCTGCAGTGGATTGGTTTGACAACGTACCACCGCGCGAAGGCTGTGCTTGCTTTGAGCGTTGTCGCGGTCGCTATTGCTGTTGCCGGCATTAGCATGATCCGGATTAACGACAATCCCACCAAGTGGTTCCGCAAATCGCATCCTATCCGGGTTGCAGACCGTGTCTTGAACGCGCATTTCGGGGGAACCTACATGGCCTACCTTGCCTTTGCGCCGGAGGGAGAAGAGCCGCCTGGAACCGTTTTCGAGGAAGGACCTAGCGGGAACAGCAACGCACGTCGTAAAGAAGACGGCGGCCCCTCCTTACCCTATGGGCTGGGCGGCGAGGAGACCGGCCCGGCCTTGCCTGCGGGACTCGGCGGCGATGTAGCGGAGGAAGCGCCGCAACTGCCGGCAGGTCTTGGCGGCAGTCTCGAGGCCGTGTCAGTTGCGCCCA
Source organism: uncultured Nitrospiraceae bacterium (assembly GCA_964493915.1). Classification (GTDB taxonomy): domain Bacteria; phylum Hydrogenedentota; class Hydrogenedentia; order Hydrogenedentales; family SLHB01; genus CAZBQH01. The sequence continues at coordinate 16,924 of CAZBQH010000447.1, forward strand.
TGCCTGAATCCTCGGTCCCCGAGAAGGCCGAGGTTTTCAAGGATCCCCTCGTGTTGCGTTACATCGAAGACCTCCAGAAACATCTCCTGACCACCGACGTCGTCGGCAAGTCCAACTCGTTGACGGATATCGTAATGACGGTCCACCGAGAGCTTAAAGACGGCAGCGAGAAGCACTATGTGGTTCCGGATACGGCAAGTGGCGTAGCGCAAACGCTGATGCAGTATCAGAGCAGTCATCGGCCGCAAGACTTGTGGCACTTCGTGACCCCGGACTATCGTCACACCAGTGTCTGGGTGCAGCTCAAGAGTGGCAACAACGTCGATGCGAACCGTATGGTGGCTGCCGTTGCGGAGTACGTCGAGGACCATCCGCCGGTTTTTGATATTGAAGGCCAACAGGTGACGCTTGAACCGGACTGGTTCGGGCTGACCTACATCAACATTGTGTGGCAAGAAAAGATGGTGAAGGGCATGCTTCAGTCGTTCCTGGGGAGTTTCCTTGTGGTGCTTCTCATGATGACGATACTGTTCAGATCCGGGCTTTGGGGCCTTCTGTCCATGGTGCCGCTGACGATCACGATTGGCCTAATCTACGGCGTCATCGGTCTAATTGGCAAGGATTACGACATGCCTGTGGCCGTCCTTTCGTCCTTGACCCTCGGGCTGGCCGTAGACTTCGCGATCCATTTCTTGGCGCGGTCTCGCGTCATCTATGAAACGCACGGTAGTTGGCAGGCAACCTGGCCTCACGCCTTCGCCGAGCCGGGCCCCGCGATCGCCCGGAACGTGATCGTCATTGCGGTGGGCTTCTTGCCGCTGTTGTTCGCGCCGCTGGTGCCTTACAACACGGTCGGCGTATTCCTCGCATCCATCCTTTTTGTATCGGGCGGCGCAACGCTGCTCATCTTGCCTGCCCTGATCCGGTACATGGAACCCCTGTTGTTCCCGAGCACGGTGGGTGTGGCCTTTTCCTGCAAATGCGCCACCTGTATTGTAGCGTCGGTTTCGGCGATAGGCTTGGTGGCCTTAAATGTCCGTCAGTTCCTAGAAATCGCCTGGACCAATCTCGCGTGGGCCAGTCTGATCACGCTGTTCATTTTAGCGGGAATTTGCCACCTGATGTCGCGCCGCTCAATATGCGAGAAGATCACCGAAGAGTAGCGGGTATCCACAGAGAAGATGGTATAGAAAGCAGAAGAAACGAAGAGTTGGTTGAAACACACAGGGAGCAAAGAACATGTGGAAACGAATGGAGATCGTGTTGCTGGTTGTCGTCCTCTCCGCAGGGATCGCCTTTGCACAGGAAACGGCGAGCAGCGACAGCGGACAATTGACGGCTGAGGAAGTCGTCAAGAAGGCGAACCACGTCGCCTATTACCAGGGCGACGACGGCCGCGCCAAGACGAAAATGACCATCACCGATGCGCAAGGCCGGACGCGTGTGAAGGAGTTCATTATTATCCGCAAAAACATCGGCGCCGAGGACGGGGACCAAGATTTCTACGTCTACTTCGCCATGCCCCCAGATGAACGAGGCACCGTATTCATGGTGCACAAGCTTATCGAAAGCGCGGACGACGATCGATGGCTCTACCTGCCTGCGCTGGACGTCGTAAAGCGGATCGCCGCCTCGGACAAACGGACAAGCTTCGTCGGATCCGATTACTACTATGAAGACGTTTCGGGCCGCAAAATTGCTGACGACGATCACGAGCTGGTTAGCTCTGAGGACCCCTACTATGTGATCAAGTGCACCCCTAAGGATCCCAAGGCCGTCGAGTTTGATTCCTATACGGCGTGGATCGACAAGAAGTTCTTTGTGCCCGTTCAGATGAAGTATGAGAAGAACGGGAAAGTCTACCGGCAGATGACCGTCCTCGCAGTGGAAGATATCCAGGGTTTCAAGACCATCATGCGCCAGCAGATGGAGGACCTCGCGGCAGGGACTAAGACAGTGCTCGAGTATCCGGAGGTCAAGTATAATATCGGCATTCCGGAGGACATTTTCACGGAACGTTACCTGCGCAACGCGCCCATGGAATACCTGAGCAAGTAGCAGCGGCTGGTGTGGACGCGAGCCAGAGGAGCGTAACGCGCCTCTCGCTCGCGTTGGATGTCTGGGAGGTAATAGCAGAAGCAAGGGCGCCGGCCCTTGGCGTCGTCTAGGGGTTCACGATGAGCAGCACAAGGAATACGCGCCAATGCCGCGGTCTGTCCCGATCCGGTTTGGTGCTGGGTATGTTGGCGTTGGGCTGTGTGATGTCCACGCTGGGATGGACGCAGCAGCCCAACGATGAGCCCCCGCCGTTGCCGCCGGGTTTGGCTGGGGGCCCCGCGCAGCCGCCCGAGGCGGGGCCGCCGCTGCCAGCGGGCCTTAGTTCCGACGGCGCCGAGACGTCGCCGGTTGCGCCCGCTCTGCCTCCGGGTTTGGGCGAGGGAGAGGCCCCAGCGCTGCCTCCGGGTTTGGGGGAGGAGGGCGTCGCGCCTTCCGCTGCATCCGAGGAGGGAGCGTCCCTGAGCGACCACATACCCTCCTGGCTGCATGGGTTTTGGGAGACGCGGGTGGGGATGCGTACGCAGAAAGATGCAGTCCAATCGAAGGATGCGCTCCTTCTCGACAGCCGTCTTCAGCTCGAGGGACAGAAGATCTGGGACTGGGGCTCCATCGAAACGACCAACGACATCTACCTGGACGGCGTTTATGAACAGGCCGAGTACGACATGCGCCTACTGCGTCTGAATACCTCGCCGATGCCATGGCTTGATATCGCTTTGGGGCGCCAAGTGCTGACGTGGGGCACCGGCGATCAGTTGTTTATAAACGACCTATTCCCAAAAGACTGGGTCTCTTTCCTGGCCGGCCGCGAGGACGAGTACTTGAAAGCGCCGTCGGACACGCTTCGTCTCGGGGCTTACACGGAGGCGATCAATATTGAGTTGGCCTATACGCCGCAGTTCGCTCCCGACCGGTTCATCACGGGCCGGCGGCTGAGCTACTACAATCCTCTTTTTGGCCGTCGCACAGGTAGCAAGAACCAAGTGGATTACAACGCTCCAAGCACCTGGTTCGAGGATGACGAGACGGCCTTGCGGGTCTACAGACGCATCGGGTCGTCGGAGTATGCCCTGTACGGCTACACCGGCTACTGGAAAAGCCCCGGCGGCCAACGGCTGATCCCGGTCCAGGCGACCTTTCCCAAGCTCAATGTTTTCGGAGCGAGCGTTCGCGGCAATTTCCTGAAAGGCATCGGGAATGCCGAAATCGGCTACTATGATTCGCGCCAAGACTCCGACGGCGCCAACCCCTTCGTGAACAACAGCGAGTTCCGTCTGCTGCTTGGCTATGAGCAGGAACTGGCCAAGGAGTTCACCGGTGGTTTTCAGTATTACCTCGAACACATGATGGACTACGACGCCTATACGCGTACGCTGCCTTTCATGATGCCCAAGCGCGATCAGAACCGGCACGTCTTTACAGTCAGGCTGACGAAACTGCTCATGAGTCAAAACCTGACCCTCTCCTTCTTCGCTTACTACAGCCCGTCCGATCAGGATGCATTCCTGCGCCCCAAGGCCAAATACAAGGTTACGGACGACTGGACGGTTGAGGCGGGCGCCAACGTGTTTCTAGGGGAGTCCGACACGACCTTCTTCGGTCAGTTTGAAGACAATAGCAACGTCTATGCCAGCGTGCGGTGGTCGTTCTGAACGATGGAAAACCAGCCGCTCTCAGCCGCGCCTCTTCCCCTCATTCCGTCGAGGCCTGGAAGGACTGCATGCGTGCGCACAAAAGCGCCCGCGGCAAGTAGCGCATCCGTGGGCTGATTCTTTATACTACGGCCCTGCCTTTCAGGATCCGCAGCTTGGCGGCTGTCGAAATGCGTCGTGCATGACCTACTCCTCTTGATCTTGATAGGGAGCGTTTCCCGGAGGCCGAGGACTGTATATTGGGCAGGAATGGACTGGAAATCGCCGCTTTCTCGAACCGCGACCGCAGGTTGCTCAAGGAGTTCGTGCATTTCCCATGGCGCCTGCATCGGAACGATCCGCTTTACGCACCCCTGCTCGACATGGAGTTGGTTGGCAGCCGCCTGCTGCGAATTCCTGGTCTTCTGACCGAAGAGCATCCCTTTCACAGGCACGCAGAGGTGGTGTATTTCCTGGTGTACCGGGGGGGTCGGGTCGCAGGGCGGATCGCGGGCTGCATCGAACACTCCTATAACGCGCACAATGAGAAAAAGGACGTGATTTTCGGCTTTTTCGAGTCCGAGAACGACGCCGAGACAGCCGCTGCCCTCGTCGGCTCGGTCGCGGCATGGGGTGCAGAGCGCGGGATGACGCGGCTCCTCGGGCCCATGAGTTTCACGACGAACCATGTCATCGGCGTATTGGTCGACGGATTCGAAACACCTCCATTCTTCCAGACGTCGCACAATCCGGCGTATTATGGCGCCCTTCTCGAGCAACAGGGCTTGAGAAAGGCGATGGATGTCATCGCGCAGGTGCTGGATTTGCGGGACAAGGCATTCCAAGAGGCGTTCGCCCGTTACCGGCGCACGGCGGAACAGGTCGAGCGACGGGCCGGTCTCGTATTCCGCAATCCCGATATGAAACACTTCCAGCGGGAGCAAGCGGTCCTTCGCGAGGTCTATAACGACGCCTGGAAAGAGAATTGGGGCGCCACCCCTTTCACCGATGCGGAGTTTTCTTTGCTCGCGAAGCAGATGCGTGCGGCCTGTGATCCTCGTACCATCCAGTTCGCATTCGCAGGTCAAGAACCGGTGGGAATTGCCGTTTCCATGCCGGACATGAACGACTGTCTGCGGCCCGGCGCTTTTCTACTGGGCCGGTCTGACTGGTTTCGTCTGGCCCGGATGGCGTGGCGGCGCAGACGGACGCGGCGGTCGCGGGCTCTGCTGTTGGGCGTCAAGAAGAGCCATCGAAGGACGGGCGTCGCCGAGGCGTTGGTGGCGCGGAATCTCCAAGGATTACTCGATGCAAAGCAGTATGACACGCTCGAGCTGTCGTGGCTGCTCGAGACCAATACGGCCGTGATCCGGATTGGAGAATGCCTCAATGCCAAGCGTTACAAGACATGGCGCATCTATGAAAAGGCGATATCCGGGGCGCCCAGTCAGGCCGACGTCTCACGCACGTGATAGAACGCCAGCGACGCGGGCGGATACCGACACGGCCACGCCGGGAGCAATGTAGGAAGACAAAGCAATGAAACAAGGCCAGGACGCACAAAGCCGTCGGCTGTCCGCGGCGAGAGCAGCCGGAGCCGTGGGGGAAGAGAGAAAAGACGCTGTCATCCACTATCTGCAGAACCTGGTAGCGGATCGCCTCGGCAAAGCAGCTAGCGAGATTCCGGCCGATTGGGACTTTCTCCGGCTGGGTCTTGATTCGATCACGCTGATGGAACTGGTCGTGCGAGTGACAGAGGATTTCCAACTGCCCCTGTATCCGCAAGAGCTGTTCGAACGGCCGTCTATCGCGTCTCTGGCCGACTACCTGGCGGGCGAATGGGCAAGGCATGCCGCGCCGGTCGAGACTGCGGCCCTGGAGGATGTTGGGAAAACCGTGTCGGACGTGTTCGCGAGCGCCGAGCCGCAGGCTGGGCCTCCTGGAGCGCGCAACGCGTCGGTTGCCATGATCTTGTCGAGTCCGCGGGCGGGATCGACCCTTTTGCGCGTCATGCTGGCTGGACATCCAGATCTGTTCTGTCCGCCTGAGCTGCACCTTCTGCCGTTCCATACTATGGGAGAACGTGCGCAGAAGCTCGAGAGAAGTTACCTGGGTGAAGGGCTCGAGCGGGCTGTCATGATGCTTCGCAACCTGGACGCCGCCGGCGCCAGGCATCTTGTCGACGCGTGGGTCGCGGAGGATCTCTCGACGCAAGAGGTTTACGCGAACCTTCAACGGCATGCGGCTCCCCGGCTCCTTGTGGACAAGTCCCCCTCCTATGCGTGGAGCACGGGCAACCTTGAACGGGCTCAGGGGCTGTTTGAGAATCCCAAGTTTATTGCACTCGTCCGCCATCCCTACGCAGTGATTGAGTCCATCGTACGGAACCGCTTCGACCGGCTTCTCGGTGCAGAAGGCGTTGACCCAGCCGCGTTCGGCGAGGTCATATGGACAACTATCAACCGCAATATCCTCGCGTTTCTCAAGATGCTGCCCGCGGCCAACTGCTGCCTTGTGCGTTACGAGGATCTGGTCGCGGACCCACAGGAAACGTTGGAGGACATCTGCGCTTTGCTCGGGGTGGGCTTTCACGCGGCCCTGCTCACGCCTTATCAGGGTGACCGCATGACCGACGGCGTCCACAGCCAGTCATGGGGCATCGGCGACCCGACTTTTCTGCGTCATGATCATATCGATGCCTCTTTGGGCGCGTGTTGGCGTGAAATCCGGCTCCCACGTCCGTTGAGCTTCGAGACGATCGAGACGGCCGCCGCGCTCGGTTACGAGTTGCCAGTCGAAGGCAGTCAACCTGCTGTGCGTGCTGATCACGATATCGAAGAGGGTAGGTTGTGACGGCTGAGTCCCTACTAATCGGGGTCCTTCAACAGGGTCTCCAGGTTTGGTGCGAGAGCGGCCAGCTCTGTTTTCGCGGGCCAAAGGGCGCTCTTGCAGCCGATCGGCGCATCGGGCTGAGTGCGCAGAAAGGCGCGCTTATGGGTCTGATTGGTCCGGGGCAGCGCATTGCCCGCGTGTCCTTGGCTCAGCAACGCATGTGGTTTCTCGAGAAGCTCCAGCCGTATGCGCGGACCTACATTGTGCCGGTGGGCCTCTGGATTGACGGCCCCCTCGACATCGATGCGCTGAGGCGCGCTCTGGCTGAGATCGTTGGACGCCACGAACCGCTGCGAACCACGTTTGCCGAGGTAGACGGCGTTCCCGTCCAGGTCATTCACAGCTCGATGGCATTGTGCTTCGCGGTAGATGATCTGGCAGAAGTCCCCCTCGACCGGCGTGAGCAGGAGGCGCTGCGCAGAGCGACGGCGGACATCCGGATGCCTTTTGACCTCGAGCGCGGTCCTTTGTTTCGTTGCACGTTGCTTCGTGTTCTCCCCGAACGTCATTTGCTGGCCGCCGCCGTACATCACATCGTCTCGGACGGGTGGTCGATAGGCGTGTGGCTCAAGGAATTGGCTGAGCTCTATGAAGCCTATCGGTGCGGCGAGGAGCCGCATCTGCCGGGACTGTCTAAGCAGTATGCGGACCTCGCTCAGGCCCAATACGAGATGCTCGGGGGCGCCGGAATTCAGCCGCACGTCGAATACTGGCGCGAGACGCTGCGCGGGAGTCCGCCGCTGCTCGAGTTGCCCGCCGACAGGCCGAGGCCGCCGGTCCAGACCTACAGCGGCGCGCACCTGCCTGTCGAGATGCCGGAACAGCTTACTGAAAGCTTGGCGCAATTCGGCCGGGGGCGCGGCGCGACTCTGTTCATGACGCTTCTCGCGGGCTTCTATGCCTTGCTTCACCGGCACACCCGTCTCGAAGACATCATTGTGGGTTGTCCTATTGCGGGCCGCACCCGCCGCGAGATGCGCGACGCGATAGGCCTCTTCGTCAATACCTTGCCCATGCGCACGGACCTGAGCGGCGACCCTTGTTTTGCGGACCTTGTGAACCGCGTCCGGACAACAGTCCTTGGGGCAATTGCGAATCAGGACGTGCCCTTCGAGCAGATCGTCGATGCGATCGAGACAGAGCGAGACTTGAGCCATTCTCCCCTGTACCAGGTCATGTTCGTCCTTCAGAATTCGCCGTTGCCCTCCCTGACGTTCAGTGGATTGCGGCTGAAGCCTGTGGATCTCGACCCTGCGGCCGCCAAGTTCGACCTTGCTGTTTCACTCCTTCCTGAGGAGGGGCGGTTGACGGGTTGGTTTGAATACAACACCGACCTGTTCGAGACGTCCACGATCCAACGGCTCGCGCGCCACTATGAGAATCTGTTGCGCGACGCTCTGCGCGATCCTGCTCAGCCTATCTCGCGCCTGACGATGCTGTCTGAAGCGGAACGCCGGCAGCTCTTGGTCGAATGGAACGGCGCCAAAGACGACACAGTCCGCTACGCCTGTGTCCATCGCCTCGTCGAAGAGGCGGCAGACCGTTTTCCCGGCCGGCTGGCCCTGGCGGGTTGCCGGGACGATACGCTCACTTTCGACGAACTCAATCGCCGTGCCAACCGGCTTGCGCGCTTTCTGCTGGGTTTTGGAGCCGCACGGGGCAAAGTGGTCGCGGTCTGCCTGGAACGGAGTCCGGCGTTGGTGGTTGCTCAGCTTGCGATCTTGAAAGCCGGCGCGGCGTTTCTTCCTCTTGACCCCGTGAATCCGTCCGAGCGATTGGCCTTCATGATGCGGGATGCCGATGTGCCGCTGCTGTTGACGCAGGAGAGCTTGCTCGAGGTAGTCCCTCGGGATGTCTCCCCGATCCGGTGCGTGGATGCCGAGTGGGCCGATGTGGCACGCAGCAAGGACGACAACCTGGACGTGCCCGTCGAGCTCGGGGATCTGGCCTACGTCATCTACACGTCGGGATCAACCGGATTGCCCAAGGGAGTGCAAATCGAGCACCAGGGACTTGCGAACTTGATTGCATGGCTCGAGCGCGCCTACAACGTGACAGAGCAGGACCGCGCGACTCAACTCGCCGGCCAGGGCTTTGATGCGTCGGTCCTGGAGGTGTGGCCCTTTCTCACGTCGGGCGCGTCGGTGCATTTCCCGGATACGGAGACGCGCGCGCTGCCGTCGAGGCTCATTGCCTGGATGGCTGATCGGGACATCACGCTGGCCTTTCTTCCAACGCAACTTGCGGAGGCGGCGCTCGACGAACGGTGGCCCCCCGGAATCGCGTTGCGGGCCATCCTGACGGGGGGCGACAAACTCCACAAACGGCCAAACGAGGCCCATCCTTTCATTCTCGTAAACCACTATGGACCGACCGAGAATACGGTCGTGAGCACGTGGGGTCGGGTATCTGTCCAAGGCAGCGAGGGCGTTGCACCGCATATTGGTAAGCCGCTGCCGAACACGGAGGTCTACCTTCTCGACAAGCATTTCCAGCCTGTCCCGATTGGCGTGCCCGGCGAGCTGTATGTGGGCGGCGTCCAATTGGCGCGCGGCTACCTGAACCGCCCCGACCTGGACAGGGCGAGCTTCATCCCGCACCCGTTCAGTGCGAAGATGGGCGCACGTCTTTACAAGACCGGCGACACGGCCCGTTACTTGTCTGACGGCAACATCGAGTTTCTCGGGCGCATTGACGACCAACTCAAAGTCCGGGGATTCCGTATTGAACTCGGCGAGGTCGAGTCGGTCCTGAAGCGGCAGACCGGCGTGCGCGAGGCCGTCGTGCTGGCACGAGAAGATATGCCCGGCGAGAAGCGGCTCGCCGGCTATGTCGTGCCTAAAGAAAGGGTCCGCCTCGACGCGGCCTTGTTGCGCAGCGCCTTGAGGCAGGTGCTGCCCGACTATATGATCCCCTCGGCCATCACCGTACTCGATGCGTTTCCCCTGAATGCAAGCGGGAAGATCGACCGGCGCGCCCTCCCCGCCCCGTCATTCGAGCGTAACGAGGGCCGGGGCTATGTCGCCCCTGGAAACCCGACGGAACAAACATTGGCGAAGATATGGGCGGATGTGCTGCGGCTCGACCGTGTGGGCGTGCGGGACAATTTCTTCGAGCTGGGAGGGGACTCGATTCTCAGCATTCAGGTAATTGCCCGCGCCAACCAGGCAGGGCTGTACATCACGCCGAAACAGATTTTTGAACACCAGACAGTCGCGGAGTTGGCGGCTGCTGCTGGAATGGCCAAGACCGATGCCGGTGAGCAGGGGTTCATCACGGGTCCCATACCCTTGACGCCTATTCAATGCTGGTTTTTCGAGCGGGATTTTGTCGAGCCTTGCCACTGGAACCAAGCCGTCCTGCTCGATTTGAGAGCGCCCATCCCGGCCGGCCATCTCGAGGAGGCCCTCGATGCCCTCGTTGACCATCATGACGCGTTGCGGCTCCGTTTTGAGCGCAGGTCCGATGGATGGGCCCAAACTGTTGCCCCGCCGGGATGCGGTGCGCCGCTGGTTTACATTGACCTCTCCGGCAGGGACGGCGACGCACGCGACGCCAGGCTCGAAGTGCAGGCTGCCGCAATCCAGAGCAGCCTCGACCTTTCCGCAGGCCCCCTCGTTAAAGCGGCTTATATTGACTTCGGCGCCGAACGCCCACCTCGCTTTTTGATGGCCATACACCACCTCGCCGTAGATGGCGTCTCGTGGCGCGTGTTGCTCGAGGATCTCGAGCGGGCCCTTGAGCAGCGCGAGCGGGGGGAGCGGATCCATTTCCCCCCAAAGACGGCGTCCTACAAACGCTGGGCCGAGAGTCTCGGCGCCTATGCCCGGCGCCTGTTGAAGGCCGGCGCGCAAGACTACTGGCTAGACCCTGCTTGGGACAATGCGCCGCGGTTGCCGGTCGACCATCCTAACGGCGCAAACCTGGAGCAGAGAGCTCGCACCTTGACCTGCACGCTGGGCCGGGACGATACCCATGCCCTGCTTCACGACGTCCCGCCCGTGTATCACACCCGCGTTAACGAGGTTCTGCTGACCGCTCTTGTCCAGGCTTTCGAGCCGTGGATCGGCGCGGGCGCCCTGTTGGTTGACGTCGAGGGCCACGGCCGCGAGGACGTGGGCGAGGGGCTTGACTTGTCGCGAACGGTCGGCTGGTTCACGGCCATGTATCCCCTCCTTGTCAGCATTGAAAACGCTGAGGGACCTGGCGGGGCGCTCAAAATGGTAAAGGAACAGGTTCGGGCCGTTCCGGATCGGGGCGTGAGCTATGGCGTGCTGCGGTATCTCAGCGGGGATCCGGCGGCAGCGTCCTGCTTGCGCAAAGCCCCTCAGCCGGAGGTCAGCTTCAACTACCTTGGGCAGTTCGATCAGCTCGTCGGCGATGCCTCGCTGTTGGCCTTCTCAGACGGTCCTATCGGGCCGATGCATAGTCCACGCGGGCAGCGCCCGCATGAGATTGACTTCAACGCGCTTGTGCGGAACGGCGAACTCCGCATCGACTGGAGTTACAGCGGTGAACGTTACGATACGCAGACGATCAAGGATCTGGCCGCACGTTTCCTGGATGCCTTGCGCAGCTTGATCGCCCATTGCTTGGCGGCTGGGGGCGGCGGGTTCACGGCGTCTGACTTCCCGTTGGCGCGGCTGGCGCAAGCCCAGCTCGACCGGCTGCTCGCCTCGATTGCAGAACACGCCGGAAGCAATGCAAAGATCGAGGACATCTACCGCTTGTCGCCCATGCAGCAAGGCTTGCTTTTTCACAGCCTTTACACGCCGCAGCAGGACGTTTACGTCGAGCAGTTTGAAGCAACGCTCGACGGCCGGTTGGACCCCGGCGCGTTTCAGGCTGCGTGGCAGGCCGTGGTCGAGCGCCACCCTATCCTCCGTACCGGCTTTTACTGGGAGGGCATGGACGAACCGCATCAGATAGTGATGAACGAGGCGGCGCTGGATATTACATTCCATGACTGGCGCGGCAACTCTCTTGCCGAAAGGGCGGAACGGGTCGAGGCCTTCCGGCTTGAAGACCGGCGCAAGGGTTTCGACCTGCGGCGTCCTCCCCTCACGCGTATCTCGGTTCTGAGACTCGACGTCGACCGCCATGTTCTACTGTGGACTACCCATCACACCATTGTCGACGGATGGAGCATGCCTATCATCCTCGGCGAGGTCTTCGCCTGCTACGAGACTTTCGCCGCCTCGGGCGACATGCGGCTCGAATCCGCCCGGGCTTACCGAGACCACATCGCATGGCTCGAGCGGCAGGATCTTGGGGAAGCCGAACGCTTCTGGCGCAGAAAACTGGCAGGCTTTACGGAACCGACGCCTCTTGGCCTCGATCGGCCGTCGGGATCGATAAGCGAAGAGACGCGCTACGCGCAGCGCGAGGTTCATCTTCTTCCTCGAGATGCTGAACGGCTGTTACACGCCGCGCGTGCACTCCAGTTGACGATCAACGCGCTGCTTCAAGGGGCCTGGGCATTGCTCCTGAGCCGCTGCAGCGGTCATGACGACGTGGTGTACGGCGCAACGGTTTCGGGCAGGCCCGCTTCTTTGCCGGGCGTCGAGTCGATCGTTGGGCTCTTCATCAACACGCTGCCTGTGCGGATTCACGTGGACGAAGAGGCAAGCGTCGCGGAGTGGCTTGCGACCATTCAGGAAGACCTTGTGGAGGTCCGTCAATTCGAGTACAGTCCGCTCGAACAGGTTCAGGCTTGGAGCGATCTGCCGCGCGACTTGCCCCTTTTCGAGTCCTTGCTCGTTTTCGAAAACTATCCCGTCGATCCTGCATTGCGCGAGGGCCGCGGCGGCCTCCAGATCTCCGCGGTGCGCGATTTCGGGCGCACGAACTATCCCCTGACGCTTGTGGCTTCTCTCGGCGATACCGTCATGCTGCGGGCAATGTACGACGCAAGCCGGTTCGATGACGATGCCGTGGCGCGGCTGCTGAGCCGCCTTCGGAACGTGCTCGACCAGTTCGCGCAGGACTCCGGGCAGAAAGTGTCGCAAGTCTTGGCGCTTACGGAAGATGAACGGCGTCTCTTGGCGCAGTGGAGCATGACCCGGACGTCCTATCCCCGCGACGCAACTATCGACCGTCTTTTCGAGGTGCAAGTAGATCGTGCACCCGATGCTGTGGCGCTCGTCCTTGGCGAGAATACTCTTACCTATCGCGAATTGGACCGGCGCGCCAATCAGCTAGCCAACCGGCTGCGAAAGCTTGGCGTCGGGCCTGAGACGATGGTGGGCGTCTGCGCGGAACGGTCTTTCGAGCTGATTGCGGGGCTCCTCGGCATACTCAAGGCAGGGGGCGCCTACGTGCCGCTCGACCCGGACTATCCGGTGGAACGCCTCGCGTTCATGATTGAGGACACCCAGGCGCCGGTGCTGCTTGTGCAACGGGGTCTTGAGGATTCCTTGCCTGCCCACGCGGCCACAGTGTTGTACCTCGATGCCCATTGGCGGTCCTTTGCGGAAGAGCCTGATACGGCGCCCGGAAACGACGCAACGGCCGAGAATCTTGCGTATGTCATGTACACCTCGGGATCAACAGGCCGTCCGAAGGGAGTCAGCGTCACCCACCGGGGCCCTGTCCGTTTAGTGCAGAACACGAACTTCCTGCGCTACAACGGGGAGGATGTGTTCCTGCTGCTGGCGCCCGTCTCGTTTGATGCGTCGACGCTCGAGATTTGGGGGCCGCTCCTTAACGGCGGCCGCCTCGCCATCATGCCTGCCGGCACGCCGTCGCTCGAGGACCTGGGCAACGCACTTCGCACTTATGGCGTCACAACGCTCTGGCTCACGGCCGGACTCTTTCATCTGATGGTCGATGAGCGTCTCGAAGATCTGCAGCAGGTAAAAACCGTGCTGGCCGGGGGCGACGTGCTGTCCCCCGCTCATGTGAAACGACTGCTTGAGGCGCCGGGCGAACGGACTGTGATCAATGGCTACGGTCCAACCGAGAACGTCACTTTCACCTGTTGCTGCCCTATGACCTCGACGGACCAGGTGGGTGCGACCGTTTCGATAGGACGTCCCATCGCCAATACAAGCGTCTACATTCTGGACAGCAAGATGCGGCCCGTCCCTCTCGGCGTCCCCGGCGAACTATATACGGGCGGCGACGGATTGGCCCGGGGCTATCTGAACCGGCCGGACCTGACGGCAGCGGCGTTCATGCCCGATCCCTTCAGCGCGGGCTCCGGTGCGCGGCTTTACAAGACGGGCGACCGGGTACGCTATGTGTCTGATGGAAGCATCGAGTTTCTGGGGCGGATCGACCAGCAGGTGAAAATCCGCGGGTTCCGCGTCGAGCCGGGCGAGATCGAGGCGATCCTTGTCCAACACCCCGCTGTACGCGAGGCAACAGTCATTGCCCGCGAGGACGTCCCCGGCGAAAAACAGCTTGCGGCCTATGTTGTGGCCGAGCCAGGACAAACCTGGACCCTCGCCGAGATGCGCGCTTTTCTCGAAAACAAGGTGCCGGATTACATGGTTCCCTCGGGCCTCATGACGCTTGACGCGCTTCCCCTCGACCCAAACGGAAAAGTGGATCGGAAGAAGTTGCTTGCTCCTCGACAGGCCGCCGTCAAGGGTGCAGACTTGTACGTCCCGCCCCGCACCGCCGTCGAGAAGCAGGTGGCGGCAATCTGGGCCGAGGCGTTGCACGTCGAGCGAGTGAGCATCCGCGACCACTTCCTTGATCTCGGCGGCCACTCGCTGCTCGCTATCCGGCTCCTGTCGAAGATCAACGATGCCTTCGGCGTGAATCTCCCACTCAAGAGCGTGTTTGAACAGCCGACTGTTGAGGGGCTTGCGTCGCGCATCGAGGAGGCGCGCGCCCATGCTGGGCGAGCAAGCGATGAGAAAGGCTGGACGGTCGAGGCAAAGGCCGTTTCGGGGCTGGACCCATGCGTTGTCCCCTTGGCTACGGGAGGCGCGCAGGTTCCTCTGTTCTGCGTCGGCCCCGTGGGCGGCGTGGTCTTCCCATACTACGCGCTCGCGCATCAGATGCAGGGCCGGCGCCCGGTGTACGGTCTGCAAGACCCGGCCTTGGTGAGCGGCAAAAAGCCGTATAGGACGGTCGAGGAGTTGGCGGCCCACTACGCAGAGTCCGTGCGGTCCGTCTTTCCCACGGGGCCGTACTGCCTAGCCGGCTGGTCCTTTGGGGGTCTTGTTGCCTACGAGATCGCCCGCGTGCTTCGAGGCCAGGGTGCAAAGGTGGGTCTGGTAGGGCTAATCGACACAAACACCTTCACTACGGGAGTACACAACGGGAAGACGCGGACTTGGCGGGAACGTTGGGAAAACGCTAAGAAAGAGGCGCGTTTTGTCGTGTCTTTAGTGATACCCTTCTTCGAAAACGTGCGCGATTTCTTCTACCTCGCCTTGCGCCCAAACAGAAGCTCAGTTCGAGACGCTCAGGGCGTTGCGGACCGGCTGCGAACTGTCTGGGCAGACGCCATTTGGCGCCGATTCCTGCGCGAGGCGGCCATGGCGGAAACCGTCGGAGACGATGAAGGCGTTTTGCCTCTGGATCAGCCGCCGAGTCGGCGGGTCATCCGTGTGATGTGGGCCAATATGCGGACGGTACGGCGCTATGTCCCCAAGCCCTATGACGGCGCCGTGACACTGTTCCGGGCGGCGCGCCAGCCCGAGAGCACGGCCTATCAAGATCCGACGCTTGGCTGGGCGCCGCTCGTTGGCGATAGACTTCAGGTGCTGACGGTTCCGGGCGACCATGTCGTCCTACTCCGGCCCCCCTGCGTCAAAGAGTTCGCGGCGGCCGTTGAGGCGTGTCTGGCCGCTGTCGAAGCAACGGAATGAGGGGCGCCGCCAATGGCTGAGCACCTGTGGCGCAGACCCCTGAAACACCCTGCGCTGAAGACGGACGAGGTGCACGTGTGGCGCAGCGCGCTGAGTCACCCGGATGCTTTCGCTCTGCTCGAGGAAACGCTTACGGACGATGAACATACGCGCGCGCAGCGGTTTCATTTTGCTCGCGACCGCGAGGAGTTCATCGTGGGGCGCGGCGTTTTGCGGATGTTGTTGGCCGGTTATACGAGGCGTGCGCCCCGCACCATCCACTTCCGTTATGGACTTCGCGGCAAGCCCGAGCTTGCTATCAAGTCCAACGGCCACGCGCTGCGTTTCAATGTTTCTCACTCGCATGGGTTAGCGTTGTTCGCTTTCACGTTCGTCCGCGCCGTCGGCGTGGACATCGAGCAGGTCAACCCCAGTATCGAGATAGAATCCCTGGCCTCGAGGTTTTTTTCTGCCGCTGAAAGAGCCCGGCTTCAGACACTGCCCCCGGAGATGCGGCTGCAAGCTTTCTTCAACTGCTGGACGCGCAAAGAGGCTTTCATCAAGGCCCGGGGCGAGGGCCTTTCCCTACCCCTCGACCAGTTCGCCGTGACGTTGGCGCCTGACGAGCCGGCCGCCATATTAAGCACGGCATGGGACGTGTCGGATGCCGCACGCTGGCGCGTCGAGGCCCTTGCACCGCGTGAAGGCTACATTGGAGCGGTCGCCGCTGAAGGCCATGACTGGACCTTGGCGTGTTGGGACTGGGCGGCGCCCAGGTAGCCCGTTGCCTGCGGTGGGCGCTGCGCCGCTTACCCGGTGCAACCGCGTCTTCCTTGATCCATGCCTGCAGCTCCCGTAGATTGGCCGCATGCTTGACGTTTCGCTCAATCGCAACTCGGCGGGGGTTTACGCACTGGTCTGCGGCGGAGCTATGGCCCTTGGCTGGTGGCTGCGCGGCGAGTTCAGCCGCGGGATCGGTGCGATGATGCCAGGGCTTCTGGGTGCCTTGGCCGTTGCTGCGGTCTCGCTGGATGAGAGGAAGCAGATCCGGCTAGCCGCTCTAGGCGTCGCCGGCGCTGCGGCAACAGCCGTGACGGCGGGCATCGATTTCGCCCCTGTGGCTGCATTCCTGGCGTCGCCGGAGACGACGCCCCGTGGCCTCCTTTTGGGCATGGGCAAGGCGGCCGTTGCGGGTGCCATGGCCGGGGGCGTGTTCGGGATGGCGTTGAGCGGCATCCGTTATCGCTGGCGCGATCTGCTTTGGCTCTTGCCTGTCGCGGCACTGTGGTGGGCGATGGGTGTCCGGCCCGGCGATGTGCTGCCCTTGACGGGCGACATGTCGAAAACGACGGCCCTGTCGCTGCTCGGTTTGCTTGCTTGGCTGCACGTCTGGAAACAGGACCGGGCGGCGGTCCTTGCCAGTCTGGCGGGGAGTGCCGGACTCTGCGCCGGGGCGCTGGCCGGGGGCCTCGTATGCGCGCTGGCAGGGCTCCGTTGGTGGTCTCTGTCTCAATTGCTGTGGGGGCTCGGGGGTGGGATCGG